>JBKEAH010000109.1:0-34178 GCA_047972065.1 Desertimonas sp.
TGCCGGCCTACTTCGGTGAGGCGATCACCGAGCATGCCGCCGATGCGGTGTGGGTCGGAGATCTCCTGTCCCCCAACCTCGAAGCGATCGCCCTGCTCGAACCCGACCTGATCCTCACCGCAGCGGCACGCCACGAGGAGGTCTACGACGAGCTGTCGGCGATCGCCCCGACGATCGCGACCGAGTCGGCCGGGGCCGGATGGAAGGACAACCTGCGCCTCACCGCCGCGGCCTCGGGGGCGACCGAACGAGCCGATGAGTTGATCGCCGAGTACGAATCCCGCGCCGCGACCACGGGAGCGACGATCAACGAGGTCGCCGACTCGCCGACCATCTCGGTGGTGCGGTTTCTCGACGTGATCAGGCTCTACCAGCCGGCGAGTTTCAGCGGCACCGTGCTCGCCGACGCCGGGCTGGCGCGGCCCGACAGCCAGCAGGACCCCGAGGAGTTCATGCAGGTGATCAGCGAGGAGGAGCTCGGTCGGGCCGACGCCGACGTGCTGATCTACACCGTGTTCGACGACGCTGCCGTCGCTGAGCAGGTCGATGAGATGCAGGAGCGGCCGCTGTGGGGAACGCTCGGCGCCGTGCAGCGCGGCGACGTGCACGCGGTGTCCGACGACCACTGGATGAGCGGCGTCGGCATCTTCGGCGCCCACCTGATCCTCGACGACCTGGAGTCCATCTTCGGGCTCCCACCGTCGCGCACACCGTCCACTTCGGTGTCGCTCCCCGAGCCCGCTGGCTCGGCGCCCCCGCCCGACGCCGACGGCGGCGGCACGGTGTTGGAGGTGGCCGCCGGCGCCGGAGCCGGCATCGTGGCCGGCTACGCCGGGTTCGCGCCGGGCTTCAACGAGGCGGTCAGCGGTGCCGGGCCGGTGACGGTGCTGATGCCGAACGATGACGCCTTCGCGGCGTTCACCGCGGCTTACCCGGTGCTCACCGAGTCGCTGCGAGTCGACCTCGAACTGCTCGACCAGCTGCTGCTCTATCACACGGTCGACGGCGCCGAGTTGACCGCCGCGATCGACGCCGGCACCACCCTGGCGACGCGCCAGGGTGAGGAGATCACCGTGACGTTGGCGGACGGCGTCGTCGTGCTCAACGGGGGACAGGCACGCATCGTCCAGGCCGACCTGGCGGCGAGCAACGGGGTCGTCCATCTCATCGACGGCATCCTGTTGCCCCCGTCGATCGCCGCCACCGCCGAGTAGCTCGCCGGGCGCGGCGAACGCCGTCAATGTCCTTGGGCGTATGGGCCGATGCGTCGCTCGACGTCGCCGCTCGCCACGAGCTCGTCGATGGTGACGGCGATGTCGGACGGATCGAGCGCCCCGGGGAACCCGGCGTTGGCGTCAGGAACCCAGGTGCGTTGGAGGTCGCTGCCGAGGATGAGCCCGCCGATCACGGCAACCGCGACGTGCACCCCGCGGTCGGTGACCTCGCCGGCGAGGCCGATCAGGTGATGGCGCAGCCCACTCAGAGCGATACCCACTTGGGCCATCATCGGCGTCGGGGCGAGCGCCGACGAGCCGAGGGTGAACACCACGGCGCCAGCGCCGCGCTCGCGCATCGGCGCCAACAGCGACTGGTCGAGGAACGGTCGCAGGCCCTCGACGGGGCGTCGCAACCGGAGGGGTGTTGGCAGTGGCGGTCACGTACCTGGATCGCCCGCCCGGCGGGCCGGTGGTGAACGCCGTGTTACGTCGCCCGCGGGACGTGGCGGTGCCGCCGCTGTCTTTGACAAACTGTCAAGCCATGAGCGTCGAGTTCACGGTCAACGGTCGCGCCGTGTCGGTGGCCGAGGATCACCCGCACCTGCTCTCCGCGCTGCGCGACGAGCTCGATGTGACCTCACCCAAGGACGGCTGCTCGCCGTCGGGCCAGTGCGGGTGCTGCACCGTGATGGTCGACGGCAAGGCGGTGGTCAGCTGCAACCTGCCGTTGGCGCGGGTTGCCGGGAAGTCCATCGTCACCCTGGAAGGCGTCGACCCCGCCGAGCGTCAGACCTTCGCCGATGCCTTCGCCGCCTGCGGCGGGTTGCAGTGCGGCTTCTGCATCCCCGGGATCGTCATGCGGGCCAAGGCGCAGATCGACCGCAAGGGCGCCGATGTCGACCGCGAGGCCATGAAGCCGCACCTCGGCGCCCACCTCTGCCGGTGCACCGGCTACGTCAAGATCCTCGACGCGATCGAAGCCGTGGCCAAGGGCAAGACCTTCCAACCGCGTCTGGGCGCCGGCGTCGGGCAGTCCGGCACCAAGTACGAAGCGGCCGAGCTCACGCTGGGCGACCGCGGCTACGTCGACGACCTCCGCGTCCCCGGGATGCTCCACGCGGCGTTGTACCTCACCGATCACGCCCGGGCCGACGTCACCGGGATCGACACCGCCGCCGCCGCCGCCGCCGACGGCGTGGTCGCCGTGTTCACCGCCGCCGACATCCCCGCCGAGACACGGGTCGGGATCATCCTCAAGGACTGGCCGGTGATGATCCCCATCGGCGGTCGCACCTCCTACGCCGGTGACGTCATCGCCATCGTCGTCGCCGAGACCCGCCGACAGGCACGCGCCGCCGCCGGGTTGGTCGCCGTCGACTACGACGTGCTGACACCGGTCACCGACCCGCTCGCCGCCATCGAACCGGACGCCGAGGTGGCGGTGTGGGGCACCGCCGACAACGTCCTGTCGCGCAGCACCTACGCCCGCGGTGACATCGACGCCGGACTCGCCGACAGCGCCCACACCGTGCACGAGGTGTTCCAGACCCAACGCATCGAGCACGCCTTCCTCGAACCGGAATCCACCCTGGCGGTGCCCACCGGCGACGGCGACGACCGCACGATGCACGTCTACTCCGGCGGCCAGGGCGTGTGGGACGACCGCGATGACATCTGCCGGATGCTCGGCGTCGACACCGCGCGGGTCACCGTCGAGCTGGTCTCCAACGGCGGCGCCTTCGGTGGCAAGGAGGACATGTCCAACCAGGCCCACGCCGCCCTCGCGGCGTGGCTGCTGGGACGCCCGGTCCGCTGCACGCTGTCGCGCGAGGAGAGCTTCCGGATGCACGCCAAGCGTCATCCCGTGCGGCTCGAGTACTGGGCGGGTTGCGACACCGACGGTCACCTCACGGCGATCAAGGTGCGGGCGGTCGGCGACTCGGGCGCCTACGCCTCGGTGGGCATGAAGGTGCTCGAACGCGCCGCCGGCCATGCCACCGGGCCCTACCGGGTCCCCGACGTCGACGTCGAGGCAATCGCCGCGCGCACCAACAACCTGGTCTGCGGCGCCTTCCGCGGCTTCGGCGCCAATCAGGCCCAGTTCGCCATGGAGGGGGTGCTCGACCGGCTGGCGGAGCGGGTCGGCATCAGCGGCTGGGAGATCCGAAAACGCAACGTCATCCACCCCGGCGAGGTCTGGGGCCCGGGCCAGATCATGGACGAGGGCTGTGCCGGCGCCGAGGCCTGTCTCGACGCCATGCGACCGCATTACGACGCCGCCATCGCCGCCGGCAAGGCGGTCGGGCTGGGGCTCGGGCTCAAGAACTCCGGGCTCGGCAACGGGTTCCGCGAGGTGTCGGGCGCCGTCGTGCGGTTCCGTTCCACCGACGATCGGGTCGAGGTCCGACACGGCTGGACCGAAATGGGCCAGGGTGTGCACACCGTCGCGCTCCAGGTGGCGGCGCAGGAGCTGGGCATCGACCCCGGACGCATCGACGTCATCGTCGACACCACACGCCCGCTCGGCTTCGGCCAGACCACCGGGTCTCGCGGCACCCTGATGGCCGCCGGCGCGGTGCAACGGGCCTGCGCGGCAGCGACGGCCGCCGGCTGCCGGCCCGATGTCGACCACCACGGCGAGCACGTCGTGGACTGGACCGCCAAGCTCGGCGACCCCGACAACCCCAACCCGACGATCCACTCGGCGTTCGGCTACGCCGCCCAACTCGCCGTCGTCGACCCCGACTCCGGCCGGGTCGAGCGGATGATCGCCATCCACGACGTCGGTCACGCCGTCAACCCGCAGCTGTGCGCCGGCCAGATCGAAGGCAGCGTCCACATGGGCCTCGGTTATGCGCTCAGCGAGGAGTTCCCCACCGACCCCGACACGGGCTTCCCGGTCTTGTCGACGCTCCGCCAGCTCGGCATCCTGCGGGCCAAGGACGTACCGGCCATCGACGTCGAACTCGTCGAGGTCCCGCAGCCCCGCTCGCCCTACGGCATCAAGGGTGTCGGCGAGATCGGGCTGGTGCCGACCGCCCCGGCGGTCGCCGCCGCGCTCCACGCTCATGACGGCGAGTGGCGCTCGACGCTGCCGATGCGCCCCGCCAGCTCCTGACGCGGGGGGTCCGACGGTTGGCGGGCGACCGCCCGACTCCCCACGGCACGACCGGGTTCGGTAGTCAAGGGTTCGTGAACCCTGACATGCCCGACCTGCCCGGATACGAGGTCGCGACCATCGAGATCCGCGGTGTGCCGACCAAGGTCTTCGAGCACGCGCCCGCCTCGCTGCGGGCGGTGTGGGACGCCAGCGCCGCCCACGGTGACGCCCCCTACCTCGTGTACGGCGACGAGCGCACCACCTTCGCCGCCGCTCACCGCCAGGTGCAGGCCTTCGCCAGCTGGTTGGGCGAGCAGGGTGTCGGCCAGGGGGATCGGGTGGCGATCGCGATGCGTAACTACCCGGAATGGGCGATCGCCTTCTGGGCCACCCAGGCCGTGGGCGCCGTCGCCGTGCCCCTGAACGCGTGGTGGACCGGTCCCGAACTGGCCTACGGGCTGACCGACTCGGGCGCGCTCGTGTTGGTCGCCGATGACGAGCGCGCCGAGCGGTTGGCACCGCACCTGGCCGCCACCGCCGTTCGAACCACCGTGCTCGTCCGCACCGACCGCGCCCTGCCCGACTCGGTGTCGTTCGCCGAGACGGTCGCCGGCGACGCCCCCGAGCTGGCCGACGTCGACATCGACCCCGACGACGACGCCGTGATCATGTACACCTCGGGGACGACGGGCCGACCCAAGGGCGCCACCCAGACCCACCGCAACTACACCAACTTCCTGACGCAGATGGGCTATCGCGGCGCGGTCGCCGCCCTCGAACAACCGGCGTCCACCGAACCGGCGCCGCCGATGGCGACCCTGTTGACCTTCCCGCTGTTCCACGTCGGCGGTCTGCCGTCGTTCCTCATGCCCTACACGGCGGGCGGCGGCAAGATCGTCCTGATGTACAAGTGGGACGCGCCCGAGGCGGTGCGCCTGATCGACAGCGAGCAGGTCACCGCCCTCGCCGGGGTGCCCACGACGGTCTTCGAGCTGCTCGAGACGGCCCAGGCGATGGGCTCGGAGCTGGCGTCGCTCGGCGGCATCAGCTCGGGGGCCACGCTCGTACCCCCCGAGCTGGTGCGACGCATCGACCGCCAGAGCGCGTCGCGCACCGCGCCGGGCAACGGGTACGGGCTCACCGAGACGACTGGTGCCGCCGTCGGCAACTTCGGTGCCCGCTACGTCGCCAAACCCGAGAGCGTCGGTCGGCCACTCTCCCCGGTCATCGATGTCCGCGTCGCCGGAGTCGACGGAGAGGCGGTGGCGGCCGGTGAGGTGGGTGAGATCTGGCTGAAGGGGCCCACGGTGGTGCGGGGCTACTACGGGCTGGACGAGGAGACGGCGCGGGCGTTCAGCGACGGGTGGTTCCACACCGGTGACCTCGGCCGCATCGACGACGACGGCGATCTGCACGTGGTCGACCGGCTGAAGGACGTCGTGATCCGCGGCGGCGAGAACATCTATGCCGCCGAGGTGGAAGCGGCGCTCTACGAGCACCCCGAGATCATCGACGCGGCCATCATCGGGGTGCCCCACGACCGTCTCGGCGAGGAGGTCGGAGCCGTCGTCCGGCGGCGCGACGCCTCGACGATCACCCCCGATGCCGTGCGCGACCATGTCGCCCAGCGCCTCGCCGCCTTCAAGGTGCCGGCCCACGTGTGGCTGATCGACACCGAGCTGCCACGCAATGCCACCGGCAAGATCCTCAAACGCGAGCTGCGCGAACGCTACGCCGCGCCGGCCCGGTAGCGCTCAGCCGGTCACGGCGCGCACGCGGACACCGTCGGTCAGCGGCACCAGTGCGTTGGTCGCCGGGATCGGCAGTGCGAGCGGGACGACCGGTTGCCCGTCCTCGTCGACCGCCTCGACCGTCACCACGAGGTCGTCGCCGTCGGGCCGGAGGCGCAGCGTCGTCGTCTCGGCCCGGCGCACCAGGTCGGCGACCAGTTCCTGGACGACGCGCAGGGTCAACACCGCACCCGCCGCGCTCAAACCGTCGGGCAACGAGGCATCGAGGTCGACCTCGGCGCCGACCTCCTCGCGCGCCGCGTCCAGCTCGACCTGGATGGCGTCGGAGAGCGCGACCCCGGCGTCGGTGAACGGCGACGCGGTGGGGTCGACGGCGACGCTGTAGCGCCACGTGCGTTCGGTCCGGGCCTTCTCCAACGCCCACAGCACCTGTGCGTCGAGCCGACCGTCGGCGGCCGGGGCGGTGCGTTCGGCCCGCTCGATGTCGTCACCGGCGGCCCGTTGGGCCGCTTCGGCCTCGCGGGCACGCTGCTCGAACATCGCGAGCCGCTCCTCGGCGTCGACCCGGGCCCGTGCCGCCGCCTCCGTCTCGGCCTGGGCCCGTTCACGCTCGGCGGTGGCGGTGGCGGCGTGCCCGTCGGCCGCTACGGCCTGCTCGGTCGCCCGCGCCGCTTCCTTCTCGGCCGCCGCGGCCCGTCGCTCGGCTTCGGTGCGGGCCAGGTCGGCCTCGTCGCGGGCGGACTCGGCGGCGGTTCGGGCGGCTGCCGCGACGGCCGCTTGCTCGGCGTGGCCGGTGGCGGCGGTCTGCGCGGCGGCGACGGCGGCGCGCGACGCACCGAGGCGGCGGCGGCTGACCGCCAGCCCGATCAGGGCGGCCACCAACAAGACGGCGAGGATGACGACGGTGACGACCATCGCCGTCCGACAGTACCCAAGCGACCCGTGTGTGCCGGGCCGGGCCTACCATCGGGCCGATGGGTGCGCAGACGTCGGGGATGGTGTGTGGCCACCACCATCTGTACTCGACCCTGGCTCGCGGGATGCCGGCGCCGCCTTCGACGCCGACCACCTTCGGCGAGATCCTCGAACAGATCTGGTGGCGGCTCGACGCCGCCCTCGATCTCGACATGCTGCGCGCCAGCGCCCGGCTGGGGGCGATGGAAGCGGTGCTGTCCGGAACGACGGCGATCATCGACCACCACGAGAGCCCCAACGCCATCGAGGGCAGCCTCGACGTGATCGCCGAGGCCTGTGCCGATGTCGGTGTGCGGGTCATCACGGCCTACGGCGTCACCGACCGCCACGGTGGCGATGGTGCCCGTCGAGGCCTCGTCGAGAACGAACGGTTCATCCGCGCCGGTGGCGCCGGCATGGTCGGCGTGCACGCCGCGTTCACCTGTCGCGACGACACGTTGGCGGCGGCCGCCGGCTTGGCTGCCGACCTCGGCGTCGGCGTGCACATCCATGTTGCCGAAGGCCCCGAGGATCATGCCGCCGGCGATCGTCTGGTCGGTCTCGCCCGGCCCGACTGGCTGCTGGTGCACTGCGTCGGGCTGGAGCGCGACCTGCCCGGCACGATCGCCCACAACCCCCGCAGCAACATGAACAACCACGTCGGCTACGCCCGGCCCGCCGCCCGACCCAACGCCATCGTGTTGGGCACCGACGGCATCGGTGCCGACATGCTCGAGGAGTTCCGTCTCGCCTACGTCGCCCACCGCGCCGACGACGTCACCGCCGTCCCCGACACCGCCTGGTCCTGGCTGGAGACGGGCTACCGCTACTTCCCCGACGCTAGGCACGACCGGGTGACGTGGAGCTACGACCACGCCGATTCGCCGTGGCACGTCGCCTTCACCCCGGGGACGCGGGTCGCCGAGGTCATCCGCGCCGACGGTGAGGCGCTGGTGACCGATGGCCGACCGGTGCGTGTCGACGCCGCCGAGGTGCGCGCCCATGCCGCCGAGCAGGCGGCGCGTCTGTTCTCCCGACTCTGACGGACCCTGAGCCCGTCCATGGTTCGCGAGCGCGAGGATGGGGGCATGCCGAGCGCGTCGACCGACTATCCCGTCGCCCTCTATCTGCAGGACGCTCACGACCTGCGCCAGATGATCGACATCGTGCGCAAGGCCGAGGCCCGCGGGTTCGATGCCGTGTGGCAGGCCGACAGCCGCCTCGTGCGCGACGCCGTCGTGCCGATGGCGGCGTTCGCGGCGACCACCGAGCGGATCAAGATCGGCTCGGGGGTGATCGACATCTGGACCCGCAACGCCGCCCGGCTGGCCAGCACCTTCTCGACCCTCGACGATCTCGCTCCCGGCCGGATCATCGCCGGGCTCGGTGCCTGGTGGGACCCGCTGGCCACCAAGGTCGGCATCGACCGGGCCAAGCCGCTCCGGGTGATGCGCGAGGTCGTGACGGCGATGCGCGGCCTGCTGGGCAACGAGACGGTCAGCATCGACGGCTACCACGTCCACCTCGACGGGGTGGAGCTCGACTACGTGTATCAACAGCGCCGCCCCAAGGACGTGCCGATCTACATCGGCGCCACCGGGATGCAGATGATGGAGCTGACCGGCCAGATCGCCGACGGCGCCGTGCTCAACTACCTGGTCGACCCGGCCTACAACGTCACGGCGATGGCGGCGCTCACCCGCGGTGCCGAGCGGGCAGGTCGCAGCCTCGACGAGCTCGATCGGCCGCAGCTGATCGTGTGCAGCGTCGATCGGGACCGTCAGGCGGCCCTCGACGCCGCCCGGCTGTTGGTCACCCAATACCTCGGACAGCAGCCGCACATCATGAAGGCGTCCGGGGTGCCCCAGGCTCTGCTCGACGAGATCGGGAAGGTGATGACCTGGCCGGCCACCCATGAACAGGTGCTGGCGGCGTCCAGGCTGGTGCCCGACGAGGTGGTCCAGCGGTGCACGGCGTCGGGTGAGCCCGACGAGGTGCTCGCCAAGGTCGCCGAGTACGTCGCCAGCGGCTGCACCTGCCCGATCCTGTATCCGCTCGGCCCCGACATCGACCTGATGCTCGACACCTTCGCCCGCTGATGTCACGCCTCCTGCTGATCGGTGGCCACGGGAAGGTGGCGATGTTGACCTCGCCGTTGTTGACGGTGGCCGGCCACACCGTCGACGCCGTGATCCGCAACCCGGACCATGCGCCGGCGGTCGCCGCCACCGGTGCCGGAGCGGTCGTCGCCGACGTCGAAAGGATGGATCTCGACGCGCTCACCCGACTGGTCGGTGGCCACGATGCCGTCATCTGGTCGGCCGGGGCCGGCGGTGGCAACCCGGCACGGACCGTCGCCGTCGACCGCGACGCGGCGATTCGATCGATCGACGCGGCGGTCGCCGCCGGCGTCGGTCGCTACGTGATGGTGTCCTACACCGGATCGGGGATCGACGACGTCCCGCCGTCAAACCCGTTCCACCACTACGCAGCGGCCAAAGCGGCCGCCGACGACCACCTCCGGGCCAGCCCGCTCGACTGGACGATCCTCGGCCCGAGCCGGCTCGTCGACGGGCCCGCCACCGGTTCGATCGAGCTCACCGACGGGCACGCCACCGAGGTCCCCCGGGCCGACGTGGCCCGGGTCGTGGCGGCGGTGATCGATCAGCCCGCGACAGTGGGGCGGACCATCCGGTTCAACCGCGGATCGACACCGATCGCCGAAGCGCTCGCCCGGCCCGAGCGCTGACGCCGGCTGACACGGCCCGGCGCTGCGCCGGGCGGGTCACCTATGGTGCACGGATGATCGAGCTCGATCAGGTGACGAAACGATTCGGTCACGGCGACGACGCCGTGACCGCGGTGGATGACCTGTCGTTCACCGTCGCCGAGGGCGAGGTGGTCGCCCTGGTGGGCAGCTCGGGCTCGGGCAAGACGACCACGCTGCGGATGATCAACCGGCTGATCGAACCCACCGAAGGGCGCCTCACGGTGGCGGGACGCGAGGTGACCACCGTCCCGGTCCACGAGTTGCGTCGCGACATCGGCTACGTCATCCAGCAGGGCGGGTTGTTCCCGCACCGCACCGTCGCCCAGAACGTGGCGACGGTCCCCAAGCTGATCGGCTGGGACAAGCGACGGATGGCCGACCGGGTCGACGAGCTGCTCACGCTCGTCGGGCTCGACGCCGACATGGGGAGCCGGTTCCCGGCTCAGCTTTCGGGCGGCCAGCAACAACGGGTCGGAGTGGCGCGGGCGCTGGCCGCCGATCCGCCCGTGCTGCTGATGGACGAGCCGTTCGGCGCCGTCGACCCGATCGTGCGGGCGCAGCTCCAGCGCGAGTTCGCCGGGTTGCAACGCGACCTCGGCAAGACGGTCGTCTTCGTGACCCACGACGTCGACGAGGCGATCGCGCTCGGTGATCGCATCGCCGTGCTCGAACCCGGTGGTCGCCTCGCTCAGATGGGGACACCGGCCGAGCTGATGGAGTCGCCGGCGTCGAGCTTCGTGACGAACTTCCTCGGCGACCGTCAGCTCGACGTCGGATCCGACGGGCGACCGGTCGGGTACTCGATCCACGCCCGCTTCGACGCGCTGGAGGCCGACCGGGCCGACGGGCCCGACCGCTCCCCAGCCGACCACGAGCCGGCCCGACCCGTCGGCGAGCCGGTGACATCGTCGTGATCGGGCGATGGGTGAGCGTTCCGCCGAGCTGGAGCGGTCGCCAACTCGCCGGCAACTGGGACGTCATCTGGTACTACACGATCCAACACCTTCGCTACACGCTGCTCGCCGTCGTGCTCGGCGCGGTCGTCGCCCTGCCGCTGTCCTACGTCGCGGTGCGCAACCACCGGCTCTATCCCGTACTGCTGGCGGTGACCAACGCGCTGTATTCGATCCCGGCCCTGACGATGTTCGTCGTCCTCGGCGGGATCGTCGGGTACCTCAACGACAAACCGGTCGTGATCGCGATGGCGATCTACACGTTGGTGATCCTCGTGCGCAACATGGTCGAGTCGCTGCGCACGGTGCCCGAGTCGGTGGTCCGATCGGCCGACGGCATGGGCTATCGCCCGCTGCGGCGGTTCGTCGCGATCGAGCTGCCGCTGGCCATGCCGGGCATCATCGCCGGGCTGCGGTTGGCGACGGTGTCGACGGTGTCGATGATCAGCGTCGCCGGAATCATCGGTCGCGGTGCCCTCGGTCGCATGTTCATCGACGGGTACCGCCGTGACATCGACATCGAGGTGTGGGCGGCGCTGATCGCGGTGATCGTGCTGGCGCTGGTCCTCGATCTGGTCATCTATCTCGCCGGCCGCTCGGTCACCCCCTGGACGCGGGTGCGGCGGGCGGCGGTCTGAGGAGCGATGGACGCGATCCTCGACGGACTGCGCTGGTTGACCACCTGGTCGAACTGGGGCCCGGGCGGCGACGACATCTCGCGACGCGTGATCCAGCATCTGTGGTACTCGCTGGTGGCGACGACCGCGGCGGTGGCCATCGGGCTGCCGATCGGGCTGGCGATCGGTCACACCGGCAAGGGCAAGTTCCTGGCCGCCAACGTCGCCGGTCTCTGGCGGGCGATCCCGACCATCGGGGTGGTGATGCTGGTGTTCCGCTGGCGGCCGTTGTCGGTGTGGCCGGTGATCGCGTCGCTGGTCATCCTGGCGATCCCCCCGATCGTGTTGAACACCGTCGCCGGCATCGAGAGCGTCCCTGCCGACGTCCGGGATGCGGCCAGCGGCATGGGTCTGACCCGCTGGCAGCGGTTGTGGCAGGTCGAGGTTCCCAATGCCTTGCCGTTGATCCTCGCCGGCATCCGCTCGGCCGCCAACCAGGTGATCGCCACCGCGACGGTTGCCGGTCTGGTCGGGCTGGGCACGCTCGGCTACTTCGTCGTGCTGGGAGCCCGGACCCAGGACTACGAGATGATGGCCGGCGCATCGATCGCCATCATCGTGTTGGTGCTGGTCGTCGAAGGGGTCTTCGCGTTGGCCCAGCGGGTGCTGGTGTCGCCGGGTGTGCGCGCCCGTGCGACGCGTCGTCGCCGGTGGCGAACACCGGTCCCCACCGCCGCGGTACCCGTGTCCCTCGACGCGTGACGTCGCCGCGCCCTCGCGGCGAGCGCTCGGTATGGTCGAGCGGAATCCCCCGAGGAGGCACCGTGAACATTCGCCGATTCGTCCCGATCGCGCTCGTCCCGATACTCGCCCTTGCGGCTTGTGGCGACGACGACGAGGACACCGCGCCCGCTACCGCCGCCGACACCGCAGCGGCTGATACGACGACCGAGGAGACCGACGCCGTCGACACGACGACCGAGGAGACCGACGCCGTCGATACGACGACCGAGGAGACCGACGCCGCCGATACGACGACCGAGGACTCGGTGGTCGATGACAGCACCGCCACCACGACCGCCGGCAGTGGCACGGCCGCCGGCAGTGGCGAGATCGTCGTCGGGTCGGCCGACTTCCCCGAGAGCGAACTGCTGGCCCAGATCTACGGGCAGGCGCTCGCCGGGGCCGGTTTCGATGTCAGCTACCAACTCGGCATCGGTGCCCGCGAGATCTACTTCGGTGCCATCAACGACGCCGAGATCGACCTTGTCCCCGAGTACACCAACTCGCTGTTGGCGCACGCGCTGCGTCTCGAGGACCCTGACGCCCAGCCGGAGGCCGCCGATGTCGACGAGCAGGTCGCCGCCCTCGGCGAGGTGCTGCCCGACGGGTTGGAGGTGCTGACACCCTCGACCGCCGAGGACAAGGACGTCATCGTCTGCACCGCCGCGGCGGCCGAGGAACACGACCTGGCGACGTTGACCGATCTTGCCGGCGCGATGGACCAGATCACGCTCGCCGCGCCCCCGGAGTTCGAAGGTCGCTCGCCGTTCGGGCTGGTCGGCTTCACCCAGCTGCTTGACGCTCCCGCCCCCGCCGAGTTCGTTCCGCTCGATGTGAGCGGTGTGTCCGAGGCGTTGCAGGCCGGCCAGGTCGACTGCGGCAACCTCTTCTCGACGATGTCGGTGATCACCACCGCCGATCTCGTGGCGCTGGAGGACGACGTGCCGTTGGTGCCCAATGAGGCCGTGCTCCCGCTCGTGCGGACCGACGTGGCCGACGAGGCGCTGGTCGCCACGCTCGACGGCGTGAACGCCGCGCTCGACACCGAGACGCTGATGGCGTTGATGGTCCAGGTGGAGGTGGACGCCCTGTCGCCCGAAGAGGTCGCCGCCCAATGGCTGGACGAGCAGGGCTGATCGTCGCTCACTGACGAGAAGGGTGATGGCCCGGGGCGGTCGCCCCGGGCCATACTTCGCGGCCGAGACCATGATCGAGATCCGCAACCTCACCAAGCGCTTCGGCCACCAGCTGGCCGTCGACAGCCTCAGCTTCGACGTGCGGCCGGGCCGCGTGACGGGGTTCCTCGGGCCGAACGGCTCGGGCAAGAGCACCACCATGCGCTGCATGGTCGGGCTCGACCGGCCCCAGCGCGGCACGACGATGTTCGACGGTAGGCCCTACACCGCGATGCGCACCCCGCTGTTCGAGGTCGGGGCGCTCTTCGACGCCGGCTACGTGCACCCGGCGCGCAGCGGTCGCAACCACCTGCGATGGTTGGCAGCAGCGAACGGGATCTCCGACGAACGCGTCGACGAGTGTCTGGGCACCGTCGGACTCAGCCACGTCGCGACGCGAAAGATCAAGACCTACTCGCTGGGTATGCGGCAGCGGCTGGGCCTTGCCGGGGTGCTCCTCGGCGATCCGCACACGGTCATCCTCGACGAGCCCGGCAACGGGCTCGATCCCGAGGGCATTCGCTGGATCCGTGACGTGCTCACCGCGCTGGCTCGGCAGGGCAAGTCGGTGCTCGTCAGCAGCCATCTGCTCGCCGAGATCTCGTTGATGGCCGACGAGTTGGTGGTGATCGGCCGCGGCCGGTTGATCTCCCAGGGTCCCGTCGAGCAGTTCATCGACCAGCACGCCCAGCGGTGGGTGCGCGTGCGTACCCCGGATCCGGCGCCGTTTGCCGAGCACCTCCAGCGGGCCGGAGCCGCCTCGGTGTCCCCCCACGGGCGCGACGGGATGGAGGTCCACGGGTTGGCCATCGAACAGATCGGCGAGCTTGCTGCCCGGGGCGGCATCGTCCTCCACGAGCTCTCCCCGCAGACCGCCTCGTTGGAGGACGCGTTTTTGCGGGCGACCGCCGGCGACCAGGAGTTTCGTTCCGAACAGGGCTACCAACCGGGCCCCCAGGCGGCTCCTGCGCCGCCCCCCGCCGCGCCTCCGGGCCCACCCCCGGGTCCGCCCTCGATGCCGCCGGGAGGTGGGCGATGATCGCCGCCGTGCGCTCCGAGTGGATCAAGTTCCGCACGCTGACGTCGTCATGGGTGATGGTCGGGCTGGCGCTGGGCATCCCGCTGATCATCGTGGTGCTGACCAGCTCCTTCGCCGACGGCTACATTCGCAGCGACGACATGGCCGTGCTGATCGCAGGGACCGGTGTGGTCTCGGCGCTGTTGCTCGGCACGGTCGGGATCCTGTCGATCACCAGCGAGTTCGGCACCAATACGATCCGGCCGACCTTCGCCGCGCTCCCGGACCGATGGCGTCCGCTGCTGGCCAAGCCGGCGGTCCAGGTCACCGTCACCGTCGTCGTGATGGCGACGATCGTGGTCCTTGGCTGGATCGGTGGAAGCGCGATCGCCGACGGTGATCAGAGCCTCGGTGACGACGGCGTCGGCGCCGTGCTCGTCGGGATCCTCGTCCTGGCGGTCCTGCTCACCGTCGGTGGCTACGGCCTTGGTTTGCTCGTCCGCAACACTCCGGTGGCGATCTGCATCCTGTTGCTGTGGCCGCTGCTGGTCGAGGGCATCCTGGCCGGCCTCTTCGACGTCGCCGGGTGGGACGGGCTGGTCCGCTGGTTGCCGTACCAGGCCGGTTTCAACCTGATCGAGGTCGACCCCAGCCCCGACCGGCTCGGGCGGGTGCCCGGAGGGCTCTGGTTCGGGCTGTGGGTCGTCGTGCTGGCCGGGCTCGGGATGTGGCGGACCCACCGCCGCGACGCCTGAGGGCGAGCGTCGGTCACCACCTCAGCGGGCGCGCATCTCCAGGCGGTCGCGTTGGGTGATCGTGTAGTGCCGATCTCGCTGGTCGAGCCATCCGAGGCGGATGAAGCTGGCGATCGCCTTGTTGACGCGCTCGCGCGAGGCCCCCACCATGCCCGCCAACTCCTCCTGGGTGACCGGCAGCGTGAAGTCGTCGTGCCCGTCGGCCAGTTCGAGCAGCCGTTTGGCGGTCCGCCCCGTGACGTCGAGGAACACCGAGTCGGCGAGCGCCTCGTCCATCGTGCGCAAGCGGCCGGCGAGCAGCCGGGTGACGTTCCAGAGCAGCCGCGGGTCGTCGTGGAACATGTTGATCACCGGCTGATACGGGATCGCCACCACCACCGAGGGTTGCAACGCCCGGGCCATCGCCGACCGGGGTCGGTCGTCGAGCATTCCCATCTCGCCGAACAGATCACCGACCTCCATCAGGGCCACGACGCTCTCGCGGTGATCGATCGGGTTGGCGATGGCGATGGCGATGCGACCCTTGGTGACGACATAGAGCGCGTCGGGCGGGTCGCCCTCGTCGAAGAGAGTGTCGCCGCGCACCAGCGTCCGTCGTTCGCTGAGTGCGGCAAGCGATGTGAGCACATCGCGTCCGGCGTCGGCGAAGAAGTCGGCCTGGCTCAGCACATCGACAACGCTGTCGTGATCCTGACCCATAAGCGGGGCAGGGTACTACCGTGACCGCGTGAGCTTCGATGGCGAGCGCCCGGCGCGCTGTGTGTGGACCATCGTGGTCGGCGGTGGCGGTGGCCGGCGATTCGGCGGTCCCAAGCAGTACGAGCTCCTCGCCACCGCCCCCGACTCACTCCGCGTCATCGATGCGGCCGTCGCCACCGCCCGTCGGGCAAGCGACGGCGTCGTCGTCGTCGTGCCGCCCGCCGATGTGGCGCGCGAGGGCGGCGTGGCCGGGGGACAGAGCCGCAGCGAATCGGTGCGCGCCGGGCTGGCCGCGGTCCCCCCGTCGGCGACGGTGGTCTGCGTGCACGATGCGGCTCGACCGCTGGCCACGCCCGACCTGTTCGCGGCGGTCATCGACGCCATCTGCGGCGACGACGCCGTCGACGCTGCCGTGCCCGGGGTGGCGGTGACCGACACGATCAAGGTTGTCGATTCGGCCGGTCGGGTGGCGTCGACGCCGGACCGGGCGTCGTTGGTCGCCGTGCAGACCCCGCAAGCGTTCCGGGCCGCGACGCTGCGCCGGGCCCACGATGACGGCGGCGAGGGTACCGACGACGCGACGCTGGTCGAACGGCGGGGCGGGTTGGTCGTCGTGGTCCCTGGCGAGTCGCACAACGTCAAGATCACCACGCCCGACGATCTTCAGCGGGCCCGCTCCTGGTGGGCCGGCCGATGAGCCTCGAGGTGCGTGTCGGGCAGGGCTTCGATGTCCATCGGGTCGGTGACGACCCTCGACGGCCGATGGTCCTCGGTGGCTGTGTCTTCGCCGGCCCCGGGCTGGTCGGACACAGCGACGGTGATGCGGTGGCGCACGCGGTGGCCGACGCCTTGCTCGGTGCCGCCGGGTTGGGCGATCTCGGTCAGCACTTCCCCGACACCGACCCGGTCTGGGCCGGCGCCGACTCGATCGAGCTGCTTCGCCGGGTCGCCGCCGATGTTCGCGCCGAGGGGTGGGTCATCGGCAACGCCGATTGCTCGGTGGTATGCGAGACCCCCAGACTGGCGCCCATGCGCGAGCAGATGCAGGACCGACTGGCTGACGCCGCCGGGGCCCCGGTGTCCGTGAAGGGTCGACGCCCGGAGGGTCTCGGCGCTCTTGGCCGTGGTGAAGGGATCGTCTGTTTCGCCTCGGTGGTCATCACCCGGGGGTCGTCGTGAGTTCCGCTCCCCGGCCACGTCCTTCGAGCGGCGGCCGAGGCCGCGGTGCAGGCGGTCGTGGTGGCGGCGGTGGCCGGTCGCCGCGGCCGTCATCGGGAGCCGGCGGTCGACGCACCGGTGGAGGCTCGGGCGGTCGTGGGGGCGGGGGCGCTCCGAGCGGTCGTTCGGGCGGTGCTCGCTCCACGCCTCGCCGGTCCCCGGCACCACGCAACCCGGCGCCGCGGACCCGTGGCGCCGGCCGCACCGGTGCCATCCGCCGCGACGGGGACCCGCATCCCGCTCGCCCGGCCGGCAAGGGCCTCGGTGGGGAGCAGGTCGAGGGTCGCCAGGCGGTGCGCGAGCTGCTGATCGCTCAGCGCCGCAAGGTCCAGGAGATCTGGCTGTCGGCCGAGCTCGCCGACGACGAGGGCGTCGCCGACATCGTCGCCCTCGCCCGCGCCAACCGTGTGCCGCTCGCCCACGTGGCGCGGGCCAAGCTCGATGCTCGGGCCCGCAGCGAGTCGCCCCAAGGGGTGATCGCCTTCGCCACCGAGATCCCCGAGACCGACCTCGCCGACCTGATCCGCCGTCGGCCGGGGCACGCACCGTTCCTGGTTGCCATCGACGGGGTCACCGATCCCGGCAACCTTGGTGCGATCATCCGCAACTGCGATGGTGCCGGTGTCGATGGGGTGGTGCTGCCGCGCCACCGGGCCGTGCATGTGACGCCGACGGTCGCCAAGGCGTCGGCCGGTGCCGTCGAGCACGTTCCGATGACGCTGGTCTCGGGGCTCCCGACTGCGCTGAGTCAGATCAAGGAGCGCAGCATCTGGGTCGTTGGTCTCGACGACGCCGCTGACCGCAGCCTGTTCGAGCTGGACGATCTCGCCGCCGAGGGGATCTGCCTGGTCCTCGGGGCCGAGGGCGCCGGGCTGTCGCGGTTGGTGCGCGAGCGCTGCGACCTGGTGGTCGCCATCCCGATGCGGGGCCGGGTGAGCAGCCTCAACGTGTCGGCGGCGGCCGCGTTGGCGACCTACGAGGTCGCCCGCCACCGCCGCTGAGGGCCGGGCGGCGTCGATCAGGGCGGAGCGACGAACGGCGCCGCTTCCAACTCGAGCAGCGAGAGCATCATGCCGGGCGATTCGCCGGCGGGCACCGTGAGGGTGGCGACCACCGCGTCGCCGGTGGCGACGACGTCGATCACCGAGACCAGCTCGGACTGCGGCGGACCAGGGGCTGCGGACAGCGCGGTGGTGAAGGCGGATCTGATCTCGCCCCGCGCCTGCTCGTGGTCACCCCCCTCGACGACGTGGTAGGCGACTGTGATGACGGCGCGCCCGTCATCGGCCGCGAACCCGATGCCGACGACATCGATCGGCACGCTGATCGCGGACGCTTCGCCGCGGGGCATGCCGGCGACGACGGCGGACACCGCGCCGGCGTCGTCGAGCGCGTTGGCGACGGCCAGCACACCGAGATCGTCCGTTGCCACGGCACGTTGCGCACCGTCGTCCTCCCAGGCGACGACGTCGTCGAGAAGCGGCCCGAACGCCAGCCGGTGGTCGTCGGCGGCAAGGCGCTGCGGTGTGCCCACATAGCTGAGGGCGGTCGGGTGCCCGAGGTGCTGTTCGCCGTCGTCACCTTCGCCGAGCGTGACGACGCCGGGGGCGAGGGGGCGCAAGCTCTCGGGGAGGACGTCGTCGAAATCGCCGGCGACGACCGTGAAGCCGTTCGGCGGCGGCCGACTGATGGCGGCGAAGGCGTCGACGTCGGCGAGGTCCCAGCCGACCTGCTCGCGCATCCGGCCGGGGTCGTCCATCGCCAGCAGCATCCAGTCGGGGCGCTGGACGAACATCGGCGGTGCCTCGCCGTGGCGGGTTCGTGGGTCTCCGGTGAGCACGGTGAGCCCGTCGCCGTCATCGCTCGGCAATCCGGCCTGCTCGGCGGCGGCTTCGAGGTTGGCGGTGCTCAGGAGGTAGCGGTCGTCCTCGAGCACCCGGGCCGGGAGCTCGGCGATCGCGCCGACGACGGAGTAACCGTCGCCGGTGTCGAGCTCGGACGCCGGGCGGGCGCTGGCCGGTGACGTCGAGGACGTCGGTTCCGTCGTGGCCGTGTCGGGCGGGGACGTCGCGCCGAGGGCCCCCAACAGCACCACCGCCGCTGCGGCCGAGGCCGCGATGGAAATCGCCATCGCCAGATTCTCTCATCCGCGGTTCGCTGTTCCGAGGCCGGCTCGATGGGGCGCGGGTACCCTCCCGACGACGCCGGGTTAGCTCAGTTGGTAGAGCACTTGACTTGTAATCATGTGGTCGTGGGTTCGATTCCCACACCCGGCTCCACGCCTGGCCTGGGCTTAGGGCCGGGCCGGACACGAGACGCATGCCCAGCGCGAGCCTTGACGACATTCATGACGACAACGGCGGTCGCCGGGAGCCCGAGCTCCAAGGTGCATCCTTGTGAGCCGGGCCCAGCCTGAGTTCGATGACGTGTCGCAGGACTCGGAGGCGGTCGGCGCCGAACGCTCGAAGATTGAGCCAGAAACGACGCGGTGCAAACGCGCGGCGCAGTTGACCGGCGCTAACGTAGCCTCAGGTCGCCCGAACGGCACCGCCCGAGCGGGACGGTGGGATTGCGAAGGTCGGGCGAGCGCAACGGGCTGGTGGCAGCGTTCGACCGGGGCATGACGCCCAGGTCGAAGGCCCGACGTGGGCGCTGCGGTGCTCGGTTGCGCCGCAGACCAGCTACAAGCTTGACGGGTCGGACCACGCCGCCTCTGTGGGGGATGGCGCAAAACCCAGAATTTCTCCATCCGACGAGAAGATCGCGATTCCGACGAATATAAGTTCGTCTTCGAACGATTCCCGTCTCATTGACGGCACCATGTACGGACCCGACCCCAGCGGCGGGTAGATAGCTCGTATCAGGTCTGACGTTGGAAAAAGGAAGTTCCAGGTTCCGTGGCCCCGTCGATCGTCGAAGAATCGTGTGTCGGGCAGAAGTTGTGGTCTTTCGACCACTGTGGCGAAAGTGGATGAAGCATATGAGCCGTCTCCCGAACGGTTAGGGGCAGATTCCACGATTAGGTTGGGCATGGCAGGAAACGCAAAGATCTGGTATCCGGTTGGCACGCCGAAGATGCCACGAGAGTCGATCACCAACTCCGGCGTGAACGGTTCGAGTTCCGCAGCTTCAAAAAAGTCGATTCCCGGTGGGTCTACAGAGCTAAGCGATGCACCCCGCGAGTTGGCCGGCAGCAGGATCTCCTCTGGGACTTCCACCGAGTAAGCGATGAGGAGTCTGATCCCTGAGTCGACGCCGCCGCCAATATTTACTGACTGCGTAGATCGATTGGTGATGGAGAATTTGTACTTGCGCTGGCCGAGGTCACGTGGACCTTGCCAGCACGGACAACTCCGCACGTCACCAATCTCTAGCGGAAGATCCGACAGGCTGGCTGATGATAGACGAAGCTGTGGCGGAAGGTCGAAGGTCGACTCGGCGAGACGATGGTTAGCTATGGCGAGTACCATCGTTACGGCGATCACCGCTGCGACGGCACGGTCTGTTCGTCGAACTGACGTACTGTAGTTGTTCATCACTGCCTACCCATCGCCGGCACTCAGCAGATGGGTTCGCCCGGGCGAGCACATATAGAGCTGTGACCTCGTGCCGACAAGAACTGTCCCCTCCACTGTGTCGGGCATGAATCCTTCGGGCCACAAGGTGAGTTCATCGAAGAATACATAGTCGAACCGACGGACGTCGCTGATGCCGATGACGCGCGAAAGGTCAGCGCCTCGCAGATCGACGCCGCAGAGGTCGGCGCCCGAGACGTTGACATCGACAAGTGTGGATCCGCGAAAGTCTGATTCAGACAAGTCTGAGTCCCTGAAACTTACGTTCTGCAAGAGAGTTGATGTAATCGTGGAGTTTCGCAGGTTCAGTCCTACCCATTGTTGATTGCTGATAGTCGCGCCGGTAGCTGTTATGGCCGCGGGGGGTGGTACCACGACAGTGGGTGCATTCTCTCGCCTCCAAACATCCCAAACAGCTGGCAAAGCTGTCAGCCCGTATGCTGCCCCAACCAGTAACGTCGTAGCTGCCCAAGCGCTCACTGGGCCGGGATTCTGACGCCTCGACGCAGCGATCGCGACGCCGCCTATGCATGTAACGAGTCCTACTACTAGTGCTCCGAAGCCCCTAGGGCCCAGCGCTAGCTGCAATGCAAGAGCATCGTTCAACGCGCCGATTGCCACGAACGTCATAGCAATCATCGGTATGACTATCGGTATCCACAGCCATCGTTGGCTGGCGGTCCCAGCCGTGGCCCACTCGGAGAGCGTCAGGGGCCTTGTAGTACGTCCCTCGCTCACGCGCGGCTCCGAGGGGTTCGGCTTCGGCGTAGGCCGATGCCTGAAGCGAAATGCGTAGCTGCGTCCGTCAAGTGATCGTCCCGCCCACCGTGAATTCGCAAGGAGGTCCTTGAGCTGTAAGGACGTCCCGCATCTGACCTATACCGGCGGCGACGCTACACTCGCGACCACGTTCGCGCCAGCCATTGGGGACGACTAGCAGGCAGGCGACGACCGGCTACCGACGAAGTTTGACCCCTCCTCCCAGATGGCGGTCGCTCCCACGCTGTGGATGATGTCAATGACGTCCTCGTCGGGCTTCGTTGGCGTCAGGACTGCGATCGAGGCGCCGGGGTGGAACCGGCGGTAGTCCATCAGTTGTCCGATCGCCATGCGCACATGGTCGCGCGAGGCGGATGCCTTTGCTTCGACGAGCAGGTCCGTCTCGACCACGTAGAGGTCGCACTGACACCCGTTGGGATACTCGAATCGCACGCAATTCCGACCGCGCATCGCGACCATTCGGCAGTAGCGGTCGACGAGCTGGCTCTCATGCCGGAAGGCCCGCCGCTGCTCGACCACCGGTGTCACCGTGAAACCGTCCTGGCTCGCCCGAAGTACCGGAAATGCTCGGGGTCGTTGCCCGCCAGGCGACAACAGGCGCGCCGCCGGCCGGTCCCGGACGGAAGCACGACGTGCATTGAGGTCGACGACCCGCTCATCGGCCGAGAAGTGGGAGCGACATGCCTCCAGCAGGAGCCTCTCGACGTCGACAGGAACCTCCGTCCCGGACGCCTGCAGATAGTTCCAATGAACGGCTGGGTAGCGGTGGACTAGGTTCTCGGTGCGGAGCCGATCATCGAGAGGAACGATGTGCTCGAACGCGACGTCCGCGTAGTTCGCGGTATTGCCCGAGCCGTTCCAGTGGGCAGCCTTGTAGACGGCCGAGGTGAACCGCCCGAGGGCGACGACTCCTCGCTCGCGGCCTTGGCGCAGCAGAACCGCGATGTCCCCGGGCGTAATCCCTCCGGTGCGGACCCCGACCGCCCAGTTCGTCAGGATCGGCGTGTCGGCGGTCGCTCGTCCCATGGAAGCGGAGTACCACTCGTCCCCCTCCAACCACAGTTGCGGATTCCAGGTGAGCAGAAACGCGGTCATTGCCCGATCCCGTGTTCGCTCGGCGTCTGGCTCGCCGGCAATGAGCCATCGGGTGTTCCGCCTCCGACAGTGGCGAGCGCCCTTTCGATGGCGTTGGCGGTCTCGCTCATCGCTGTAGGCAGGACGTGGCTGTAAAGGTTCATCGTGATGCCGATCTGGGAGTGGCCGAGCATCTCCATCACCAGGCGGGCCGGCACCCCCTGGGCGAGCAGGAGCGAGGCGCACGTGTGGCGGAGGTCGTGGACGCGAAGTCGTCGAAGTCCCGCCCGTCGACACAGCGCATCGAACGAGCGGTTGATGTTTCTCGGCTCGATCGGGGTGCCGTGGCTCGTCGTGAACACCAGCCCATTGTCCTGCCAGTACGGGCCGGCGGCCAGACGTTCATCGTTCTGCCGGAGGCGGTGGGAGCGCAACGCGTCGATGCACACGTTCGGCAGCACGACCGTCCGGCGGGATCGAGCGGTCTTGGGTTCGGCGAAGAGCAACGCGCCATCCACTCGCTGCACGGTGCGGGCTACTCGGAGCTGGCCTTGGTCGAGGTCGACGTCGCTCCACCGCAGCGCGAGGGCCTCACCCTTCCTGAGGCCGACCGCGAGCGCGACGGTCCAGAGGGCGAACAGCCGATCATCGGCAGCCGCGTCGAGGAGGCGACGCGCCTCATCGACGTCGAATGGAACGACCGGCTCCGGCGACGCGTGCGGCGCTTGGACGTTTCGAGCGACGTTCCGCGCGAGCAGGTCGTCACGGACGGCCTGTTCGAGGGCGGATCGCAACACCGCATGGATATGGCGAACGGTGTTCGCCGACAGCCCCTCGTCAAGCTTGGCGTGGAGCAGCCGACGGATGTCCGGGGCGTTGAGCTGATCGAGCTTCCGCGCACCGATGATCGGAGTGATGTGCTTGCGCACCATCACCTCATAGGTCGCTCGGGTGCTCGGACGCAGCCGGCGCGCTGCGTCGGCGAGCCAGCGATCGAGGTAAGCGGCCACGGTCGGCACGCCCATCGCGGTCGCGATGCCGTGCTGGGTGCTGTGCGTGAGCGCCGTGACCTTGGCATGAACGTCGGCGCGGGTGCGGCCGTACACGGTCTTCCGGACTCGTTGGCCGTTCGGCGTGAGCACGTACGCCCGGCCTTCCCAGCGCCCGTCGCGCCGCTGAGTGATCGTGCCTTCGCCATTTGCCCGGCGCGGCATCACGCCACCTCATCGCGGAGGCGGTCGACGTACTCACGCACCGCGTCGGCCGGGATGCGACGGCAGCGCCCGATCTTCACGGACGAGATTGCCCGCAACCTGATCAGGTCGTACACCGTGTGGCGGCTGACGTTCAGCACGTCGGCCGTCTCCTCCGGGGTCAGCAACAGCTTCTCCACCGTTCAACTCCTCTCATCGTTCGTCGATCTCGCCGCGAACATCTCGGCTTCGCGGGCCAAAGCGCGCCACTCCCGCGCCCGCCCCTCAGCGGCAGCAGCGAGGAACGCCTCACCCGCCGAGCGGTAGCCGATGCCGGTGAAGCGCCAGTGGGCGACGACCAAGTTCGACGGCTCGTCGACCTCGGCTCCCGAGGCCCGACGCTGAAACTCGACTCGGGCCCGGCGCAGCTCGCCGAGCGTGACCGAGTACCGACGCGAGCGGGTTGAGAAGTGCCCGCGGAAGCCGAGCATGTGCGACCACCGCAAGATGCCTGTGCACTCGGCCGACGAGGTGGCGAGGCGTTCGATTGTCGCAATCGTGCGAACGGTGTGATCCGACGCTCCCGCGTGGCGAGCCGCGGCTGACGACAGCGGCCGGCCCCCGATCCCGAAATCCTCCGACGCCTTGGTCGCGTACTTGGCGATGTACGCGGCAACCGACGAGGGGCGCTCGTTGCCCTCAACCTCGCCGTGAGCGATCGTCCGCACGTCGATCTGGTCGCCCCACGACAGGTCAACCGTCCGCCCACCGCCATCGACCTCGACGTGGACCCGCGCCGCCGCGTCTCGGACAGCGAGCTCCAGCTCCTCCTGCCCCACGGGCGCGGGCATCAACGCAACGTCAGCCCGGTCGTCGAGTCGCACGATGGCGTGGACATGCACGACACCTCGGCGCTGGAACTCGGCCACCTTGGCGAACGACACGCGGACCCGTCGCTGAAACTCGGCCGACGTCATTCCGCACCGGCGAGCAAGCTCGCGAGGCAGCGCGATCACGAAACGTCGCCACAGCTCGGGCGCCCGCCAGTTGAACAGGACGGCGCCGACGTAGTCGTAGCACTCGTCGCAGAACGGTGTGCCCACCGCGGAATCGTCGTGGTGCCGCTTGGTGCACCACATCGCCATGCCGTGCGGGCAACGGGGATGCGACCGGCGCGGACGGCACGGCGCGTCGCTGCCCCGGTGGACGATGCCGAAGCTCGGTGCCGTGAGCGTCACGAAGGCCATCGGATGATGGGCCACCGTTGCGGGCACACCCTTACGCCCGCCCGCGATCCCCGCGTACAGCAGCTGCCAGGTGTCACCCGCGTAGACGTACGAGCACGAGGGGCAGACGGCAGCTCGACGATTGCCGCACGCCTTAAGGAGCACCCGCCCCGGTTCGTCGGCCGTTGAGTAGACGACCCGGTTACCCGAGATGACGTGTCCCCGCAGCCGCACCGGCCGCGAGCAATGGCCGCACCGACGCACCGCGCGTTCCCACCTTCGGAAGTCCGGCGAGGCAACGACGTCGAGGGCGTCGAGCAGTTGAGGAGCGAGCGGAGCGCTTCTCACGCCGCACCCGCCGAGGCAGTCAGGGCAGCGATGTCTTCGTCGCTCACGAACGCAGCGCGAACCCGAACGGCGTCGCGCTGGCCGTCAACCTTCACGTAGCCAACCCCGGGCGTGCGATCGGAGATCCGATCAGCGCGGGCGCCAGAAGCCCGAGCCCCGTCACCGAGCACCATGTCGACCTGTGCCGACTCGTCGAGGCGCAGGGCGACTTTCGTGGGGAACAGGTTGCGGAAGGCCACGACGTCCTTGCGAGGGTCCTGCAAAGAGGCCACGACACTCAGCCCGACCGCGCGGCCTTGGGTGAGCAGCACCGCAAGGGCCTGAGCGATTCGGTCGCGGAGCTTGCGGTCAGGCAGGTACGCCGTCAGTGTCGCCAGCTCGTCGACGATGATTACGACCTGCGGCTCGTCGAACGTCGGAACGTGGCGACGCGAGCGCCCCGCCAGGGAGTCAGCCCGTCGGCGCATCAGGATCACAGCGTCCTCCAGCGTGTCCGCCATCGCCTCGAAGTCGGAACCCTCGAAGCGTGCGAACAGATCCCGCCCGGCCGCGAACTCTATCCCTCCCTTGGGGTCGATCACCCACAGCTGGACCGTTCCGGACCGGACGGCCGGCGAGAGCCCACGGATCAACGACCACAGCACCGAGCCTTTGCCGGCTCCCGTCACGCCCGCGATCAGCACGTGGGTTCCCGCCACTCCGATCGACCAGGGTGAGCCGTCCTCGCGCCGACCGACCGGAATCGCGGCGAGGTCGACCGGTGCGCTCGTGGAGATCGCCCCGAGAGGGGTGGCCAGCGCGTCGCCCACGACGAACTCCAACGAGATGGTGTCCCCGTCGCGAACTCGTGTCCGGCATTCGACCGCTCCGGCGCTCAGCGCCAGTCGGGGGGCGGCGGCGGTCCAGGTGTCTGCGCTGATGCCCATCCTGGACTGTGCGAGCAGGGTGTCAACGTGGGCGCCCGTGTGGACCCGCAGCAGTCGAGGGATGAGCACGCCTCCCGGGACGGAGGTCCCAAGACCGCCGAGTTCCATGAGGTCGCCCCAGCGCCGGTGGTACCAGGCTCGGCGCCGCAACCGGTCGACCCGATTGACCAGCGGCACGGCGACGGGGAGGCGGCGGATCACCACCCAACCGAGCGCCGCGGCGGCAACGAACGCAACCGCGCCAGCGACCGCCGTGAGGCCACCAGCGGTGGTGAGCACCACGACCGTTGCCGCCACTGCCGTCGTCCGGGGGAACCGGCGCGCGGACGAGCGACTGACTCGCGACGCGATGCGCACGGTCCGTGCGACCACTCGGCAGCACAGCGCCCCCACCGTCAGCGCGACGATCGGCAGGTAGCGCTCAACCCGGTAACCGGTCATCACGTGGTCGCGGCTGACTTGGCCGGGGCGACGGCTGCGGCGGCGGTGGCCGAGAACGAGATGCCGTGCCGCGAGCCTTGGTTGGGATCGGTGAACTCGTAGTAGTTGGCGACGAGGCCGTCGAGGCGCAGCGCCGTACCCGTGACGATCCGCTCTGGCGCCCCGACGAGCTTCACGCTCCAGATCTCCGGCCGGTTGTCGTTCGCCTGCAACGCCATCACGTCGAGTCGATAGATGGGCAGCCCCGTGTCCTTGTCCGTCGCGGTCTCACCGGTCTGGCGGTTCCGCACGACGACGGTTGGCTCGCCCCCGGCGATGAACCGCATGTTCGTGGTGTCGATCGGCAGTTTCATGTGTTCTCCTCTTGTTCAGACGTCTATACGTCTAGAGGAGAATCGAAGCGATGTCAAGCGCGCGAGAACGGCGCACCATGCCGGAGCGGAGACTCACGGGCCTCCGGCAGCGAAGTGCCGCCCTGCGCCAAGCGCTCTCCCTACGAATCGCAGAACGATCGGGGTGCCGGCCGGGGGTGCGACGTTCGGGAAGGTGCGTGCGACTGGCCCAGGCCGTCACCCGGGTCCGAGTGGGCGCGTTGCGACTCCTGTGCACCTGTTCGGGACCGGCGGCCAGCGTCCCGCAATGACCACCTGGGTAGCCGACCTACCCGTCGACGCTGTCGAAGATTGCCCAGTCCAGAGGGGAGGCCTTGCCCGAGCGCGCCTCGTTGATGCCGGCCACCAGCTCGCGCATGACGGTGGGGTTTCGGAGAGTGGCCGCTTCGCGCTCGTCGATGTGCCCTGCCGGCGCCAACGTGATAGTGCCGTCCGAGGTCACCGTGGCGAGGTAGGAGGCGGCCAAGTCCGGGAGGAGGCCCGCGAGCGAGATTCGCTCGTCGTCGTCGACGTCGATCAGCAGCATCGTGACCGGATGCCCGACTGGGTTTGGTCGGCTGTCGTCCATCGCGCAGACGTTACGACGGCGGTGTCGCACTGAGCCCGAGCATCGTCCGTCAACTCTGACCGGCCGGTGCTCGCCGCTACCGGCGACGAGCAGCTCGCGAGCTGGGCCGTCTCTTCACGCTGTAGGTCAAGGCGAAGCGATCGGCGCGCATCACGGTCCGGCGAACCTCAACGACCGAGCCCGACGCGTCATACGCGGTCTGCAGCTGTTGGATGACCGGCACGCCACTGGAGAGGCGGAGGGCATCTCGGTCACGTTCCGTGGGCGTACGTGCGCTGACTTCGTCGTCGTAGCGCACCGGACCGTGGCCGATCTCGTCAAGACACGACCGCACGCTTCGGCGCCCGATGTCCTCGTTCTCCAGCAGCGTTCCGCGAGCGATCGACATCGGGATGTACGACGTCTTCTCGCGCACTGGCACATTGTCGATGTACTCGCGTCGACGTCGGATCAGGACTCGGGTCTTCGGGCCGAGACGGTCCGCAACGTCTGCCTCGGCGGTGCCAGGCCCCACGTACAGCCGCTCGTAGCGTCGCGAGGCAACGTCAGCCCCTCGGCCGCCGGCACCGTCGCCCGTCACCGGAGTCGGTGGGGGAGCGTCGACGCCAATTCGCTCAACCGGCGGACGCCCGCGCACGAACGTTCCCTTGCCGTGGACGATTTCGATCTCGCCGTCGGCTTCGAGGAGCTTCATCGCCTGGCGAACCGTGCCGCGGGCCACGACGAAGCGCTCCGTCAGTTCGGACTCGCTCGGCACCCGATCGCCGGCGGCAAGCTCGCCAGTAGCGATGGCCTGGCGTATGTAGTCAGCGACTCTCCCGTAGGCGGTCCGCGGTGCCGCACTGCTGCTTCCGTCTCTGGTCCTCTGCACGTCTATACGTCAAAGGTAGCGATGTTGGCGCGGCGTGTCGAGCAGGGCGCTTCATCCGAGATCGGTGGTCGAGTCGGCCTCGGTGCAGGGGCCTATCAACGCCAGGCCGACCCTCTGAGATCGTTCAACTTGTGATCAACCGGGTGGGCCGTCCGTCGGCGCGACGAGCACGGTGCCGGGGCGAACCAGCCGGCCTTGGTCAGGCACGGCTCCCCGGGCTCGACGCCACACCGAGGGCAATACTGCGAGAGCGCGCCGGCGTCAGCCTCCTCGTACGAAGGCGGGCGGCCGTACCTGTGGAGTGCGATCACCTGTTTCGCCGTCAACGGGTACGTCACCGGGGATCCCGAGGGCCATCGGATGGGGAGCGGGTCGGCATCGCATGCGATCTGGAGCGCCTCGACGAATACCTCCGCCCGCTGAACGAACTCCGCGGCGCACTCGGCGAATGGCTCCATCCGCACGTCGCCGTGTATGGCCATCGAACGCGCCGACAGCTCCTCGACGAGGTCCAGTGCGATCTCGATCGCGAGGCCCACAGTGCGTTGCCGATGGACGTGGGCATCGACGTCCTCAAACTCGGCGGACTCGTCCCCGGCCAACTCACGGGACGCCAGCACTCGCTGGAGGTATGTCGACGAGGACCATGTACTCACTACGGCGAAGGTACTCGTCCCGTCTGGAGCCAAACCGTGGACCCGCGGCGATGTTACATGACCGGCTGCTCGTGTGATGACTCCAGCAGTGCGAGCGCTTGGCTGACAAGCTGTGAGAACTTTCCTTACTCGATCAAGGGCCCGGCCTCCGGGCCGGGCCGACGCTCGGCTCCGCCCGGGCTTCGCTGGCGCTTCGCCCGACTGCGCCTCGGCGCCCTGGCGACCGAACGAATCGGCTCCGATCGGTGGGCGTTCTGTGAGACTGGGGTGGTGGCCGACTGGTGGGATCGCGTGGATGTGTCCTCTTGGGAATCGTTCAGCGACGAGGTTCAGGGGTCTCATGAGGTCCAATGGCTGCAGCACGAGGGCGTCCGCTGGCTCCACAAGTACACGACCACACCCACAAACGGAGTGGAACAGGGAGAGGACTGGGCTGAGGTTGTCTCGACGCGCGTTGCCGTGGACCTGGGAGTGCCGTGTGCCCAGACTGCACTCGCACTGCGGCATGGTCGCCGAGGGTCGATCTCGCGGTCGGTACGACCGAGCGACTACGACCTGTACGACGGTGCCCTGGAGCTTCAGTGGGCTGCAGCGCCGGGCTACGTTGCTCACGCCGAGGGGGCCCCGGCGGTCGACCCGGCTCGGCCCGGCATACGGCGCCCCGGACACACGATCGCGAATCTTCGCGCCGTTCTCTCCGGCTGCGCGGCCCCGCTGGGGTTCGAAGGGCCAGATGGCTTCAACGGCTACGACGTCTTCGTCGGCTACCTGCTCCTTGACGCGATGATTGCCAATCAGGACCGCCACGAGCAGAACTGGGCGATTCTGCGGCCTCGCCTTGAGTCGTTGGGTACTCCGACGCTATCCCCGTCGTTCGATCACGCCAGTAGCCTTGGGTTCAACCTCCACGATCCACTTCGACAGCGAATCCTTGAGGACGGACGGCTGGAGGTGTGGGCTCGCAAAGGGGTGGCGAACCGCTTCGAGCACGTCAAGGGAGCGCCGCTGACTCTCGTCGACCACGCTGCGGCGGCGCTCTCGGTCTGCAGCCCTCCTGTGGTCGCCTGGTGGCAAGGTCGCGTCGTCGGTCTCGACATGGCGGGTACGTTCGGTGCGCTCGCGGCCCACAGCGTCGACTCCATGTCACACCCCGCCGTTAGGTTCGCCATCGAACTCCTGACCCTGAACCACGAGAGGTTGAAAGATGCCATCGCTCGCTACTCGTGAGGCACCCACCCGCCGGGGCATCACGGACCTGCTTGTTCTCTGGCAGAACCCGCAGGATCGTGAGATCATCCCGGTGGGCCGGCTGTCGCACGCTGCGGATGAGTACGTATTCCGCTACACAGCGGCGGCTCGTGCTGCCGCGGCCGTAGACCGATTTGGGCGTATTCCCGGCTTCGACGACTTGGACGCCATGTACGCAAGCGCCGAGTTGCCCCCGATCTTCACGCGGCGAGTGATGCCGCCGGAACGCCCCGACTACGCGGCCTACGTCGCCTCGCTCGGCCTCGACGTCAGCGCGACCCCTTGGGAGCAGATCGTCGCCTCCGGCGGCCAACGTGAGGGGGACACGTTGCAGCTAATGGAGCTTCCGTGCGTCACCGATGGCCGGGCGCGCGCAAGGTTCTTCGTGAACGGGATCCGCCACGTAGCGGCCGGCGGCAGCTGGCAGGCTGCACATCGACGTCTTCTCGTCACCCCCGACGAGCACGAGTCTGAACTGCAGCGAGTCAGCGTCGGGTCGACACTCTGGGCCGTACCGGAGTCGAACAATTCCCAAGACCCGAGCGCCATGCTTGTTGTCTCTGCGGCCGACACGCCGCTCGGGTGGGTTCCGCGGGCGTTGTCGTCCAGCATTCGTGAGATCGCGAACGGCGGCTCAGTGCCACTCACCGTCGTGCGGGTAGGTCAGGCAGCGAGTGTGCCGCACCAGCGGCTCGTCGTCGCCCTCGACGTCGCCGTACCCGGCGAGTTCCAATTCGATCGCGAGGGACACTGGGATTCGGCGGAGCAAAGCTAGTACTGCAATGGGTCGGGGACTCCACGTACCTCAAGCTGTGCCGCGACGGGCATGTAGCGGCAGATCTCGTCGTAGACGCCCAGTAGCCCCCGTACGCGAAGCTGCTCCGTCTGTCGATCGAACAGGTCGAGCAGATGCTCGACGTCCGCGCTCGCGTACTTGACCTGCTCGTCCGACAGGACTCCTGACCAGTCGCCCGTCCTTACCGCGCCCTTGTCGATCCGCACACCCAACTCGGCCTGGAGCAACGCCTTCAAGCTGTGTTCGACCGCTGGAGCTGTTGGCGCAAGCAACTTCGAAGCCGCCTTCGTGCAAGCGACGTTTGAGCCGAGAATGTGCCAGCGCGCAAGCAGAAACCTGAGGTCAAACGGGGCGAAGTGGAACACCTTCCGAACCTCTTGACTCTCGATCAGGGCGGTGAGCAGTGGCGGCCGTCCCGTCGCGTCCTGGATCAGGACGGAACCGGTGTCCGGCGTGTACAGCTGGCAAAGCCGTAGTTCGTCGGTCGACCACGACAGTCCGTCGGTCTCGGTATCGACCGCCACGGAGCCCGCCACCATGAGGCGCTCCGCGATCTTCGGCGGAATGTCGCCGATGCAGATGACCGGATGCACGAGTGAAATCTACGCTTGTCTGTCCCACTTCGAGTTCGCCCGAGGCTCCGGCTCCGCTGGAACGCGTGAGTCCACGTGTCGGGTCAACGGGCGATCCGTTCTCGCCCCGACGTCCGCGGCACCTACCGCCTCCGGGGATTGCAGTGCGTCTGGGCTTGGAGTTCGCCCGGCGCCAGTCACAGCTGTCGAACGGCGCAACAGCCTCGTCGAAGTCGATGCGCTCGTAGTCGACGCGGCCGCGCGGCCGAGGAGCGGGCGGGCGGGGCATCCGGCGGGCTTGACGCTCGGAGGCGTCTGACGACAACACTGACGACAACCCGAGTACACGGTCGGAGATCCGGCCACCACTCGACGAAACCTGCACCCGAGGCCACGCACCTCCGACGACAGCCATGCACGCGCTGCCCGCGACTTGTAATCATGTGGTCGTGGGTTCGATTCCCACACCCGGCTCTCACAACAGGCCAGCGAGCCCGGTCCCCAACGCGCAGAACCCGCGCGACGGTCGTCCGGCCGTCGCGCGGGTCCACTTCGTCGGCCCCTCGGGCCTCTGCACTGTCCGGTATGCGCGATCTCGGTCGCGGCGAACCTCAGTCCGTCGCTCGCGACATCGACGAAATCGACGAGATGCCGGATGGCTCTCGACCGCTTCAAACCACCAGTCCGACCCAACCCCGCAGCGCGCGCCGCCAGCCCCGAACGTCAGCTCGTCTGGGCGTCGCGGAACGCATCCCAGATCTCCGGGCGAAGCCGGCCCCGGTCGGACACGTCGAGGCCACTGTCGATCGCCCACCGTCGCACCTCCGCGGTGGTCGGCTCGGCCTGCGGGACCGCACCAGCGTCGGGCAACTCGGCAACACGCGATTCGCCGTGCTCGTCGGCGTGGTGGTGGGCGACGCCGGCGCCGAGGAACCGATAGGTCCACTCCTGGGCGAGCTGACGCGTCTCGCAGAACACGATCGGCACCGCCGGGAACCGCACCTGCGCTTCGGCGAGGCCGTCGGCCACGACGGCCGGTCGGACCCGCTCGAGCTTGAACACCGACGACCACCGATCCTCCACGACGAGCGCGGCCCGGGGTACCGCTGCGAGGTCGGCCAGCGCGTAGCGAAGCTTGCCAGTCGTCAGGGTCGACACGAGATCGGCCAGGCTCTTGCGCTCCACCGCAGCGATGACCTCGCCGTCGACGGCGACCGCGTAGTCGCCGGCCGGCAACGCCCGGCGGGTGGTGGTGGCCTGCTGCTGGTCGAACTTCCAGGCGTAGCGCTCGTGCGAATCGACCAGGATCTCGAGCACCTGACCCGCGGCCCGCGCGGTCGGCAACGACACGGCCGGCCGTGCCTGCTTCGTGGTGCGAGCGCTCTGCCAGAAGATCATCTCCCGGCCGCGGGCCCGGGCGAACACGAACTGCGACCGGTGCTCGCGGGCCCGGTCGAGCACCAGGTCGATCGCAGCGCCACGGCGCACGCACGATCGGACCGGGACGCGTTCGATCACCTCGAGATCGTCGGGCCACTCATCGGCGCGGTGGCAGTACACCTTGCTCGTTCGCGGCCACGTCTCGCGCGCCTTGAGCGCGACGCCGTTTGGCCCGAGCGGTATCCGGATCAGGAATGGCAACGACGACGAGCCGTCGGGGTTGCGCGCGATCACGAACTCCACGGCCATCAGTCAAGCCGAACGCCAACGCTCCCGGAGCGTCACAGGCCGGCCACCGCGCCGGGGGACTTCCCGACCGACCGGGCCGCCCTCGGGGAGTGGTGCTCGATCCTCGGCGGGTCGTCGGTCGGCGAAGAGCGTGTCGTGGCGTCGATGCCCCTCGACTCGACGGACGCGCCCCGACCGAGTAGTCTAATGACATTCGGGAAGCCCTGATCGGGGTACGGCGCCCGACGACACGCGGGAGTGGTGTTGATGACCTATCGCTTTGCTCAGAACCGGCTCGATGGCTTCGTGGCCATGCACGAGGACGATCCGTACTGGGAAGGTCTGGAGGACGGTGTGCTCCAGTTCCCGCGCTGCTCGGGCTGTGGCATGTGGCGCTGGGAGTCGATGGCCGGGTCGCTCGGCCAGCCGTTGCCTCGCTGCGGGCGCTGCGGTACGTGGGAGATGGAGTGGACCGAGGTGCCGATGCGCGGCACCGTCTACTCCTGGGCGACCACCAACCAGGTGTTCTACGGGCTCGAGGCTCGCGCCGCCAGCATCCCGTACACCACGCTCAACGTCGAGATCGACGTCCCCGAGGACTGGAAGCCGCGGGTCCTCGGCGTGCTGAAGGGATCGGCCGAGCACCTGCGGGTCGGCGCTCCGGTCACGGGCAGCATCGACCCCCCGTCGGAGGCATCGAACTGGTACCCGGGCCTGCGCTGGACCATCACCCGATGAGCGCGTCGTCGACAACGAGAGGAACACCGTCGTGTTGAACATGAGAGGCCAAGCGGCCATCGTCGGCATCGGGGAGACCCCGTGGTACAAGCGGGG
>JBKEAH010000129.1:0-4713 GCA_047972065.1 Desertimonas sp.
CCAGTTCGGCCTCCGAGATCGCCACCGGGCCGTCGTGGTCGGTGGCCGTCACCGACCACTGCACGACGGCCTCGCGGCTGAACCGGGCCGGGCCCTGGCTGCGCTCGGCCGGTGCGGCGCGGCCGCGGCTCCCGATGCCGGCCTTGACCAGCCGCTCGGGTCCGATCAGCTCGATCCCGCGCGCATCGAGCTCGGCGGGGGCCTGGTCGAGGAACGTCTCGGCCTCGTCGAGGTCGAGCTCGATCGTCGATGGTTCATGGGCGTCGGCAAGATCGGCCAATGGCTCGACCGCCTTGCCGACGGTGATCGCGGTCTCGACGATCACCGTCTCGAGCTGCGCCAGGTAACGGTCGTGACCGGCGACCTCGAGCGCCAATGGGGTGCGGTCCCAGACGTCCTCGGCGCTGCACCATCGGCCGGGGTCGGCCTCGTCGACCACCTCCAGCACGACGTCCCACGGGTCGTAGGGGTCGTCGGGCACGACCAGACGAACACGGGGCACGACCACGGGCTCGCCCTCGGCCCGGCGGGTCAAGCGGTCGAGACGCCCGGCGATCTGGCCGAGCGCGTCGGCGGTGGACGCACCCCCCACCCGGACGGTGCCCTCCGGGCGAGCGAGGGCGGCGAACAGGGCACGGATCGCCGCCGCCGTGGCCTTGGGGCCGGCCACCGCCGGCACCGCCCAGCCGGCGTCGACCAGGCGCCCACGCCCGATGCCATCGACGAACGCGGCGTGCAACGCGGTGGTTGCGGCGAGCGGGTCGGGGTCGGCATCGGTGACCAGCACGATCGGCGCCACGGCGGCGGCCAGGTCGGCCAGCGCGGCGCCGAGCACGTCGTCCCCGATGGGGCGCCATCTCGCCACCGACGCGTCCCGCTCGTCGACCACGGCCGGCATCACCCGACCGGCATCGACCACGGCCGCGGCCAGTCGGGCGACGGCGACGACCCAGGCGACCGAGTCCTCCAGCTCGCCGTCGTCGATCGCCAGCAACCACTCGGGACCGCGCAGATGGTCGAGTCGGGCCGTCGCGGGTCGCACCCGATCGGTGGCGGTGAGGGGGAGGTCGATCGAGCCGAGCTGTCCGTGTCCCAGCGGCGAACCCGGCCATGGTGCGCTCCGGAACCCGCGGTAGAGGAAGTCGGTCGGTGCCGTGTGGCGACCGTCCCAGCCCCAGATGTGCACGAAACGGCCATCCCAGGTCGCCACGGCCGCCGTCTCGGACCAGTCCTGCGCGGCCCGGCCACCGGCGCCCGTCGGCCAGCGCGGACGCGTCGACGGCACCCCGGCGACCCTACCGATCGGGTGTACGGCGCGGGCGGCGAGGGTGCGACGCGACGCTCGGTTCGCCCGGGTGCTGACCGTCGCCGGCCGGTGTGGGCCGGGATGGGCACGGACCTGTCACGATCTCGGCCGTGGGCATCGCATTCGCCGTCCTGGCTGCCGTCACCTATGGCATCGCCGACTGGTGTGGGGGGCATGCGGCGCGTCGGATCGAGGCACTGGCCGTCACCGTGATCGGCCAGGCGGCCAGCCTCGTGCTGGTGGCGGTCGCGATCGTCGTCCTCGCCGATCCTGTCGGCGGGTTGTGGTGGGGTGCCGCCGGGGGGCTGGCGGGGGTGTTCGGGTTGGTCTGCTTCTACACGGCGCTCGCCGGCGGGGCAATGACGGTGGTGGCGCCGGTCACGGCCGTCGTCAGCCTCGCGGTCCCCGTCATCGTCGGTGTCGCCACGGGTGACCGGCCGAGCGTCGCCGCGTGGGTCGGCATCGGTCTCGCCGTCGTCGCCGTGGCCCTGGTCGGGGGGATCCTCGGGGTCGCATACACCGCGGTGCGATCGCGTGACCTGATGTTCGCCGGGCTCGGCGGGGTTGGGTTCGGGCTGATCTTCGTCTGTCTCGCCCAGACGCCCGACGACGCCGGTCTGTGGCCGCTGCTGACCGCTCGGGTGGCGTCGGTGTCGATCGCCGGGGCATTGCTCGTCGCACGTGGGGGCCTCGGTCGCGAGGCCCGGCCCGACGCCATCGCGCTACGTCTGGCGCTGGTCGCCGGGATGCTCGATATGACCGCCAACGTCAGCTACTTGATCGCCAGCCGGCACGAACTCTTGTCGATCGTCGCCGCCGTCACGTCGATGTACCCGGTCAGCACGATCGTGCTCGCGGTCGGCTTCGATCGTGAGCGGGTCAGTCGCTCGCAGGTGCTTGGCATGGGTCTGGCCGGTGCCGCGGTCCTGCTGGTCTCGGCGGCCTGAGGGCTCCCGCGCGGGCCGTCCGCCTCACCGGCGCGGCGGCGGACCGGTAGGTTCGCCGCTCATGCGCATCGTGGTCGTTGGAGTCGGCGCCGTCGGCGGGGTGTTGGCCGCGCTGTTGCACGAGGCCGGGGTGAGCGTCACGGCGGTCGCTCGCGGCCGCCATCTCGAGGCGATGCGGGCCGCCGGGTTGCGTCTCGTCAGCGCCACCCGCGACGTCGTGATCCCCGTGCCGACCGTCGGGTCGCTGGCCGAGGCGGCGCCACGACCGGGCGACGTGGTGGTGCTCGCCGTCAAGTCGCAGGACACCATGGCGGTCCTGGAGGATCTCGCCGCGCTGGGAGTCGACGGTGTCGGCGTGGTCTGTCTGCAGAACGGGGTGGAGAACGAGCGGGTCGCGCTGCGACGGGTCGCTGACGTCTACGGCGTGTGTGTCATGTTCCCGGCCGCCCACCTGGAACCGGGCGTCGTGCATCAGCTGTCGTCGCCGGTGCCGGGGTTGCTCGATGTCGGGCGCTACCCCCGCGGTGTCGATGACACCACCACCGCCATCTCGGCGGCGTTCGGTGCGGCGGGGTTCTCGTCGGTGGCGCGGCCCGACGTGATGGCGTGGAAGTACCGCAAGCTGTTGATGAACCTCGGCAACGCCGTCGAGGCGGTCTGCGGCACCCAGCCATCACCTGGCTCGTCGCGGGGCGAGCTGTATCGAGCGGTGCTCGGCGAGGGCGAAGCCGTGCTGGCGGCGGCCGGGATCGAGGTCATCACCGCCGAGCAGGACCACGAGCGTCGGGGCGACCTGTTGGATGTGCCCGGGATGGTCACCCGGCGCGCCGAGTTGGGTGGTGTCGGCGGGTCGACCTGGCAGAGCCTGCGTCGGGGTCAGGGTTCGGTCGAGACCGACTACCTCACCGGTGAGGTGGTGCTGCTGGGTCGGCTCCACGGGGTGCCGACGCCGGCCAACGAGCTGTTCGCACGGCTGGCGGCCGATCTGCGGCGTCGCGGTGGCGAGCCGGGTTCGATCTCGCCCGATGAGGCCGCCGAGCGTCTCGCCACCGCCGGTTGACGGGACGCGCGGACGGTCGCCGGCGCGACGCTCAGCCGGGGCGGGCGGCGTCCATCGTCCAGTACGGCGTGCCGTTGGATGAGTAGGCGAGGCCGACGCCGATGTGGATGACCTTGGGGTCGAGGACGTTGGCTCGATGGCTCGGGCTGTTCATCCAGCCGGTGACGGCGCCTCCGGCGCTGCCGTATCCGGCGGCGACGTTCTCGACGACACGGCTCCAGCGGTATCCGGCGCGCGTGACACGGGTGCCGACGGTGGAGCCGTTGCTGCCGATGTGGCTCATCACGCGCCGCGCCGCCTGATCCTGGCTGTGGGCCTGCGCAGCGTTCGAAAGCCGGTAGTCGACGCGCAGGGCCGGCAACCCGGCCTGGGCACGACGCTGGTTGACGAGGTCGACGACCTGTTGCTGCTGCGACGGGGCCGGCGCCGGCGTACACCGGGCGATGAGCTCGCCGCCCGCGCCGAGGGCGAGGACGGCGGTGACGCCGAACGCGCCGAGATGGCGCGTGCCGGCATGTCGGAGCCACGCCCATATGTGGGCGAGACGACCGATCGGGGGTGAGGAGGTGGGGGGGACGAGGGTGGCGGTGCCCATCGCAGGTGTTCCTTCCGGGATCAGGACCGCCCGCTGTCACTCAACCGTAACGTCCATCGATTGCCAGCGCAAGGGACGCGCCGAGGAAAATCTTGATATCCCAACACTCAAGTTTTGTGGTGAGGAGTAGAGTAAGGACATGCCGCTCGACCCGAAGACGTGGACCCTCAAGACCCAAGAGGCCGTGCAGGCGGCGATGGACCGGGCCAAGGTCAACGCCAACCCCGAGCTCACCCCCGACCACCTGCTGGCCGCCGTCACCGACCAGCCCGACACGGTCGTGGCGCCGCTGCTTGGCAAGCTCGGACAGGCGCCGCTGATGGTCGCCAACCGAGCCGGCGAAGCGATCGCCAAGCTGCCCCGCGCCCACGGTGGCGACGAGCCGCGTCTGTCGCGCGAGCTCAGCCAGGTGTTCGACCGCGCCCAACAGGCCCAGAAGGACCTCCGCGACGACTACCTGTCGGTCGAGCACCTCGTCTTGGCGATGGCCGACCGTCTCGGCGTCGACCCCGAGGAGCTGCTTCGTGCCCTCCAGGAGGTGCGCGGCAGCCACCGCGTGACCTCGCAGAACCCCGAGGACCAGTTCCATGCGCTCGAGAAGTACGGCCAGGACCTCACCGCCCGGGCGCGCGAGGGCAAGAGCGACCCCGTCATCGGGCGCGACGACGAGATCCGTCGCGTCAGCCAGGTGCTGTCGCGGCGCACCAAGAACAACCCGGTGCTGATCGGCGAGCCCGGTGTCGGCAAGACGGCGATCGTCGAGGGTCTCGCCCGGCGCATCGCGGACGGTGACGTTCCCGAAGGG
>JBKEAH010000308.1:0-4699 GCA_047972065.1 Desertimonas sp.
CCGATGCACGTCACATCGGCGGGAACGACCGCCGGTAGGCTCGCCCGCCATGACTGACGTCGCCCCCGTCGACCAGCCGCCGCGGGCGCACGCCCGGATCGTCTACCTGGGTCCGGTCGCCCCGCACTGGGAGGTCTATGGCGACTGGGGCGACCGCACCGTGCTCGACGAGTTCCGCAACCGGGTGCTCGCCCGCCTGGTGCTGCTCCCGCGCGACGATCCGCAGTTCCGCCGCAACCGCGAGCGCATCGTGCGCGACGCCGAACGAGAGCTCATCTCGCTCGAGTGGGAGCTCGGTCGCGACGAGGAGTGACATGGGCCCACCCGCCGGTGACGGTGGCGTGCCAAGATCGCCGGGTGGACGAGCGCTTCGTCAATCGTGAGCTGAGCTGGCTGGCCTTCGACGACCGGGTGCTACAGCTGGCCTCAGAGCCCGGCATCCCGCTGCTCGAACGGGCGAAGTTCTGCGCGATCGCGACCACCAACCTCGACGAGTTCTTCCAGGTGCGGGTGGCCGCACTCAAGGATCAGGTCTTCGCCGGCATCGACGAGCCGACCCCGGACGGGCGGACGCCACATCAACAGCTGGCGGCCATCAGCGGGCGGACCCACGAGTTCGTCGCCCGCCAGGAAGCGGCGTATCTCGACGGCCTCGTGCCCGCGCTCGGCGAGGCCGGGATCGAGATCGTGTCGTGGTCGGCGACGAGCGACGCCGAGCGCAAGCAGCTCGCCGAGTTCTACGAGCAGCGGATCTTCCCGGTCCTCACCCCACTGGCCGTCGACCCCAGCCATCCGTTCCCGTACATCTCGAACCTCGCGCTCAACGTCGCCGCCATCGTCGCCGATCCCGACACCGAGGAGCGCCGATTCGCCCGGGTCAAGGTGCCGACCTTGTTCCCGCGCCTCGTCGAGGCGGGGGAGGGCCGGTTCATCCCGGTCGATGACGTCATCATCGCCCAGCTCCCGACCCTGTTCTCCGGGATGGTGATCGAGGAATCGACGACGTTTCGCGTCACCCGCAACGCCGACCTGACCCTCGAGGACGAGGAGGCCGACGACCTGCTCGAAGCGGTCGAGTTCGAGCTCCGCCGACGCCGCTTCAACCGCGCCGTACGGCTCGAGGTGGCCGACACGATCAGCGACTCGATGCTCGAACTGCTCACCCGTGAGCTCGACCTGGCGCCCGAGGACGTGTACCGGTCGCGGTGCCCGCTCGATCTCAGCCGACTGTGGCAGCTGCAATCGCTCGATCGCCCCGACCTCAAGGACCGGCCCTGGCCGCCGGTGACATCGGGGCGGATCGCGATGGCCGAGGAGGTCGACCGTCCGCTGGTGTCGGTGATGCGCGACCGGGCGATCTTCGTCCACCACCCCTATGAGAGCTTCGCCAGCAGCACCGAGGCGTTCATCGAGCAGGCGGCCGCCGATCCCCGTGTCCAGTCGATCAAGACCACCCTGTATCGCGCCGGCGGCGACAGCCCGATCATCCGCAGCCTGATGCGCGCCGCCGAGCGAGGCGTCCAGGTCGCCGTGCTCGTCGAGCTGAAGGCGCGCTTTGATGAGGCGACCAACGTCAACTGGGCCAAGCAACTCGAACGGTCCGGCGTCCACGTGGTGTACGGCCTGGTCGGTCTCAAGACCCACAGCAAGTGTGTCCTGATCGTGCGCGACGACGGTGACCAGCTCCGCCGGTACTGCCACATCGGCACCGGCAACTACAACTCCAAGACCGCCCGGCTCTACGAGGACCTCGGCATCCTCACCTGCGACAACGACGTCGGAGCCGACGTGACCAAGCTGTTCAACCACCTCACCGGGTTCAGTCGCGACGAGCGCTATCACACCCTGGTCGTTGCCCCGCGCGACCTCCGGCCGCGCCTGACCGAGCTGATCGAGCGCGAGGCCCGGTTTGGCCGCGACGGCCGGATCACGCTGAAGTGCAACTCGATCGGCGACGCCGAGATGATCGAGGCGCTCTACGCCGCCTCCGCAGCGGGGGTGCAGATCGACATGGTCGTGCGCGGGATCTCGTGCCTGCGGGCCGGGGTGCCGGGGATGTCCGAGCGGATCCGCGTCCGCAGTGTCCTCGGTCGGTACCTCGAGCACAGCCGGATCTACCGCTTCGGTCACGGCGGCGTCGACGACACACCGCACTACCTCATCGGTTCGGCCGACCTGATGCCGCGCAACCTCGACCGCCGGGTCGAGGTGCTGACACCGATCGACCACCCCAAACACCAGGAATGGCTCGACCAGGTGCTCGAGTTCCTGCTCGCCGACGACATCGTGCGCTGGGAGCTCCAGCCCGACGACTCGTGGCGACGCCGCGGTCCACTCGACGCCTTCGAGCCCCATGCCCAGGAGCGGCTGTACCGCTGGGCGGTCGAGCGGCAGATGGCCAATCGGCCCGCCGTGCGCTGAGGCGCCCAACCGGGGCACGTCGGCACCAGGGTCCCGATGTCGGCGACGAGTTCGGCGCGCCGTCACCATCCGGACCCCGACTGTTCACCTGGGCGCCCCCCGACGGCCAGCCGGCCTCCCTACCGTCGACCGTGCCGGTCATCCGACCGGCTCGACACGAACAAGGAGTTCGAGCGCGTGAACCACATCACCCGACGTCGTGCCCTCGCCGGTGCCGTCGCCGGCCTGTCCACCGTCTCGCTGGCCGGGGTGGCCGGCGCGACGACGCCCACCGACCCGACGGGTTCGGACCTGTCGGGCAACGTCGTGGTCTCCGGCTCCTCGACGGTAGAGCCGATCTCGATCGCCGTCGGTGCCGCCTTCCACGACGCCAACCCTGGTGTCGCGGTGAGCGTCGATGGCCCCGGCACCGGCGATGGCTTCGCCCGGTTCTGCGCCGGCGAGACCGACATCTCCGACGCCTCCCGGCCGATCAAAGACGAAGAGATCGCCACCTGCGAGGACAACGGCGTCGAGTTCATCGAGCTGCCCGTCGCCGTCGACGGCCTGTCGGTGATCACCGCGGCCGGCAACGATGCCGTCGAGTGTCTGTCGTTCGTTGACCTGTGGGCGCTGCTCGGTCCCGATGCGCTTGGCGTCGACAACTGGGCCGACGCCTCGGCAACCGCCGACGACGCCGCGGCCACGGTCACCGACCTCGGCGCCGTGCACACGCCGTATCCGGATGCCGAGCTGACCGTCACCGCTCCCGGCGAGGAATCGGGCACCTTCGACAGCTTCGTCGAGATCGTGCTCGAGTCCGTCGGCGAGGAGCTCGGCGCCGACGACGTGCTGCCCCGACTCGACTACACCGCGAGCCCCAACGACAACGTGATCATCGAGGGCATCTCGGCCAACCCGACCTCGCTGGGCTGGGTCGGGTTCGCGTTCGTCGAGGAGAACCTCGACATCATCAAGCCGCTCCAGATCGATGGTGGCGACGGGTGTGTCGAGCCGACCCCGGAGACCATCGCCTCAGGCGAGTTCCCGATCGCCCGCGACCTGTTCATCTATGTCAACGCGGCCAAGGCCGAGTCCAACCCGGCGGTGGCGGCGTATGTCGACTACTACCTCGACGAGGGCGTGACCACGCTGGTCGGATCGGGTGAGGGCCAGGTGCCCTACGTCGCCCTTGGCGACGCCGTGCTCGACGCCAGCCGAACCACCTGGGCCGAGCGCACGACCGGGACGTGGACCGACCAACTCGCCGAGCTGACCGGCGTCGACGAAGCGGCCGAAGGCTCGACGGGGACCTCCACGGCGGAATCCACCGACACCACGGAATCCACCGACACCACGGGCGCCGCCGACACCACCGGCGGCTGATCCCGACCGATCCCGCCGACCCTCGACGGCGGGTCGAACTCGCGCCCCCCGAGTTCGACCCGCCGTCGTCGCGTGTTCACCCGTCGTTCACCCGGCTCTCCGGGGCGCTTCATCTTCGCTGCGTACCGTCGGCCGGGCCGAACACCCCCGGCATGGAGTTCCCCTCGATGAGCACCGCATCCGCCACCTCCCCCCACCCCCCCACGGTCCGGTCGCTCACGACCCGACCGTCCCGGCGCCGCAGCGACCGCATCGCCCGCTGGGCGTTCCGCTCGGCCGCGATCGCGACCTTCGCCGTCACGCTGATGATCATCGGCACCCTCGCCTTCGACGCCTGGGACTTCCTCCGCCAGCTAGCCGGGACCGACGACGGCCTCGGATCGTTGTTCACCCTCGGCTGGTTCCCCCGGCGGGGACTGTTCGACATCGGTACCCTCGTCGTGGGCACCCTGATGGTCACGCTCATCGCGATGGCGGTGGCGGTGCCGCTCGGCGTCGGCTCGGCGATCTATCTCGCCGAGTACGCCCGGCCCGGTGTCCGCCGGGTGGTCAAGCCGGTGATCGAGGTGCTCGCCGGCATCCCCAGCGTGGTGCTCGGGTACTTCGCGATCGCCTTCATCAACCCCAACCTGGTCGTCAAGCTGTTCTCGGGCGCCGACCGGGCCTTCACCCTGCTGGCGGCGGGTATCGCGGTGGGCGTGCTGACCGTGCCGATCGTCGCCTCGGTCACCGAGGACGCGATGCGCTCGGTGCCGATGGCGTTGCGCGAGGCGTCCTTCGGGCTCGGCGCCAAGCGCTCCCAGACCACGTTCCGGGTGGTGTTCCCGGCGGCCATCTCGGGGGTGGTGGCGGCGCTGATCCTGGGGATCTCCCGGGCGATCGGCGAGACGATGGTGGTGGCGATCGCCGCCGG
>JBKEAH010000072.1:0-7535 GCA_047972065.1 Desertimonas sp.
AACAGCACGAACGCGCACGGATTGACCGAGGCGACCATGCCGCGCAGGAACGACAGCCCGAGGTTCACTCGATCCCCCATCGATCGGCCAGCAGCGCCCGGAGCTCGGGTCCGCTCAAGGCGCCGCGCTGCTCGAGGATCGTCCCGTCGGGGTCGATGAGCAACGTCACCGGGAAGGCGACGACGCCAAGTCGGTCGATGAACGCCCCGGCCGGGTCCCGGTAGTGCTCGTAGTCGGCGCCACGGGTCGCCGCGAACTCGATCATCGTGTCGACCGTGTCGCTCGGGTTGACCCCCACGAAACGGACCTTGGTCCCGAGCTCGCGCTCGACCTCACCGAACTCGACGAGCTCGCGGGCGCACGGGGGACAGGTCGAGAACCACACGTTGACCACCAAGGGACGGTCGTCGGGCACCAGGACGACCGTTGCACCGTCGACGTCGGTGAGGGCCACATCGGGAAGCGTGGCCCCGGCGACGGGCGGGTTGGTGGCCACCCCCGGTTCGACGTACTCGCCTGGTTCGTCGAGGGTGACCGCATCGTCGGCGGCCGGGCCGTCACCGGCCACGATGTTGCTCCACACGACGGCCCCGACCGCGCTGACCACGAGGGCGAGACCGAGCACGACCACCCGGGGTCGGGACCACACCGGCGAGCCCACAGCACCGCAGGCTACCGATGCGATCCCGACTCTGGTCGGGTCGCCGGGGGGACGCCGCGTCAGGCCACGGAGCCGACGACACCCATCTCGTCGACGACCAGTTCGGGGCGCGGGACCTTCGGCGGCCGGCCGCAGGGCCGCTTGTTCCGCACGATCCGCCCGGTCGCGATCAGCTCGCCGCCCCAGACGCCCCAAGGCTCCTGGCGCTCGAGCGCGTCGGCCAAGCAGCTGACGCGAAGCTGGCACTTGGCGCAGATGGCCTTCGCCCGGGCGATGTCGATGACATCGTCGGAGAAGAACAGCGGCGTGAGGGTGCCGTTGCCGTCGGCGCAGCGGGGCGCCACGCGGACGGCGGTGGGACTGTCGACGGGGACGGGAAGTTGGCTGAGCTGGAACATCGGAGGGCCTTGCTGGTCGGGGATTGGTCGGGCGGGCTCGGGCACGGGGCCGGCGAGCATCTGGGGTGCGGATGAACCGGAAGGTCCGGGGTGGGTGAGGGTCATGTCGTGGTTCCTGTCGGGTGGGGAGGGACCGGGTGGCGCCCGAAAAACGAGAAAGGCCGCCGGGACGGGATCCCGGCGGCCTCGGTGCGAGGTGTTCGACTCGTCACGTCGAACATCTCCCGAGGGTCCGGGTGTGGGCCTTGGCCGCGGCCTTGCCGTTGCCGATCGTCCAACGCTCGGCGGTCGGCGTGAGGTCGGCACCGGTGGCCGAGGCGCAGGCGGCATGGTGCCGGGACACGGACGCGCCGATGGGCGCGACGGTCGCCGGTCGCATGATGCGAAGGTCTGCGAACATCGTTACCCCTTTCCCTGCGCGTCGCGGTGGGCGTCGTCGTGGTGAACGCCGCGCCCTGGCGGGCACGGCTGATTCAGGAAACCACGCGACGGATGGGCCCGTCAAGGAGGTTTCGGCCACCCCGGCCGTCGCGGCCGGCTCAGGCGCTGACGGGCAGCGGCATCGACGGACACTCGTCGACGACCAACGCCGGCCGTGGGTGACGCGGGGGCCGGCCGCGACGCCGCTTGACGGCGACCACCTCGCCGTCGACGAAGAACTGCCCGCCCCAGGTACCCCACGGCTCCCGACGCTCGACCGCCGCCGACAGGCAGGCCGCCGACAGCCCGCAGCGCGAGCAGATCGCCCGGGCCCGCGCCATGTCCACCGGCTCGTCGGAGAAGAACATCGGAGTCAGGCTCCCTCGCCCGTCCGCGCACCGTGCCCGCTCGTTCGTGCTCACGATGATCATGAGCACGACACACGCCACGACATACGCGCGATCCGCCGATCGCCGGTCAGCGGACGTCGACGAGGATCTTGCCGATGTTGGCGTTGGCCTCCATGTGCCGGTGGGCATCCCCGATGTCAGCGAGACCGAAGCGACGGTCGATCACCGGCTTGAGCTGCCCGGACGCGAACCACGGCAGCACCTCGCGAGCGAAGCGTTGGCTGAGTGCGATCTTCTCTTCGATCGGGCGTGACCGGAGCACCGTGCCGACCCAGCGCACCCGCTTGGCCAGCAACGCCCCGAGGTCGACCGACACCCGGGCACCGGCCATCAGGCCGACCTGGACGATGCAGCCTTGCGGCGCCACGACGGCCAGGTTGCGAGCGGCATCGTCGCCGGCAACGACGTCGAGGATCGTGTCGACCCCGTCGCGGCCGTGGCGGGCCAGTTCGGCCCGCAACCCGGCGCTCCAGTCGGCCGGGCTGCGTTCGAGCACGACATCGGCGCCGAGGGCACGACAGGCGTCCATCTTTGTGGCCGACACCGTCACCGCCACCCGGGCACCGAGCGCGCCACACAGCTGAATGCCCGCCGTGCCGACACCCGACGCTCCGGCATGGATCAACGCCCACCGTCCGGCGGTCAGCCCGCCCTGGCACACCAGGGCGTCCCAGGCGGTGAGGAACACCTCAGGAACGGCCGCGGCGTCGTCGAGCTTCAACCCGGCAGGCACCGGAAGCGCCTGACGGGCATTGGTGACAAGCCGCTCGGCATACCCGCCACCCGTCTCGATGCCCATCACCGCGTCACCGATCGACCACCCCGTGACGCGGTCGCCCATCGCCGCCACGGTGCCGGCGTACTCCATGCCAGGGATCTCGACCGCCGGCCGTCGCGGATCGGGATAGAACCCCATCCGCTGGAGGATGTCGGCGCGGTTGAGCGCCGTGTGGGCGACGTCGACGAGTAGGTCATCGGGGCCCGGCACCGGGTCGTCGGTCTCGACGACGCGCAGAACCTCGGGCCCGCCCGTGTCGGTCAACACGACGGCCTTCATGACGCCGGGCGCCCGGCCGAATCGGCGGCGGGCTCGGGGTGCGCGACCGCCAACCGGGGCACGAACACCTGCTCGCGGTAATAGCGCAGCTCGGCGATCGACTCCCGGATGTCGTCGAGGGCGCGGTGCGTGCCATGTTTGAGCGGCCGCGCCTGACGCACCTTCGGGTACCAACGCCGGACCAACTCCTTGATGCTCGACACGTCGATCGACCGGTAGTGCAGGTAGGTCTCGATCTCGGGCAGATAGGCGGCCAGGAAGCGACGGTCGGTGCCGATCGAGTTGCCGCACAGCGGAACGGTGGCGGCCTGGGGGACGTGCTCCTTGATGAACGCCAGGGTGGCGGCCCCGGCCTCGGCCAGCGACGTGGACGACGCCCGGATCTCCTCCAGCAGCCCCGACCGGGTGTGCATGTCGACGACGAAGGGATCCATCACGGCCAACAGCGCTTCGGGCTGGTGCACCACGAGATCGGGACCCTCGGCGACGACCTCGAGATCGTCGTCGGTGACGATGGTGGCGATCTCGACGATCACGTCACGCGTGTGATCGAGGCCGGTCATCTCAAGATCCATCCACGCCAGCACGAGGTGACCTTAGAGTGTCCACCAAGAGGCGGACACTCTCGGCGCTCAACTCCGGGGGCTGCGCCCCCGAACCCCAACGTCGTCGGGCACGGGAGCGGTCGCGTCGCCGGCCGATCGGACCGTCGGCGCGCGCTGTCAGGGCGGGTCACACCCGACCGCTCGACGGCGCGTCGGTACGATCGCCCGATCGTGCCTCGCCTCGCTTCCGCCCGGGCGTTCGCCGTGGTCGGCGCCGCCGCCGCACTCGCCTTGTCGAGTGGCTGCGACACGCTGCGCGAGGAGACCCAGTCGACCACCGGGACGACGATGGCCCCGCTGCCGACGGTGACGACCTCGACGGTCCCGGCGACCACGACGAGCGCGCCGAACACCACGGCGGCCGCCGTATCCACCACCCTCGCCCCACAACCGGTCGGCGACTGGGACGGCGCCCGCTTCGACTTCGGTCGGATCACCGGCACCGGCGAGACCGCCGACGGGCTGTACCGCACGATCACCCTCGACCGGTACTCGTTCCGGCATCCGACACTCGGCCTGGTCGACGCCGCCGGGTTCAGCGAGGAACCGGTGACGTACTGGTGGCGCGACGAGCCATGGGAGAACAACAACCCGGCCCGGCGCGAGCTGGTGCTGGCACCCAACGTTCAGCTGCTGGCCCTGAGCCCCGACGGCGACGACACGGCCTGTGGCGAACCGGCCCCCGCCGAGCCGCCGACACCGACATGGATCGGGGTCGACCCCTCGTACCTGCGCACCAACGCCGCCCGCACCTCGATCGCCGTCATCGCCTACGCCCCGACGGGCCCGGTCGCCACCATCCGCTTCACCCACGGCTGCTGACCATCGAGGTCCGACCGCACCACCGGGGCGCGCTGCACCCTCGTCTGCGCCCCCACCCTCGATGGGGTGCTACGGCGCGAGACGGGTGATCTGCCAGGTCGCGGCGTCGCGGGTGTAGCAGATGCGGTCGTGCAGTCGGCTCGGTCGGCCCTGCCAGAACTCGACCTCGTCGAGCCCGACGCGCCAGCCGCCCCAGAACGGTGGGCGCGGCACCGCTGCACCGGCGAAACGCTCCTCGACCGACTCGACGAGCGCATCGAGGGTGGCGCGATCGTCGATCGCTTCGCTCTGCGGTGAGGCCCAGGCGCCGACCTGGCTGCCGCGCGGCCGGCTGGCGAAATAGGCATCGGCCTCCTCGTCGGTCGCCGGGGTCACCGGGCCACGAACGCGCACCTGGCGATGGAGATCGAGCCACGTGAACACCGCCGCCGCCACCGGTGCCGCCGCCAGTTGGCGGCTCTTGACGCTCTTCAGGTTAGTGTAGAAGACCACCCCCCGCTCATCGAACCCTCGGGCGAGGACGAATCGGGCGTCCGGGGCGCCCGACGAGTCGACGGTGGCCACCACCATGGCGTTGGGCTCGGCCACGCCCGCGGTGGCGGCGTCGCCGTACCAGCGATGCCATTGGGCGACGGGGTCCGCAGCGACATCGGCGACATCGAGCCCGGCCGACTCGTACTGCACCCGCCGGGCCGCCAGATCCACAACCCGGTCGCTCACCGGCGCGCCGTGATCTCGGTGAGACCGTTCAGGTACCGGTGCAACACGGTGGGCAGGCGCACCGAACCGTCGGGCTGACGGTGGTTCTCGACAATCGCCGCCCACACCCTCGGCACCGCCAGCGCCGACCCGTTGAGCGTGTTGACGACGTGGGAGCCCTTGGCCGGCTTGCCCTCGGCGTCGCGGCGACGGACTCGGATGTTGGCCCGCCGCCCCTGATAGTCGCTGAACCAGCTCACCGAGGACACCTCCAGCCACTGGTCGGCACCCGGGGCGTAGACCTCGAGGTCGAAGCTGCGGTGATGGCTCTGGCCGAGGTCACCGCTGCAGATCTCGACGATGCGGTAGGGCAACTCGAGCGAGGCGATGATCGCCTCCGCCCGGTCGCGCATCTCGATCAGCAGGTCGGGAGCCTGGTCGGCGGTGGCGAGGGCGAAGATCTCGACCTTGTCGAACTCGTGGCTTCGCAGCAGCCCGCGGGTGTCGCGCCCGGCGGCGCCGGCCTCGCGCCGGTAGCAGGGCGTGTACGCCATCAACCGCATCGGCAGATCGGACTCGTCGAGGAGTTCGTCGGCGTACATCGATGTCAGCGGCACCTCACCGGTCGGGATGCACCACAGCCCGTCGCGTTCGACGGCGAACACGTCATCGGCGAACTTGGGCAGTTGACCGGTGGCGGTCAACGTCTCGGTCGTCACCAGCGAGGGAGGCCGGATCTCCTCGAAGACATCGGCGTTGCGGTCCAGGGCCAGTTGGCACAAGGCGCGTCCCAGCGCGGCGCCGGGGCCGCGGGTCATGGTGAACATCGAGCCGCTGATCTTCGTGGCCCGCTCGGGGTCGAGGATGCCGAGCTCGGCACCGATCTCCCAGTGTGGCACCTGTCGATGTGGCGGGTATGCCGCGGGGAGGCCAACCGGGCCGACCACCACCGGGTTGTCGGCGTCCGAGGCCCCCTCGGGCACGTCGGGGTGGATGAGGTTGGGGATCCGCAGCAGCAGATCCCGTCGGGTGGCCTCGACCTCGTCGGTCTCGCCGGCCAGCCGCTGCTCGCGGGCGCCGAGGGCCCGGCTCCGGTCCTGGAGGGCCGACGCCCGGTCGACGTCGCCGTCACGCCGCAGCGCCCCGACCTGCTTGGACAGCTCGTTGACCTGCGCCCGCAGCTCGTCACGCTCCGCGGTCAGCTCACGGAGCCGGGTGTCGGCGGCGATGGCGGCGTCGAGCTGCTCGATCACCACCGGATCGCCACGGCGGGCCAGCGAGGCCCGGACGTGCTCGGCGTCGGTGCGCAGCAGACGGACGTCGATCATCGGGTCCGCAAGCTACCGGGTCACCCGTTGAGCGGACCAGTGGGTTCGGCGGCCGGCGCCGTGCCGGCGAACTCGCGCTCGACGTCGCCGTAGGTGAGCGGCTCGTCGCGACGCGGCCGGAACGCCTCGGCCTGGTCTCGTCGATAGTCCGAGGAGAAGTAGCGGAACCACAACGTGATGATCACCGACCACAGGAAGATCGTCCCGCCGGTCTTCATGATCGCCCCGGCGATCTGCTGGTCGGCGGTGGCGTCGATGCCCCACACCCGTACCGGCTGGTCGTAGGCGTCGTAGACGATGCCGTCGGCGAAGGCCAACCAACCGGCCGGGACCGACGGCACGATCGACTGCATGAACAGGTAGATCATCGTCGCGCCCGGCCCGATGCGCATCTCGGGCAACGGCCCGCAGACACACATCCACATCAGCAGCGACGTCATCACGACCATCACGTGAACCGAGTAGTGGACCAGCGAGCTGTCGCTGTCGACCGAGGTGTTCACGACACCGGGGATGTGCGACACCATCACCGCCAGGTTGAACAGCACACCGGCGACCACCGGACGACACAGCCATCGAACCACCCGATACAACCGGCCGCCCCCGATCAGCGTGCGCAACAGCCACTCGGGTGTCGCCATCAGGGCCAATGGCGGCATGAAGTAGCTCAACATCATGTGCTGGAGCATGTGACTGGAGTAGAGGTAGTCCTCGCCAAGGTCGTGCATCGGCCAGTCGCTGGCCGTCCACAACAGCGCGATGGCGGCGACGAAGCACCACACCTGACGACGCGTCACCACCGGTTGACCAGCCGGGACCGCGTGCGGGCCGACCACCTTGACCATGTACACGTAGGCGGCGATCAACGAGCCGACGAGCAGCCAGACGGCCGGGTGGGCCTGGAACCGGAACGGGTCCGCGGTCACTTCCTGCGCCAGCACGGGACCAGTCTGCCGCCGTGGTCAGCCGATCGGGTCGGCGGCGACGCCGATGGTCACTTCGTGAAGAAGTGGAAGCACGCCAACGTCCCGATGTAGACGATCAGCGCCAGGACGAGGCCCATGTAGAAGAGCCAGCTGAACAGCTTGTGATCGAACTTCAGGTGCATGAAGAAGCTGACGACGATGAAGAACTT
>JBKEAH010000079.1:0-3116 GCA_047972065.1 Desertimonas sp.
GGCCGCGACCTCCGAGCCATCAGCGACATCGACGACATCAGCGACATCGACGACATCGACGACCCCGACGACATCGACATCGACGACGACCACCACCACCACCACCACCACCAGCACCACCACCGTCGCCCCGGTGCCGGGCCAGCCGAACCCGGCCTGCCTGGTGACCGTCGCCGCCGGAGACTCGCTCGATTCGATCGCGGCGGCCGCCCGAGTGCGGCTCGACGACGAGACCATCACCTACGCGGCGTTGCAGGTCGAGAACGCCATCCCCAACCCGGACTTCATCGATGTCGGTCAGGTGCTCGACGTGTGTGTCGGCAACGACATCGACGACAAGACCGGTCTGCCGCTCCCAGAGTTCGTGCCACCGCCGGCACCGACCCTGCCCGAGGTCCCCCAAGGGGGGACGAACTTCGGAACGGGTGTCCAAGCCCAGCAACAGAAGCTCAACGAGCTTCTGACCCCGTTCGGGTTCCCGGCCCTGACGGTCGACGGCCAGTCGGGCCGCCTCACCCGGCAGGCGTTGTGCGCCGCCCGGGTCGGCCTCGGGCTCGATGCCAGCCGCGACGAGATGGCACCCGGGAGCCCCGAGGAAGCACAACTGCAGTCCGCAGGTGGGCTGCTCATCCCCCGACGCGCCGACACCGGCTACAACCACTGGGCCCTCATCGATCTGCACTGCCAGGTGTTGTTCGCCGGCGAGGGAAGCAACGGCATCCGGTTCGTGTTCCCGGTGTCGAGCGGAGAGTCCGGCTACCAGACGCGCCCGCAGAGTGCCTCGCGCTCGTTCCGCTTCGATCCGGCCCGGAGCAACGGCGGATGGCACGACAGCACCGACTACCCGGTCACCGTTGACAACCCGCTCAACGGCAACATGTACAAGCCGATCTACTTCGACGGTGGCCAGGCCATCCACGGCGCCAACAACGTCCCGACGTCACCGGCCAGCAAGGGTTGCGTCCGGCTGCGGGTCGGGCATCAGGACATGATGGTGAGCTGGCTTGGCCTCGACGACGTCGAGCGGGAGCTGTGGGACGCCCGCGACCGCATCGGCCTGACGGTCACGATTCAGAACACCTACTGACCCCACCCACCAGCCCCACCGCCGTCGACCCCATCGAGGGTTGAACCGCAGACGAGGGTCGACGGCACCACGCTGGTGCCCTCAACCCTCGGTCGACGGCCGAATCAGCATCAGCAGGTCCCACTCCAACTCGGGAACGCGACGTCCACTGGCCGCCATCACGATGTTGGGCACCCGCCCGTCGAGGAACGACATCGTCTGGCCGGCCAGACCGACCCCCCACATCAAGGTGCCGAGCACCTTCCACCATTCGAAGCGGGCCTCGTCGAAGTGCCCGCCGGCCGACGTGTAGCCCTCGACGTAGGGCGCCCGCCCGGCGAACCCGCCGATCTCGCGATCGTCGTTGCGGAACCGCCACATCCGTAGCGCCGGCCACGCCAGGTCCTGCATCGGGTCACCCGAGGCCCACGTGCCTTCCCAGTCGAGCACGGCACGCAGGCCGTCCTCCCCGATGATCAGGTTGCCGTTGCGGGTGTCGCTGTGGACGATCGTCAAGCGCTCCGGGGCAGGAGGGAGGTGCCGTTCCAGCCACCGCAGCCCGAGCCGCAGCGCCGGCCGCGCCAGCGCGAGGTCGTCGACGGCGGCGATCGCTGCGGCCAACGCCGCCTCGGTGGGGTGCCCGGGGTGTTCCTGACGTCGCAACGGAACCGGCACGGCGGCGGGGTCGATCTGGTGGAGCCGGGCCAGCGACTCCCCCAACTGGTGGGCGATCAGCTCACCATTGCCGACCTGCTCGACGAGGCGCAGCACCCGTCGTGGCACCGTCTCCCCCGCCGTGAAGGCCGAGATCATGAACGGGCCGCCGACCAGCTCGCCGTCGGCACGAACCAGCTCGACGTGGGGCACGGCGACACCGTGGCGTTCGGCGACATCGCGCACGCCAGCCTCGGCCTCGATCGAGTTGATCAGGGTCTCACCCTCGGGGACGATCGTCGCCACGAACCGCTCGGTGATGCCCTCACGGGTGGCGTCGAAGATCACGTTGTGCCGACGCGCCCCCGCCGTGGTGGTCGACAGCCCCGACACCTCGACGTCGGTTCCCCAATGCAAACCCAGATACGCCGCCAGACCGGTCGCGAGATCAACGGCCAAGGGTCACGCCTCCGGGTGGGCACCAACGCCGGTGAGCGCAGCGCCAACGGAGCGAACAGGCACGCCGGACGGCGTGAGCGGGGAGCGCGATGACCGACGCCATCACACGCCCTCGTAGACGTCGTGGCCCGGCTTGGCAATCGCCAGGTCGGCGCGGGTGATGTCGACAAGCGCCGACCATGCCCGCGCCGCGAGCGCGTCGTCGACGCCGCCGCGCAATCGCTCGGCGAGCGCGGCGGCGGGATCCCGTTCGGCGCTCAGGGCCTCGTCGAGCACACCCTCGATCAGCTCCCGTTCGCGCCGCACCGCGTCCGGGCCCAGCCGGGCCTCGCGTTCGAGAATTCGGGACAGATTGGCGGCGACGCGGACCCGGTGCTGGAGGTCCGACGGCACGACCGCCAACACCTGTTCGTCGAGGAGCTTGGCGATGGCCGCCAGCAGGTCGGCGGACTCCGGAAGGAACTGGGCCATCGCGTCAGTTCTGGCCGTGGACGGTGTCCACGCCCTTGGGCGCCTGCTGCTTCATGAAGCCGAACATGTAGCCGCCCACGCGGCGCATCTGGATCTCCTCGGCGCCCACGGTGATGCGGTAGCGGCGGTGGTGGCGGTAGATGTGCTCGAAGGGCTTGTGACGGCTGTAGCCGAGACCCCCGTGCACCTGCATCGCCCGGTCGGCGGCCTCACAGCACAGGCGGTTGGACCAGTAGTTGCACATCGACACCTTGTCGGACTGCGAGAAGGCGCCGTCCTGATCCATCAACCACGCCGTCTTGTGGATCAACGCCCGCAACATCTCGCACTGGGTCTGCAGCTCGACCAGCGGGAACTGGATGCCCTGGTTCGATGCCAACGCCTTGCCGAACGGCTTGCGCTCCTGCGCGTACTTGACCGATTCGTTGATGCAGAACTGGGCGGCGCCGAGGCTGGAGGCGGCCTG
>JBKEAH010000081.1:0-31622 GCA_047972065.1 Desertimonas sp.
TCGGGGTCGTAGGCGCCGAGCCAGTGCAGGTGCAGCGCGGACAGCTCCCACACCAACTCGGAGTGCCGATGCCAGAACGGCGGGATGATCGCCGCGGGCAGCCCGTAGGTGCGGCGTAGCCAATGCACCCAGGCGTTCAGCTCCAACCACTCGACCTCGGCGTCATCGCCCGACAGCAGGTTCCAGTTGATCGGCCGCGGAGGATCGGGCAAGAACCCGCGGGGACTTCCTCCCGTGTCGAGGTCGTCGGGATCAGGCTCCGTCTCGTAGTCGTAGGGGGCCGTGGTCTCGTCGCTGGTCACAGCGCCACCGCCCGGTCCTGGCGAGCCACCTGCTCGCGATCTCGCGACGGTGTGGCGGCGTCGGAGGTCGGCGCGTCGATGCCTTGGCCTCGTTCGGCGGCTCGGGTGGGGCGGTCGCGGTCGACGGTGTAGGTGGTGCGGGCGGTGTCGTGGCCGATCTTCTTGGCGACGAACTCCTCACCTTCGATGGTCTGCCCGTTGGCCTCGTAGCTGTATTCGCGCACGTAGCCCTCGGCGACGAAGTGGTCGCCCTTGCGGAACTGGGCGTAGGACCGCTCAGCGGCCCGCTTGAACTGCACGAGGTCGTGGAAGGTGGTTTCCAGCTTCGTGAACGTCTCGTCGTCGTTGCGGCGGTAGTGCTCCTGGCCGACCTTCACGTACAGCCGGGCGTCCCCGCGCTCGGTGAACGACAACTGCGGCGCCGCGGCGATGAACCCGGAGAGGGACTGTTGAGTGCGGATAGCCATTGGGCGTTGCTCCTTCGCTTCGGGAGCACACCGAGGGCGGTGCGCTCTACTGGGAAGGTGCGAACCCGCTACCTGCCGCCGGTCCGCAGTAGTGCTTCGATCTCGGTGCGGTCGGTCTGCAACGCGGTGGTGTCGGCCCGAGCGGTCCAGGGACGTAGGTCGGTGACGATCGGTCGGGCGGTGCGTAGCAGGATGACGCCGGTGCCGAATGGGAGGGTGCGCAGGGTGTCGGGGGCCATGATCGGGACGCGGCGGATTGAGCGTTGGTGTGAGCGGCCGCCGTGGGCGTCGATGCTGGTCGAGTCGGTTCGGTCGTCGCGCTCGCCGATCAGGGCGGAGAGGTCTTGGAGGTCACGCGAGTTGGAGCCGCCGCCGAGGACGATCTTGACGATCGAGGCATCCCATATGGCCCCGGCGGCGTTGTCGCCCCACTTCTCCCGCGCCTGAGCCATCGACTGCAACACCGGGAGGGTGGTGATGCCGGTGCCGCCACCTTCGGCCATCAACGTCGGCAGCGACGGCAGCGGCGCGAGGTTCCCGACCTCATCGAGTGCCATCAGCAACGGCGGGTCAAGGCGGGCGCCGGGCGAGGCGGCGGCGAGGGTACGGGCGACTTCTACGAGGTCTTCGATGAACGCCGCCACCAGCGCCGCGGATGCTCCGGCTCCGGCTCCGGTGGCGAGCAGGTACAGGGTGCCGTTGTCACGGAGGAATGAGGTCGGGTCGAATGCCTCGCCGCTTCGCGGGCTGATCGCGTCGATCACACGAGGGTCGGCGAGCGCGGCGAAGGCGAGGGACACGCCTTGCCAGATCGAGTCGCGGGTGCGGGAGTCGGCTTGGATCATCGCGTCGAGCGATTCGGCCCACCCGCCCGCTGCTCGACTGTCGGTTTGCAGGATGCGTACGGCGTCGGCTGCGGCGGTGGGGTTGAGCGCCCACTGGTAGAGGTTCCGCGCGTCGCGGTGGTCGAGGGCAGCGGCGTGGAGCAGGGTCTGGATGGCGGTGCGGGTCTTGCCTTCCCAGAACCCGCCGTTGTCCACGCCACCGCCTCCGTGCCCGGTGGACGAGGCGAGGCCGGTGGCGCGGATCATTGCCGTCAAGGGATGCTCGCAGCCCCGTACCGGGGACCAGCGCAACCCGGCCGGGAGTCCGGGTGCGAGGTGTTGGGGGTCGAATACGGCGACTGGGCCGTGGCGTTCGCGCGCTCGGAGGGTGGTGGTGAGGTTGTCGGGCCGGGTGGAGGTGGTGATGACGGCACCGGGCGCGTCCAAGATGGCGTTGATGACGACGTGGAGGCCCTTGCCCGAACGTGGCGGGCCGATCAGCAGAATGCTGTCTTCGACGGTGGCCCACACCGCCCGGCCCTTGGCGGTGCCGAGCAGGTAGCCGACATCGGCTGCCCGCGGCTTGACCAGCGAGGGTCGCAGCGCGGCGGCTCGCCGGGTGAGCGTGCGGGCCGAGGCGGTGCGGGCGATCTCCGTGGCGGTAGCGGTACCGGCGAGTCGCCGGGGGTCGCCCTCCGTGCGGGTGCTGCGGATGATCCGCCAGACGACGAACGCGACGGCGATGGCGGCGCCGACGAGGAGAGCGACGACGCCCCAGTAGACGAGGGGGTGGAGGCCGGGCGCGTCGAACGCCGTAGCGGGGTCGAAGGGGGCGACCACCACGTTGACGGCGGCGTGGAGGCCACCGGCGGGCTGTTCGGCACCGCTCAGCCAGGCGGCGATCGTCGCCGCCAGCCGCAAGAGTCCGAGGTTGAGAGCGCCGAACGCGAGCCCGGCGAGCGCGAGGTTGACGATCGTGTCGTCGTGCGGCCGTTGGGTGCCGTTCACGGCTCGCCGTGCACGATCGTGCGACCGGACACGGCCCCGAACAGGATCACCAGCCCGACCTCATCGTCGAGGTGTTGGGGGCCGAGGTCAGCGGTGAGTCGGCCGTCCGCGTCGGCGGTCTCCGTGGTCACGACGACAGCGACGTGGACGGGTTCACCGGGCACGAACCCACCGCCGCCGACCTCGCTCCCCGGCTTTGGCTTGGTGGGTTCGTGCGGTGGAGGGTCGGTCGCTGGTGTCGGTTGGGGTGGGTCGATGATGTCGGCGTACACGCCGCCGTCGCGGTCATGGACCTCAACGCGGATCGCGCAACCGTGCTCATGGGCGAGGTGGGTGAGCGCGCCGCCGAGCTCGGCTTGCCGTATTGGCCCGGTGGCCAGCGCGTCGCCGTCGATGCTGATGCTCAGCGTGCTGTCCGCGGCGGGCCGCACGATGACCTGTGGCAGCGCGACCGGAATCGCCGTGTGGTCGTGGGCCGGTCGCGGGCGACGGTTCACGGTGTCGTCGGTCCCGCGCCGTCGATGTTCGGGTCGAACAGACCACGAACGTGCGCTTCGTCGCGGGCACGCCTGGCCAGAAGTGCGTTCTCGCGAGCTTGGACGACTTCGCCCATCACGCCGGTGCCGGGGAACAGGTCATCGAGTCGGTCGCCGGGAATCCAGCCGAGCACGTCGAGCACCCATCCGCAGAACCGCTCCGGCTTGGCGCCGGTGAGGCCGCGGCGCATCGTGATCGACTCGGCGATGTGATCTCTCGTCGGCGGCGCGCCGTCCCTGGACGAGACGCGTCCGCCGACCACGATCACCGGCTCCCACGTGTAGGCCACGCGGACGTTGCGCTTGAACGCGGCGAAGGGCTTGACCCAGGCCATGACTCGTGCGCGGCGCGGCACGAGTGGCAGCAGGTCGTGGAGGTTGCCGCTGGTCATGCTCAGCGCCCACCCGTCCGGGTAGTCGCGGTTCAGTCGCTCGATCAGGGCACGGTGGGTGTCCAGCGAGTTCCAGACACGCGATTGCGGATGGTGGGCGTCGTAGTGCTTGGCGCACCCGTAGTAAGGAGGGTCGGCGTACGCGAACGTCATCGCCGGACCCTCGATCGCATCCGTGGTGGCCGGTCGGCTTGCCGTCTGGCTCGTCATGTCGGCAAGGTGCGCGACCCGCTCCCGTTCGCTGGCGACACGACGCAGCGCCCGTCAGACCTTGGTCATGTGACCATTCGGGCGGTGGTGTCGAACGTGGTGAGTTCGTCGGGGTGGAGCTGGTGCTGGATCACGAACGAGCGGTCCTTGATCCGCCACAGCCCTTGCCCGGTCCCGAGTGTCGGCAGGAGGCGTTGTTCGGTGCCGGTGAGGCCGAGGGCTTGGCCGGTGGTGCCGAGCTGGTCGGTCTCTTGGCGGTAGATGATTCTCGTCTCGGCATTGGCGAGGAGGGAGGAGGCGAGGGCGTGCATGGCGGTGCCGCGGTCGCCCACGGTGTCGAGGTCGGTGAGCTTGTGGAAGATCAGCATGTTGGCGATCCCGTAGTGTCTGGCGAGCCGCCACTGGGCGTCCATCCGGCGTAGGAGGGCGGGGTGGGACATGAGCCGCCAGGCTTCGTCGTAGATCACCCACCGTCGCCCGCCCGCCGGGTCGAGCAGCGCCGATTCCATCCACGCCGACGAGCAGGTCATCAGGACGGAGATCAGCGTCGAGTTCTCCGCCACGCGTGACAGGTCGAGCGAGATCATCGGCAGCGTCGGGTCGAACCGCACCGTGGAGGGGCCGTCGAACAGTCCTTGGAGGTCACCGGCGACGAGGCGGCGGAGGGCGTGGCCGACGATCCGGCCGTCCTCGGCGAGCCGTTCGTCGTAGCCGGGTCCGTGGTCGGGTTGGAGGATGCGGTCCACGACCATCGGCAAGATCGGCACCTCGCTGGTCTCGACGGTGGCCCGCAAGGCGATGTCGATGGCGGTGTGCTCCAACGGCGTCAACGGCCGCGCCAGCACTGTTTCGGCCAGCGCGCCGATCAGGTCACGACGCCGGGAGGCGACCTGCATCGCCCACTCGACGTCGGACACCCCTGACGGGCGGTGCCCCTCATCGAGTGGGTTGAGCCGGTTCGACAGGCCGTGGCCGAGCACGATCGCCCTGCCGCCAACGGCCTCGGCTACGGGGGTGTGTTCGCCTTTGGGGTCGCCCGGCACGTACACGCGACGGCCGAACGGGATCGAGCGGGTGTAGAGGGACTTGGCGAGCGACGACTTGCCGGCACCGACGATGCCAGCCAGCACCACGTTTGGCGCCGTCAGCACGCCACGGCCGTAGAGAACCCACGGGTCGTACACGAAGCTGCCGCCCGAGTAGAGGTCTTGGCCGACGAACACGCCTTCGGAGCCGAGGCCCCCTTCAGCGAGGAACGGGTACGCCCCGGCCAACGCGGCCGAGGTGTGTTGGTGGGTCGGGACGCGGAAGCGGCGCGGGGCGCGCAGCCCGGCCGGGCCGGGCTCACCAGCGGCGGGCAGGTAGGTGGTCGCGCGGCGTTCGGCACGCTCCGCGTCGGCCTGAGCCTTGGCCGCAGCCCGGCGGGCCGCAGCGTCAGCGGCGTACACGCGGGCCGCTGCCTTTCGGCGTTGCCGGCGGTTGCGGCGATGCTCGGCGGCGGGGCCGACCAGCACGGACGAATGCACCCGACCCCGAGACGACTCACCCATGACAATCCGGCCGTTCAGCGGGTGAGGCCGTTGTCAGCGCGCTGCACGGAGGCGGCGCCGAACAGGGACGGTTCGGGTAGCCGGCGTACCGTCTGAACTTCGACGGGTTCGGGGTGCCAGGCGATGCGGCCGTTGTGGTTCCACGCCGCGTCCACCGCCACGCGGGCCTGCTCGATCAGGGCGGCGGCTTCGTGGAGGTTGTCGGCCGCGCCGACCGCAGCCCGCCCCCCAGCGTCACGGGAACCGGTGTCGGTGACAGCACGATCTACGTTGCGATGGTGCCAGTCGGAGAGCTGATCGAGCGACTGGCCGAGCGATGCCAGCCCGGTCGACAACGACCCCAACACCGCGTACGTGTCGCCGGGCTCGGCGATCACCCGCGTCGCGTGGGCCAGGCCGCGCAGCGCCTCGCGTGCTTCGGCGGCATCGGTCGCCGGTTCGTTGAACGTCACCATCACTCACACCTCCACGAGTCGTCTTGGTGGGTAGGTGCGCCCGCTCGACCCCCGGCCGGAGGTCAGATGCCTCGGCAAAGGGGCAGGGCGGCAGCGGCGAACGCTTGGGCTTGTTGGCCGACCAGGCGGCGGGTCTCGCAGGAGGCTTGGATGGCGGCTTGTTCGATCTCCGCGACCGCGGCGTCGAGGTCGTCGGGGGTGGGGGCGGAGATGGCGATGAGGCCGCTGTAGCGGAGCACGCCGTGGCCGGCGGTGAGGTCGGCTTCCTGTTGGAGCACGTCGTGGTACTCGGCGGTCTGGGCGGCGTCTTCGATCTGTCCGATCTTCGCCCGCTGAGCAGCGTCGGAGATGTATTCGGTCTTCTTCTTGCGGATGTCGCGGGCGGCGATGTCGGCGCGCACCGGATCGCATATCAGGCTGAACGCCCGCCTGATCCCCGACGACAACAGCACCGGAGCCAAGAAGCCCGGATACACCGACGAGCGGGGCCACTCGCTGACCCACAACACCGCGTGGTACGCGGAGTCGGACCGCAACCGATCCCACGTCTCCTCAATGGCGACGGGGCCGGCGGTGGCGAGGTCGGCGCCGCTCGCAGAGCGTTCCAGGGTCGCGGCGACTTGGGGGTCGTAGGCCGAGCGCAGCACGACGGCGAGTTGCGCCGCTGTCAACCACACCGCAGGTTTCAGATCGGCCGAGCGCAGCGCGGCGGTGATCGTGTTCATCTCCTGGCGCAACACCGCCGCGGCGCCGCGTAGCCCGCCCCCGGCGGCGCGGATCGTGCGGCCGGCGGCCTTCATGTCGAGCGCGATCGAGATCGTGGTGACGTGACGTTCCCCGGCGGGGCCGGCCCGGTCGATCAGCTCCCGGTAGGTGCGGGCGACCCACGAGTCGTCGTCAGTGCCGTGCTCGGCCCACCAGCGTTCCAGCCCGGTCCCGGTGTCAGGGAGGGTGCGTTCCAGCACCTGGAGGCGGGCGAGACGGGTCGAGCGGCACGCCGTCGAGAGGACGCGTCCCCAGCCGGTCACGCGGCGTTGTTGTTCGCCGGGGTCGAGCAGCACGAACGAGCGGTGCGATATCTCGGCGATCGCGATGAGCCGGTTGTGGTGGGGGTCGTGGATCATCACCGCACCCGTCTCGGGGTCCTCGTAGGAGCGCATCGCTGCCGCGTCCCCCGGCAGGGCGAGCGTTCCTGCCGGGCGGGGCTTGACCACTCGCCGCCGATACGTCAACTGGCGGGCGATGGTTCGCCACGTCCAGTGCAGCGAGACCCGGACCCACTCGACGGCTTTGCGGCCACCGATCGGCAACCACGTCAGCACCACCGCGGTGAGCCAGATCGGCGCGGTCCACAACAACGCCACCGCGCCGACGAAGTAGAGGCTGAGCACGAACGTCACCACGGCCACCGCCACCGTCACGACCTGAGCCGCGGACAGGCCGAGCAGGACACCGCGGCGGGTCAGCCGGGAGAACTTCACCGGAACCAACTCCGACCCGCCAGCACTGTTGGGTCGCTCGCCGGTCACGATCCCGCCCCGTCACGTGGGTGTCGAGGCTCCGGTGGCGGTTCACGGTGCGCAGGCGCCGCAGCGGGCGCGGCCGGGGCCGGCCGTGACGGTCGCCGCGGGTCGGATCGTGGCGGTTGCGAGGCTCGGGCCGCGGGCGGAGGCGGCTCACCGGCTTGTTGGCCCTCGTCGGCCTGTTCCTCGGCCGCCGTGCCGACCTTGCGCCCGACCTTCGGTCCCGCCGTCGCAGCGGTGGCGGCGACTCCCACCGCAGCACCAGCGCCAGCACCAGCACCAGCACCGGCCCCGGCGCTGCCGCTGGACGAGCCGGCCCCGGCCGAGCCTGAACCTCCACCCGCGCCGGGAGGGCCGGGCTTGCCGCCGCCGCCTGGTCCCGCAGACGGTCCGGTGGACCGGGGCGACGGTCCGCCGTCGCCCTTCGCTCCGCTGGCGGTGTCGCCGTCGAGCACCTTCTTGACGCCCTCGCCCCGTGGCGTGGCCGAGACCGGCACAGGCCGGTTGAGGGCGCCTTTGGCCTCCTGCTCGGCCGACATCGAGTGGTACATATCGAACCCGATGAACGAGATGAACTTGTAGGCCATGTACGGCGCGAACGCGGCGATGAACATGAGCACGATCCCCGCGATCGGGTCACCGATCGACGCCAGGTCGAACCCGACCGGGGCCGACACCTGCGCGGTCGCGACCAGGAACACGACGACGATCATCAGCTTCGACACGATCAGGGCGAGCACGAACGTCGCCCACTTGGAGAACCAGCCGCGGGTCGCTTCCCACGAAAACCCCGACAGCGCGATCGGGGCCATCACGATCGCAACGAGCAGCAGCGCCTTGCGGATCAGCAGCGTGAACCACACCACCGCGGCGGCCGAGATGGCGAGGCCGGCGAGGAAGATCGTGACGATCGCGCCGGCGCCGGGCGCGGCGAGGTTGATCGCCGTCAACCCGATCGCCATTGCGGCGATGCGGCCGCCCATCTCCTCCATCGACGTGCCGGTCGCTTGGACGATCCCGATGGACAGTTGATCGGTGATCTCCAACAAGGTCGCGGTGAGCCCGATGACCAAGAAGGAGCCGAGCACCGATTTCGCCAACCCCAGCGCCGCTTTCGACAAGGCGGACGGGTCGCGGCGGACCAGTCCGCCGATGAGTTGGAAGCAGAAGAACATCAGCATCACGAAGATCGCGACGCCGAACAAGATGTTGTAGACCGACACGTACTCGGCGCTCGTCACATCCACGAGGGTCGTGGTGTGGAAGATCGACCACACCGTCTCGAACATCCAGCCCGCCGCGGCGCCGATCGCGGAGGCGAGCCAATCGAACGGGGCCGATACCAGCGTGGCGGCGGCTTCGCCGGCCACGTCGCAAACCGTGGAGATCAACGGCACATCGCACACACCCATCACACGCTCCTTCGTGGGTCGTCAGGTCGGGCGAGGAATCAGGAGACGCCTTGGCCGACGTTCCAGAAGAAGTTGATGAGCGTCACCGCCGCGCCGGTGATGATCGCCGCACCACACGAGACCAGCACGCCGACCTTGCCCCGCCCCGCCAGGTGGGGGTTCGAGCTGTTCGACCCGAACCCCCACACCACCGCCGAGACGATCAACGCGAGGACCGACAGGACGAGGCCGATCGTCATGGCGGCGCCGACGATCGTGCGCAAGCTGGCGATGCCAGGCAGGCCGGTGTCGTTCGGGGGAATCACGATCTGGCCGATCACCGACGCCGCAGCCGGGAGCGGGTCGAGGGTGAGGATCGAGGTCAACAGCATGAGCGGGCTCCTTCAACGCCACGGGTCCCGCTCGCGTGTCGATGGCGGGGTTCACCAACACAGGTGGACACCGCACACCCGCAGGACCGCCGTGCCGCGAGCGCCGCGGCTGGTGGGGTCAGAGTCGGGGGCCGAGGTCGAGCAGGAAGTTCATCCAGCCGATCCCGGCGCCGGCCAGCACCGCGGTGCCGATGCTGGTCCACAGCCCGGCGCGGGCCCGGCTGGCGGTCTGGTAGTTCCCCGCGGACGACGCGATCGCCCACGCTGCCGCGCAGACCAGCAGCATCAGCACCGCCAGCACCAACACGATCGTCAACAAGGCGCCGACGATCTCGGCCAGGCGGCTCGACCCGCCCACCGCCGAGAAGTCCGGCCCCACCTCGACCGCCACCGTGAACAGACGCATCGCGAGCGGTCGGCCGGTCATGTGGTCACGGTGATGTGGAGGTGGTCGTAGTGGCCGCCGGTGATGCTGGCCGCGTCGTTGCTGTCGTTGCCCTGATAGGGCCGCCAGCCCTCCGCGTCGCGGGCCGCGCTCCAGATGTGGCCCTGCCACACGAGGTACTGCACCCCGAGCGTGGCGGCGTGGGCTTGCAGCCAGTTCGTCATCCGCCACCCCTCGGCGACCTGCTCGGAGGTCGGGAACACGCCGATGCGGTTCCCGAACGTCACGTCACACGCCCGACCCAACGGATGCTCCGACACCGATCCCGGCCGAGGCGACCAACACGACCAGGCCGAGTCGGGGAACACCGGGCGGGTCTGGGCGATCAGATGTGCCATCGCCGTGGTGACGAACCCGCCGGTCCCGGTCGGATCGGGCACCGTGCCCCCGGCCGAGCCGGTAAACGGCAACGGCGCACCAGGCAGGCCGACCGTGGAGGTGCAGCCGGGGCCGCCCGTGGTCGGCATCGCGAGCGGGTCGCTGGTGTGGGTGGCGAGCCAGGGTTGCGGGTCGATCGGCTCGCCGGTCGGGCCGCCGGGGCGTAGCTCGAAGTGCAGGTGCGGCCCGGTCGAGGGGCCTTGCGAGCCGACATCGGCGATGTGCTGGCCGGCGATCACCCGATCACCGACCGTGACGTGGATGCCGTGGTCCCACATGTGCCGGTACACCGACACGATCGTCTGGCCGGCGACGGTGTGCTCGACCGCGATCTGGTTGTCGCCGTTGGAGTCGTCGCCGGCTTGGAGCACGAGCCCGTCCGCGACGGCGAGGATCGGGGTGCCGTCCGCGGTGGCGTAGTCGATGCCGCGGTGGTGGCGTTGGGTGCCGGAGTTGAGCGGGTCGTCGCGCATCCCGAACGGCGACGACACCACGTAGCTCCCGGCCGGTAGCGGCATCACCACGATGCCGGTCTCCGACACGCCGGGGCCGGCGCCCGACACGGTGAGGGCGGAGAGGATGGTGCGGGCGACCGGTTCGTAGTTGGCGTAGCGGTCCGGGTGCGCGGACACCTCGACCGCCTGGGCCGCTTGCCCGAAGGTGAGGTTCTGCCAGTTCGGGATGTCCAACAAGCCGCGCGGGGAGCCGTGGTTCGGGCCGGTGGGTCCACCGTAGAACGCGCGGGCCTGATACGTCGGGGTCATCAGCTCGGCGACGGTGCCCCAGCCGGAGACGGGGCGCATCTGGAACAAGCCGAGCGAGTCGTGATCCGACCCGTTCCCGTCGTTCGGGTAGTCCGCGCTGTCGGGGTAGGCGCCCGTGTTGGCGAGCATCCGCAACCCCGACTCGGTGAGCGCCGCCATCAACGCGATCACGATGCCGTCGTAGCCGACACCCTCGGTCTGTGAGCCGACCACCGTGATCGTTCGCGCGTGGGTCAACTGCGTCCGGTTCAGGGTGATCGTCTGGCCGTTCGCGGTGGTCGCGGTGAGGCTGTCGGGCACCTCGCCGACGACGATCGAGGTCAGGTTCAAGCACTCGGCGTCGGCGGCCGGGTTCATCACCACCGCCACCGCCAACAACGGCACGCTCGGCGCCAGCATCAACGCGCCGGCTGCGGCGGCGAGCAGGAAGCGTCTCATCGCAGCGGGTTGTCGATCTGCGACAGGCGCAACGTGTGGCAGCGATCGAACGTCGGCTCACACGCCACGAACACCGTGAACTCGACTGGGTGGTCGCTGGTGGAGAGCCGGTCGAACCACACCCCGGCCCGATGCCGGGTCGCCTCCAAGGTGACCGCCACGGTGCCGTCGCGAAGCTGCCCGCCCGCCCCGGCCGCGATCGCCGCCCACGAGTCGGGGATGTAGGCGGCGTCGATCGTCACCGACTGGGCGGTTTCGTAGTGCCGTAGCTGTTGCCAGACCTCCGCAGTCGGCAGGTAGTTCGCCAGGTCCGACACCAGGCCCGGTGTCTCAAGCCCTGACGGGTCGGCGTCCGCGATGATCGGCCGCCCGTAGTCCACCGGCAACAGGCCCGACATCGTGTCCCACGTGAACAACGCCTCGGTGACCGCCCGCGCGTAGACGATCGGATCGCCGGTGCGCGGCAGGGCGGGCAGGTCCTCCCACGACAACAACCCCGCCGTGGTCGACGGCAACCCTGGATCGGGGGACGGCGGCCCGCTGGTTGCGGGAGGCTCTGGCCGGGAGCGGTCGGGTGGGCCGGCGATCAGGCCGTAGATGCCAACCCCGACCAGCACCACCAACACGACACCCGCGACGGCAGCCAGCACGACCAGGCGGCGACGAGACGGTTCGATCCCCATGACGGACGGCTCCTGACAGACAGCAACGGACGTTCCTGCCGGGCAGGTGCACACCCGCCGCCGCGACCGCTGCGGGTCAGGCGTCGCGGGCCAGGCGGGCGGCGTCCGCGAACGCGGTCGTGGCCGCCACCGTCGCCTCGAACATCGCCCACTGCTCGGCGGTCAACGCCGGGCCGATCTCGGCCGGGTCGTAGTGCTCGGCCCACCCGTCAAGCTCGCCCCAGGTGAGCACGAACGCCCGCACCCCATAGCGGCGGGTCTGGCGGGGGTGCTCGCTGCGGTGGTGCCGCGACCGCGGCCGGGCACCGGCTTGGACCCGAGCGAGTGCCTCTTGGGCCAACGCGGCAAGCTCACCCTGGCGGCCGGCATCGTCGCCGTCGTGGTCTCGGTCGAGGGCGGCTTTGACGTGCCGGTAGTGACCGTTGACCTTGCCATCGGCGTCGATCGCAGCCAGCTCGGCCGCCACCAGCTCACGCAGATCGGCCGGTGTGTCGGGGTCGGTCGCCAGTCCCTCGAGCTCGCCGACTTGTTCCAGCATCGTGTACGACTTGCGGCCCGTGACGAGCTGCGCCGCTTGCGCTCGCGACTTGCGGTCTGACGGTGGTGCCGAATCGGCACCACTGTCGCCACCAGCATCTTCGCCGTCGCCGCCGAACCGGGTGGCCTCCTGCCGGCGGGCGGCGTCCTCGGCGATCAACGTCTTCAACTCGCGATACAGGGCCGCGGCCTCGGTCGGTGTAAACGCCTTGCGCATCGTGTTCTCGTGCTGCTCGGCCAACAACCGTTGAAGCCGCGTCGAGATACCCGAGCGAACCCACACGTTGACCTGTCGCCAGCCAAGCCGTTTCACGGCTTCCAATCGGCGGGCACCGCAGATCAGCGTGCCATCGGGGCTGATCGTGATGGGCTGCAACAACCCCAACTCACCGATCGACGCCACCAGCTCATCGAGGTCGCCCACGTCGGTGCGGTGACGGTGGCCGACATGGATCGACTCGACCGCCCGGTCCAACTCGACATGGCCGTCGCGGCTACCCATCGCGACCACCCGGCCCGGTCGGGTTCGTCGCGACGGCGGTGAGCACCACGTCGTCGTCATCGAGCAGATCGGCAATCGTGTCGCCCACCAACAGGCGCGCCAACACTCCTTGACGCAGCGCTCCGGTGCCGGTCGGGTGACCGAGGACGATGCGAAGCACCCCGATCCACGACCCGTGCGACAAGTCGAGGTTCGCCCGCAGCGCCTTGTCGCGGCGCAACGTCTCATAGGCGCTGCGCCGGTCACCGATGTCGGCCAACCGGGCACAGACGTGCTCCACCAACGTCCGTGCCACATCGGCGGGCCAGCCCAACAGCGCCAGCAACAACGCCGTGTGCTCAACCACCTCGCCGCCGCCCGTCGCGTCGCTATCGGACACCTCATCGGCGCCGTGGGCGGTGTGGAGTGCCGGATGATGCTCGGCCAGGTCGCGGTCGCTGAACCGCTCGGCGTCATGGAACGCCGAATACTGCGGGCGGCGCGCCCGATCCGTCGAGCACAACAGACCGTGGGCGCGGTGCTCAGCGATCAACGTGATCCGCACCGCCACCGTGACCACCGCCCACGGATCATCCGCCGTGCGGGTCGAGGCGTTCAGCATCGCCTCAAAGGCCGCCACCGCCGCGTCAGCGGGCTCCATCCCGTACTTGCGGGCCAGGCCCTCGTAGCGGTCGGCGGCGAACCGCAACAGCTCGGCGGCCTCGCGGTCGCGTTGCCACGCACCGGCGCCGCTGTCGTGGAGACGTACCAGCACCGCGCGGAGCCCTTCCGAGTCGGCGAACGCCGGCCCGGACGACTCCCCGAAGGCGTGCGGTGCGGTACGTGGCATGGTGCGTGCTCCTCGACGGAGAGGTGCACCCCGCACGCCCGCGAACCGCGGCCCGGCCGCCACCAGTTCGGCGCGGCCAGGCGGGCGGTCAGGTGCTCACAGCATCAGCACCCTTTGTCGCGGGCGTGGAGGCGCACCCGCCACCGTCACCGAGCAACCCCTATCCCCATCGACCTCGATCGCTGCCGAGCGCCGAACGCGTCGAGCGGCGCCAACCGCGACCGACGCGCCGTCGTGGCCCGGTCGATCGCCCGCCGACCCGTACCCACGGAACGAACCGGCGCCAGCCGCGGCCAGCGATTCGCCGTCGTCGTCCACGTGATCCCACGCCCCGCCACCCGGCCCGAGCGCTGCGCCAACACATCGCTCACACGCACCCACGCCACCTCCCCGCCCCGAACCCGTGTCCCCGCCGAAGGTTCAGCGCGTCGGGACGGATCGTCGCGACGGAGGTGGCCCGCATCGGTCGCCTTGGCCGATGCGACCGCGCGCTCGTCGTCGGTCGGGGCGCGCGCCGCGTCCGCACCACGTCGTGTACGCGCTGCCTCCGCAAACTCGTTTCTGCGGTCAGTTGCCATGACTGGCTCCTTTCACTCGGTGCCTACGGGCTAGATAGAGCCCCCTCGCTCGCGGTCTCCCGCGGGTCGATCCCGTACACGATCTCCGCCTCCCTGTGGTCGCCAGGCGGGCCGTCGTCGCTGAACCAGCGGCCCACCGTGGACGGATGCACCCCGAAGTGCTCGGCGATCTCCTTGTTCGACCACCCCGCCCGGTGTTGCTCCCACGCGACCTCGCGGCGCTCCCGCCTCGACGCCACCGCCACCGGCGGATCGACGGTCGGCTCCGACTCGGTGCGGGGATGCGTTCGGCTCGTCAGCTCGACCGTCAGATGGGTGATCGCCAACAACACCAACGGCGGCACCGACGAAATCGCCGCGGCCAACAACCGCGGCAACGTGTTCCCCGCGGCGACCACCGCGTGCGCGGCGTTGCCCGACACCGACACCACCGCCCCCGCCACCAGCAACGCCCACGGATACCACGTCGCCCGCCGCCCGAACGGCGACAACGCCACCACCGAGATCGTCGCCACCACGATGATCCCGTCCACGATCAACGGCCACACCCACGCCTGCCCCGACGCGATCCCCGCCCGTCGAGCCAGATCAGCCAACGCCGTGAACGACAACCAGAACGCCCCCAACGCGATCAACACCGTCCCCGCCACCGCCGTCGCGACCACCCACCGCGGCACCGGCTCCGGCAAACCCTGACCCGGCTCCGAACCCCGCGGCCCGCTCACGACCCGATCCCCACCTGAGCCGGGCGACCGGACCGTCCCGCCGGAGACGGCGGAGCACTGCGGTAGGCCGAGCGGATCGTGGCCGCAATCTCAGCGTCGGCCAATCCAGCCCGCTCGGCAGCCGCCCCCAGCAACTCATATGCGTGGCCCTCGGGCACAGCGCTTTCGGCGTACCGGCACGCGGCCCAAAACAATGCACGATTCCGGGCCCCCTCCGGCCGCGAGGCGAGCCAAGATGCAATCCGCTGCTCACCCACACCGCGCACCGGGGGTAGATCGGTGATCGGGCGTAGCCGACGCGGTGGCCGGAAGAAGTCACGAAGCGCCACGCCATCGACCGGCCGGGGATTCTGGCCGACAGCGATCAACTCGTAGCCGCCGACCCGACCACCCGTCACGACTCGCGACGGCGGTACAAGGACGTAGCCGCCCATACCGCGGAAGTCCAGGTGTACCTCACCGACGGACCAAGAGCCCTGCGGTCGGGCCGCATCCGCCGGGTAGTAGAGATGCACGCCGCCCGAGGGCGTCCGCACGATCGCCTCCCATCCCTCTGTCAATCCCGCCAACCGGGCACGCTCCAGCGGCGCGAACCCCGACGCCGACCCACGCCGGTCCACATCCACCACATCGACCCCGCCGCCGGTCGGTACACCGATGTTCGCCTCCGGCCACCGCGCCCACCACCGAGCCACCTGGCGCTGGTCCGCTGTGGCAGCCAGGAAGCCCTCAGGAACCAGCGGGCGTTTCGCGTCCGGGACGCACGGAAACACCGCCACACCTGCCGCCGCGTACCGCACCGCTGCTTCCCGAACTGGCAGATGGCCAGCTACGTTCAGCAGCGTCTCGATCGTCGGCACTACGTCGCTGTTGTCCCGTATCGTCATCACGACCGACCTCTGACGGCCCAGGGTTCGCCAGCCATGAGGTCGGCGCCGTCAACGAGGTGCACACACAGGCCCGCCCCTGGTGAGCGACCCCGTCGAGCCGGCCGCCCCCTGCGACCAGCCCTCCAGTTCCTATCGGCACACCAGGTGGTGTAACGCTCACTCGGAGTGATGTTGCGGATTGCTCCGCACATCGCGCGCATCCACACGCATTCGAGCGCCGGTCTGACCCACCTCGCCGCGAGGGGAACGTGCACCGGGTGTGGTTCACCCGGCCGGACGCAAGCCCGCGAAGCCTTCTGCGCGGCAGCCGCACTGCCCGTTCTGCGAGCAGCAACCTGGCCGCGTTCGACGCCGATACTCGGCGGGTGCCAAGCCGAAGCGTCGGCGCATCCAACCGCTGGCGATCCGTGTGTCCGGCCAACCCACCCGGATCGCTGCTACCCCGATCGGCAGTTCGGTCTCCTCGACCAGCCGGGCGAACTCTGTCAGGCGTGTCTCGTTCAGGAACCGCATCGGGGTCGTGCCGACCTCCACGTTGAATGACCGGATGAGCTGCGACACCGACAGCGACACCGCCTCGGCCAACTCTCGCGTCGTCCATCGCCGTGCCATGTCCGTCCGCAGCAATCGCATCGTCTCTGCGACCTCGGCTCGTACCAACGGCTGCACCAGCCGATCCGCCACGGGTGCGCGGCCCTCCGTTCGGGCAGTCCGCTCCTGTTCGCCGGGCGCGAGCAGCGTCGGGACGACAAGTTCCACCACTTGAACGAACAGCGTCAGCAACCGGCTCGCCACCACCTCTGGGGGGTCGCTGTCGGCGATGACACTCATACGGCGCAGCAGCGGCTCGATCTGACCCAGCACCGCAACGTCAGGATCGAGGACTAATGCGCTGCCATCCCATCGCTGTGGATGCAATCCCGGCAACACCCGATCCGCGTCCGGCAGCACCCACGACATCAACGAGCGCAGCAACTCCTCGTCGGCGTACACGGTCCACGTGCGAACCGACGGTGCCGGCCACGCAGAACACCACACTCCACTGCCGAGCACGACGGTCTGCCCGGCAGACAGATCGCACGATCCTGTCGGGGTCTCGATACGCGACCGGCCCTCCATGACGTAGACCACTTTGGCCGCTCCGAATGCCGCTCGCTTGACCGGTGCTGTCCGCACAGCCTCAACCGCAGCCAGGGGGCTCGTCGGTGGTGCAGTTCGGATCAGGTCCTCTCTTACCGCCACGATCAGCCTCGGATTCGACAGTTGCCGGCTACACGGCAGGGGGACCGGACCAGTCAATGAGTTGGTCGATGGTTCTCGTGTTGATTCTTGCCGTCATTTGGCCACCTTCAACTCCGCGCCCGCAGGAGCTTGTCGGGATTGCGCTGCACGTGAATTGACGAAACAAGTCCGTCTCGCACGGTGAGGGTCATGACCGCCTCTACGACTCCCTCGAACTCAGCACGAATGGCGGGTTGACAATTTGCAAGTACGGCATCGGCTGTTCCTCCGCGCTCGCGACCGTCACCTGAGACGGCGCGTAAGAACGTCAGAACACGCTCCAGACCATATACAGGCTGCATAGCCGCGCGCCGCTTTCCACCTCCATCGCTCCACATGACTACATCAGCCGCAAGATGCTCGCGTAGAGTCTCGTGGTCTCCCTCTCTGAGAGCTTGAAGTATGAGCTCGGCAACCCGCTGATCGTCCGGCGATGCGCCACGAGGGGTGAGGTCAGGATCACCAACGCGGTCTCTGGCACGTTTGGCGATTTGGCGGCAATTGGCCTTGCTTCGACCTACGATCTCCGCGATCTCTGAGTAGTCGTAGTCGAAAACATCCCGCAAGAGCATTATTGCGCGCTGAACGGGATCGAGACGTTCCATCACGACGAGCAGGGCCATCGAGATACGCTCGGCGTCAGCGAATAAGTCAGCGGGGTCGGCGGGGTCGCGAACGAGAGGCTCGGGGAGCCACGGGCCAACATACTGTTCCCTACGTACCTGTGCTGATCGAAGCCGATCTATCGACAGTCGTGTCACGATGGTCGATAAATACGCAACCGGGTCGAGGATGCCCGACCTGTCCGCAGATGACCAACGAAACCAAGCGTCTTGAACGACATCCTCGGCTTCGTCAACCGATCCCAACATGCCGTATGCGATCCCGACAAGCCGATGGCGATGAGAGTCAAATATATCCACGCTCACAGTGAGTGTCCTTGACTCGATCGCCGTACACCGTCAAGGTATTCGCCAAATGTCGCTCCGATTGGGCTTTCATGTTTCCTGATCGCATCACCCCTGCGAAACGCGGAGATCGACTTGCCCCTCATAGGCATCGGCAAGGTCAGCCGGCGACGACCTCTGGCCGCAAGATAGTCGGTTAGCGCATCACGAAGGTCAAGAACTTCAGGACCAACTAGATCCGAAACTCTGCCACTCGGACCATCCCCGACCAATTCTACGATGCGCTCTGCTGCGATGTTGATGTCGAGAGGTTGGAACTGGATACCAGCCGGAACAGCAACGAATGGTAGACGACGTATTCCGTCGGCCATGTTCGCGACGAAATCGTGAAACTGACTAGCTCTCAATATCGTCCACGGTACTTCGTCGTTGGCGACGACTTTCTCCGCGGCGAGTTTCGCGCGGTAGTAGCGAAACGGGTGTCCATCAATTCCTACGATTGAAACGAGTATCAGGTGGCCGACACCACTACGCGCACAGCCCTTCACAAGTCGTTCCGCTGCCTCGCCGTCCGCACGTAGCGATTGGTGGTTCGTTGCCAGATGGACAACCGTGTCGGTGCCAACAAGCAGACCCTCCAACGTTTCAACGTCGTGACGGAAGCTGTAGGGCACTTGGCCGGGGCCTCTCGGGTGTCGCGAGCCGACGAGAACTACGTGCCCAGCGTTCTGGAGCAGAGGTACCAGCACTCGGCCGAGCATGCCCGACCCTCCGGTCACCAGGACGTTCATCAGCCGATCCCCTCGATCCTCTCGACACCCTCTACGACCCTCAACCAGTAGGACGAGATGCGGGTCCCGTCTGTGACAGCAACGTCGATCCCGCCGCCCCGCTCCTGCAACACGGATGGGCGGACGTCGAGAGTCCTTCGCTCGGGCCCGTTCCATCAGCAAACACTTGCTTACGCAGCGCCGCCGGTCAAGTCACCTCACTGGTGGGACCAGTTGTCGGGCGCCCGAGGTCGCGTCAGCGATGTAGGGAACACTCAAAGAGCTGACGTGCAGCGCGATCGAATTCCGAGTGCGTCGGTTCAACCGTGATGGTGTGGCGGTCCGGGTCGAGTCGGCACGTCACCCAGTAGTTGCGTGCGGCCCGCGTTCGGTAGCCGGCTCCGGCGACCACGATGAGGATGCCGAGTCCGACGAGGGCGTTGCCCCGGAAGGGGCTGCTCGCGATGAACGCCAGTCCAAAGGTGATGACGCACAGCGCTGCCAGGTGGCGCCGCTGCCACCGGCGCCAGACACCGCGGCTGACCGGCACGGCGACCCTGAACCGGTGTCGTGTTCCGCGTAGCGCAAGGAGCGGCACGACGCCGGGGACTCCGAGGAACCAGCGGCGATGCGACCACGAGACGGCGGTGACGCGCACGGCGCCCTCAGTGTGAACGCCCGACAGAACACAACGATCGGGGAAGCGGCCCGCTCGCTGATCGCTCAGCAATAGCACTGAACGAGCCATCGCTTCTCCGGCGCGAACGCGGCCCGCCCTCGCAGTGCGGCCTCGGCTTGGTGCAGCCCCCGCCCGTTACCGGCGTCGAGGCAAGGTTCGGGCAGCCGGCCGGGTAGGCCGCGGTCGATCCCGTAGACAGGTTGTCCGGTCGCGTGGATCACGTCGGCGGATTGGGTTCCGCATCTTGACCTGGGCCAGCCGGCAGCGGTGGACGAACGGATGCCCACGGGCGCGCGTGCTCAATCTGTGCGGCCAGTCGGAGCAACGTCGCCTCGTCATCGCGCCGTCCACAAAGCTGCACGGAAACTGGCAGCCCTGACGCGTCGAGGCCGGCGGGAACGGCGGCGGCGGGTTGCCCGATGCAGTTCCAGGGACCGGCCCACGCCGTGACGTTGGACGCCAACAACGATCGCAACGCCCCTCGCCCAGCGATGTCATCCAGCAACGGGGCTGGCCCGCCGGTCACCGGGGTGAGCACGACATCGGCGTGCTCGAACACCGTGTTCATCCGGCGAGCGATGTCGGCTTCCTTGGCGCGCTCGCGGCGCAGCCGTCGCCCCGAGAGGCGTCGTCCCAACGCCGCGACACGGCGGGTCGTCCGTTCGATGTCTGCTCCGTCGACAAACGCGGCGACATCCTGAGCGACACCCTTGGCGTAGCGGACGGTGACGTTCTGCATCACCGGCCCGTAGTCGATCTGCGCTTCGATCACACGGTGACCGAGTTCGCCGAGCAGTTCGGCGGTCGCCTCGACCGCCTGCCGGTACTCGGCCGAGAGCCGAGCGAACGAGCGCGGCGGTGGGTCGAACGAAACGGCGATCGTGAGCGCCCGCGGTTCGTCGCGCAGGGTCTCCACGTAGCTGCCGTCCGTGTCGGCTGTCGCGTCGAGAAACGCGGCAGCGTCACGGACGCTTCTTGTCAGCGGGCCGAGGGCGAGCAGCCCGTTCCACGCGTCGTGAGGGTCCGGCCCGAGGGGGATGCGATCGCGCTGCGGCTTGATGCCGAAGACGCCGGTGAGGGCGGCGGGGTAGCGGATCGAGCCGCCGCCGTCCGATCCAAGGGCGAAGCCGCACATGCCGGCGGCGACGGCCACCGCCGAACCACCTGACGACCCGCCGGGGGTCCGTTCAAGGTCCCAAGGGTTCCGCGTTACCCCGTGAGTCGCTGAGGAGGTCCACGGCCACAGGTCCATCTCAGGCACGTTCGTCTTGCCGATCACGATTGCTCCGGCGCGTCGCAGCCTCGCGACGACCGGAGCATCCTCGGCCTTCGGTGCGCCGCTCATCCCGGCACCCCAGGCCGTGCCCGCGCCGGCAACATCAGTGTCGTCTTTGATCGCCACCGGGACCCCGGCCAAGGGCGCCGAACTCGGAGCCCCGGACGCATCGAGCCGCGCAGCCTCGGCGAGCGCTTGGTCGGCGAGCACTGTTCGGAAGGCGTTGAGCGATGCTTCGTTGGCAGCGATTGTTTGCAGCGTGGCCTCAACCACCTCGCGGGCCGTGACAACCCGTTCTCGCACCAGGCGTGCCTGCTCGAAGGCTCCGGCGAACGCGAGGTCAATCGCTTGCATCTGACACCTTCCCCATCTCGACCACGGCTCGGTAGACGAAGCCCCACGCCGCCGCGAGCCGGTCATCGTTCAGGCCTGTCGGCTGATGACCTACCAGCGCCTCGATCAGCTTGTAGTTGTTGAGTCCACCCAGGAGCAGCACGACCACGGCATCGGCATCGACACCCGGCGCGAGCGCGGCGAGACGTTCCGCCACAACGCGGTATGGGCCGGTCACCAACCGATCCACGACCCGCTCCAACAGCTCGGGGAACTCATCGAGCGCTCGAAACAGCATCAACGTGACATCGCGCAGCACGTCGAGCTGCGCGAGTGCGGTGCGAGCTGCTTCCTCCGGCGAGGCCGGTACCGGAGCAAGCTCATCGTCACTCATCGTCAGGAGACGTTCAACGGCTGCCTCCAAGATCGCCTGCTTGGACTTGAAGTGCCGGTAGGTCCCGCCGGCACGCGGCGAGAAGCCAGCGGCAGCCTCAATGTCCGCGATCGTCGTTCCGGCGTACCCCCTCGACGCGAAGCACGAGATCGCGGCGTCGAGGATTCGGTCACGAGCCGGCAACGGCATACGCAAACACTTGCTTATCGCCGCCTACAAGTGCAAGTCGGCATCAGCACTCCTCGAAGCACCCGCCGGTCGACGGTCGCTACAGCGCCATCGAAGTACGACTCGTCGCGATGGTGTGTCGAGCAGCCTTCAACTCGTCCTCCGATCTCGGCAGGCGCCGCCCTGCATCGGGTTGATGGAGTCCGGGCGGGTTGCCGTCGCTGAGGGGTGATTCGGGGAGCTGGTCGAGGATGTCGAGAGCGGTCTTGCGGACGAGTTCTCCGGTAGCTCGGATCACATCGACGGGTTCGTGTCCCTCGACGGATGATGACCAGCCGCTGACGTAGGGAACGGTGTAGCCGGTGGAGTCCATGCCCCAAGCGGCGGTGACCATCATCGCGACGGATTCGGCTTCGACTTCACCGATCCCGCGGTGCAGGCCCCCGCCGCGCCGGTCTTCGTGGCCCAACACGATGTGAGCCAGCTCGTGCGCCAGGGTCTTGACGCGGGCGGCGTCGTCCATGTCGGAACGGATCGCGACCGTCCGATCAGCGAAGTCGGTGACGCCGTTGGCGCCGGCCAGCACTTGGGCACCCGCCACGTCGTTGAGCGCGAATCCCTGGCGGGCGACGAGGCCAGCCAGACCGTCCCACAGGCCGGGTGGTGCTTCGCCTTCGAGGAGCACCGGTCGAGGCCGCTCGGGGACGGGTTCGCCGTCTGTTTGGGAGACGTCCCACACGTAGGCCGGTTTGACGCCGATCATCTTGGACCGCATGACCTCGCCGGGCCGGGGCTTCTCGCCCCGGTCGAGACGCCGCCACGACTCGGGGTTCGACGGAGTGGTGGTGGCGAGTCGTGCCGTGACGGGGGCGAAGATCATGTATCCCGACTGCCCTTTGAGGACCGATCGACCGAGTTGCTTCCACTGTTGGAAGCCGGCGACCAGTGTCGGGGCCGGCTCAGGCACACGGCCTTGCTCGTAGGCGTCGATGTGTTGGACGTAGATCAGCAGGGTGTTGCCGAACGAGCGCGATCGGAAGCGGGCTGCGAACGCCATCGCCTGTATCCAGTCTTCGCCGGTCACCAAGTTGTTCACGGCGGAGGTCAGCCGCTCATGTAGCGCGTCGAGCTTGGCTTCCCGCTCAGCGCGGTTGTCGTGGGTCGTGCGTGTAGCCAACGTTGTCGGCCTCCTCGTGCCGCGGGCCATCGGCGATGGCCTCTCGGCAGCGAGGTGCGTTCCAGCGCCCGACCACGACCCACTTCTCGCCACTGTGAAGGGAGTACGTGGACGATCCGAAGGGGCGTCACCCGGCGGTGATCGTGGCTAGATGTCGGAGTGCTTCGGTCGCTTGTTGCGGGACGACGCCGTTGCCGAGTGCGGTCAGTTGCTCGGTGACGGTGAGGCCAAGATCGGGGTCGGTCACCCAGCCGGGGCTGAGGCCCATCAGCCACTCAACGAAGACCGGCGCGGGACGAGGACGGCCGTCGCGGTCGAGTTGGGTCGGCGTAGGTGCCGGTCGTCCGGTCAGGCGTTCCCATCGGGCGATAGCGGCGGCGTAGCGTCCCCAGCGGCGAACAGCGTCCCGATCTGGCGCCACAGGTCCGAGTCCGCTCCGCTCGTGGGAGGGTTGCGAGCGAGGTCGATGACTTGATGGCTGAGGGCGATCGTGCCGCGGCGGGCCTTGACGTGTTCCAGGGTCTCGCCGCCCCGGCTGGAGTCCGACGCCAGCGGGGTACGGAACACCGCGACGGTGGGCGACGATGAAGATGCGGTAGCGGGGGTGGGCTGCGCCGATCGCGGTAGCGGGTAGGCCGCACCATTGCGTGTCGTACCCGAGGTCGGCCAGATCGCCGAGTACGGCGCCGAGTGCTCGCAGAACAGGTTGCGTTGCCCCGTCTCCCACACCTCTCGCGTCGAGTTCCAGACCGCGAACGGCGTCGTTGGCTCGGCCGGTGGGGTTGCAGTGGGCACAATCGTCTCCTTGCGTGCCGGGGCGGGTTGCGGGTGCGGAGAGCAGCCCGCGCACGTTCTCGACGATCACGTAGGCGGGTCGTAGCGCGGCGATCGCAGCGGCCATGTGGGTCCACAGGCCGGTGCGGGTACCGGGGGCGAGGCCGGCGCCGTTGCCAGCGGTGGACACGTCCTGGCAAGGGAACCCTCCGGCCACGATGTCCACCGGCGCCACCGTGCCCCAGTCGATGGAGGTGATGTCGCCGAGGTTGGTGACGCTGGGCCAGTGGTGGGCGAGCACGCGGGCGACTGCGGGGTTGATCTCGGAGAACCACACGGTCTCGGCGTCGAAGACTTCCTCGATGGCGAGGTCCAAACCGCCGTATCCGGAGAACAGCGACCCCGACCGCAAGCGGCCGCTCGTGTCGTGCTCGGCGCTGGCGTCGGGTTGTGCGTCGTTCGGCATCGCGTGTCCTGACCGGGTGAACTCCCGCTCGCCGACCGGACCCGCGAAGGCAGCTCCGTCGATGTCGTGAGCACCTGTCAGGTGCGCGTCCGCCCCCGTCGATTCGACGCCCCGTGCTCATTCGGAACCGCTGTCCTTTCGAGCCGTCGCCCAGGCACCTTCAGAGCGGTCACACGTCTTGCAGATCGAGGTTGGGCGCGCCCGGGCGGGGTCGCCCGGGGCGCACCTGGCCGACGTGAAAGCCGGGATGGATCGGAGCCTGCGGTGACGGTCTCGATGCGAGTGATGTCGGCGGGCGACGGCTTCAAGTACCTGTTGAAGTCCGTCGCCGCCGGGGACGGCGACCGTGACCTCTCGACGCCGTTGACCCGCTACTACACCGAGGCCGGCACCCCTCCGGGTTTCTGGCTCGGCTCAGGCGTCCACAGCCTCGGCGCGGGCCGGCTCCAACCCGGCGACACCGTGACCGAAGAACAACTCGAGCTGCTGTTGGGGATGGGCCGCGACCCGATCACTGGTGACCCGCTCGGCCGAGCCTTCCCCGAGTACCGAGACCGAGAAGCGCGCATCCGGGCCCGGATCGACGCCCTCGACCCCGACCTGTCGGTGGACGAACGAGCCGCGGCGATCACCGCCATCGACACCGATGAGTTCGATACGAAGGCGCGGCGGGCGGTGGCCGGGTTCGACTACACGTTCTCGGTGCCGAAGTCGGTGTCGGCGTTGTGGGCGGTGGCTGATGCAGGGACGCAATCGCTGATCGCCGACGCGCACCACGCCGCAATCGCGGACGTGATCGAGCTGATGGAACGCGACATTGCCGCAACCCGCTCAGGCACCACCGGACCGGACGGCGCGGTTGCGCAGGTCGAGGTGACCGGGCTGATCGCAACCGCCTACGACCACTACGACTCACGCGCCAGCGACCCGCAACTGCACACGCACGTCGTGGTGAGCAACAAGGTCCGCACCGTGTTCGACGGGCGCTGGCGCAGCCTTGACGGCCGCCCGATGCACGCCGCCGTCGTCGCGCTGTCGGAGCACTACAACGCGGTGCTGGCCGACCACCTCACTCGCATCTTGGGCGTCGGATGGGACCAGCGCGAGCGCGGCCGGGACCGCAACCCGGCGTGGGAGATCACCGGAGTGGGCGACGAGCTGGTCGAGGCGTTCTCGTCGCGTTCGCACGCGATCGAGGTCGAGAAGGATCGGCTCATCTCCGCCTACGTCGCCGAGCATGGACGCGAGCCGTCTGCGACGACGGTCATCAAGCTCCGGGCGCAGGCGACGTTGGCGACCCGGCCCGACAAGATCGTTCGATCGCTGGCCGACCTCACCGCCGAGTGGCGGGCCCGAGCCGGGGTGATCCTCGGCGACGACGCGGCAACGTGGGCGACCCACCTCATCGCCGGCAGCGACCGACCGGTTGTGATCCGTGCCGACGACCTCCCGCTCGACACGCTCGCCGAGATCGGTCGCACGGTGGTCGAGGTGGTCGGAGAGAAGCGTTCGACGTGGCGACGCTGGAACCTCCACGCCGAGGCGTCCCGCCAGATCATCGGCCTCCGCTTCGCCTCCACCGTGGATCGGGAAGCGGTGCTCGGGTTGATCGTGGACGCCGCCGAAGGTGCCTCGCTGCGACTCACTCCGCCCGAGCTCGCCACCTCACCGATCGTGTTCCAACGCCCGGACGGCACCAGCGTGTTCCGGCCGAGGCACTCGACCGTATTCTCCTCGACCGACCTGCTCGCCGCCGAAGACCGCCTCCTCGACCTCACCCGCACGACCACGGCGCCGACCGTGGCACTCCGCACCATCGAACGGATCGCGCGGCGTCCCGACGACGACGGTCGGCTGCTGGCCGACGACCAAGTAGCAGCGCTGACGGCCGTGGCCGTGTCCGGCCGAACCGTGGACGTGCTGGTCGGCCCAGCCGGCGCCGGCAAGACCACCGCCATGAACGCCCTCCGCCGCGCCTGGGAAGCCGAACACGGCGATGGCTCGGTGATCGGCCTCGCCCCCTCGGCAGCCGCGGCACAGGTGCTCGCTGACGATCTCGGGATCGGCACGGAGAACACCGCCAAGTGGCTCTACGACCACACCACCGCCGGCCTCAACTTCGAGCCAGGTCAGTTGGTGATCGTGGACGAAGCCTCCCTCGCCGGAACGCTCACCCTCGACCGCATCACCCACCACGCTGCGGAGGTCGGCGCGAAGGTGTTGTTGGTCGGGGACTGGGCGCAACTCGCCGCCGTCGACGCCGGTGGGGCGTTCGGGCTGCTCGTGCGCGACCGCGACGACGCCCCCGAACTGATCGACGTGCGCCGCTTCAACCACGACTGGGAACGCCACGCATCCCTCCGCCTCCGCGTGGGTGACCCCAACGTGATCGACACCTACGACGACCACGGCCGCATCCACGACGGCGACACCGGCACCATGCTCGACGCCGCCTACACCGCCTGGCTCAACGACCTCGCCGCCGGCCGGTCGAGCGTGATGATCGCCGAAACCATCGACACCGTGACCGCCCTCAACACCCGCGCCCGAACCGACCGCATCCTTGCCGGCCACGTCGCACCGACTGGCGAGGTGCGACTGCACGACGGCACCGACGCGTCGAAGGGCGATCTGGTCATCACCCGACGCAACAACCGACGCCTCACCACCGGACGCGGCTGGGTGAAGAACGGCGACCGCTGGCACATCACCGCCACCCACGACGACGGCTCGCTCACCGTGCGCCGCGCCGGCCACCGCCGCTGGCGAGCCTCGATGCGGCTGCCGGCCTGGTACGTGGCTGAACACGTCGAGCTGGCCTACGCCGTCACCGCCCACCGCGCGCAAGGCTCCACGGTGGACACCGCCCACACCGTCGTCCAGCCGACGATGACTCGCGAGACGTTCTACGTCGCCATGACCCGCGGCCGTGACGCCAACACCGCCTACGTCGCCCTCGACCAGCCCGACGCCGAAGAACACCACCACCCGCCCGATGCCGACGAGGTGACCGGCCGCACCGTCCTCTACGGCGTGCTGCAACACGTCGGCGCCGAACTGTCCGCCCACGAAACGATCGAAGCCGAACACGACCGATGGTCGGGGATCGCCCAGCTCGCCGCCGAGTACGAGACCATCGCGGCGGCCGCTCAACACGACCGCTGGACGAACCTCATCGAACGCTCTGGGCTGACACCCGAAGAAGTTGACGCCGTGCTCGCCTCCGATGCGTTCGGGGCGCTCACGGCCGAGCTGCGCCGGGCAGAGGCCAACCACCACAACGTGAACGAACTCCTGCCACGGCTGGTCGCCGCCCGCACGCTGGACGACGCCGACGACATCGCCGCCGTCCTGCACTACCGGGTTGCCACCGCAACCGCCCGGCGCACCGGCACCAGCCGATCCCGCCCGGCACCCCGTCTGATCGTCGGCTTGATCCCGGAAGCCACCGGCCCCATGACCGACGACATGCGCCGGGCCCTTCACGAACGCCGTCAGCTCATCGAGCAGCGTGCGCACGCCCTCGCCGAGACCGCCGTAGCCGACGACGAATCATGGACCCGGCCCCTCGGTGATCCGCCCCGCGATTCGCGGCGGCGGCAAGCGTGGGTCCGCCACATGCAGACGATCGCCGCCTACCGCGACCGCTACCAGATCGCCACGGACACCCCGCTCGGCCCGACCCCCGATACCACCGCGCAACGCGTCGACGCTGCCCGCGCACGCTCAGCCCTCGTCGAGGCGCAGCATCTTGCCACCGCCGTCAGGCGCCGCCCCGTCGCTCGCCTCGCACCATCAGCCGGCAGCCGAGCTGGCCCATCGGTCTGACTGATCTCGTGCCTCGTATCCGCAGATCGGCGTTACCGATAGAGATGGGCAGCGTCTCGTAGTCTCGCCGGATGCGGCTGCGGGGTTTGAAGATCGAGCGGTTTCGTGGGATCAAGTCTTTGGACTGGACCGTGGACGGCAGGGTCTGTTGCCTCGTCGGAGCCGGTAACAACTGCAAGACCACCATCCTCGATGCGATTGGCCTGCTCGGTACGACTCGAACTCCTCCGTTCGACGATTTCGACTTCCACGACAGCGATCCCGAGGCGGGACCGATCGTGATCGAGGGAGTGTTCGGCGACCTGCCTCTGTCCCTCCTTGCTGACAACCGATTCGGGCTCGATCTGATCGGCATTGACGAAGCAGGTGTAGCGCATGACGAACCTGGGGATCACGCTCCGGGTATCCGGGTCCGCCTCGATGTCGACGTATCGCTGGAGCCCGTGTGGCGTCTGATCTCCTCCCGCAACCCCGAAGGCCGGCTGCTCTCAACCCGCGACCGTGCTTCTCTCTTGGTGGGGCGCCTTGGGAGCGATCCGAACCGTCAGTTCAGCCTCGCCCGCGGTACCGCCCTGTCCCGCGGGGTTGCAAACACCGAAGATGTCGGAGCGATTCTCGCCAGTGCCTATCGACTCGCTCGCGCGTCGGTGGTGGGAGCGGTCGATCTGAGCACGTTCGAGCCAGCAGTCGAGGAAGTCACCGCCACAGCACGTCAGGTCGGTGCCGGCGATGTCGCCGATGATCTCTCAATCGGATTGGAGCTTTCACCGACCTCGGCAGCGGGACTGACACTTCACTCGGGCACCGTCCCAGTCGCGAACTCCGGCCTCGGAACTCGCCGCCTTCTCGCGCTCGGGCTGGAACTCGGAAACAGCGAGTCCGGTGGGTTGGTCTGCATCGACGAGATCGAACACGGACTGGAGCCGCACCGTATTCGCCACCTGATCTCTGTCCTGGCCGGCCTCGTTGAACCCACTGAGGGCAGCGCAGGCGGCCAACTGATCTTCACGTCGCACTCGCCGATCGTTCTCGGTGAACTCGGCTCCGCTGGCGTCGCCGTCGTCCGCAGCAACGCGGGGGCGGTCGATGTTCGAGAGGTGCCTGACGATCTCACTGCGCTGATCCGCTCGACGCCAGAAGCCGTGCTTGCGTCCCGAGTAGTCGTCGGTGAGGGCAAGACCGAAGTCGGTCTTCTCCGTGCCTATGGGAGACGATGGGCTGTCGACCACGACAACCAGTCGCTTGCCCAGAAGGGCATCGCAGTCGTCGAAGGCGGTGGCCACAGCGCGCCTGCCCGAGCTGCTCAGCTGGCCAGCCTTGGATACCCCGTAGTACTGCTTGCCGACAGCGACACCCCTCTCACGCCGACGCCCCCAGAACTCACGGCGGCCGGGGTCACTGTTGTCCAGTGGGCGGGAGGAGTATCCACCGAGGAACGTCTCCTGTCAGACCTGTCGTGGCACAGTGTCGTCGCGGCCTTCGAGCTTGTCGTGGAGCAGGATCGCGAGCGCGCCGACGTCGTGAACGCGATCCTGGCCAGCCCTCCGGGCAAGGCGGCCATGCAGCGAGCAGGTCTCGCGCGCAACGACATCGGTGACGACCTCACTGCCCTGCTGACAGCCGGTCTGACCGAGGTCGAGGCACGATCTGCGTTCGCGACCGCCGCCAAGAGCAAGAGCAACGGATGGTTCAAGCGGATCGACCTTGGCGAGGCGTTGGGCGGATTGGCGCTCGAAGACACCGACATCCAGGGCACGCCCTTCGCGTCGGCCCTCGCTGACATCGAAGGGTGGTGTCATGGTTGACCCAGCGAAGCTGGCGAGCAGCCGTCGCGGCTACGTGATCGCGGCAGCCGGCTGCGGCAAGACCGAGCTGATTGCCAACGCTGTCGCCGGGCAGGCAGAGGGCAGGGCGCTCGTGCTTACGCACACACATGCTGGCGTCGGCGCGCTGAGAAGTCGTCTTCGGTCCAAGGGAGTCGCGGCCCGGCGCGTCAGCGTCGAGACGTTGACCGGCTTCGCCCTACGGTTCGCGTCGGCGTATCCACGCACGTCTGGCTGGGAGGGAACGGCACCAACGGGAGCTCAATGGAGCGAGGTGCAAGATGGAGCGAGGCGGGTCTTCGACACGAACGCCGGAAAGTCGGTCCTGAAAGCCAGCTTCTCTGGCATCTACGTAGACGAGTACCAGGATTGCACCGAGGATCAACACTCGCTCGTCAACAGTCTGGCCGAGGTGCTCCCGACAAGACTGTTGGGCGACCCCTTGCAGGGCACCTTCGGCTTCGCCGGCAAACTCGTAGACTGGGACCTCGTCCAAAGCACCTACGACGACCTCGGAGAGCTCACGACGCCACATCGTTGGCAGCCAACGAATCCTGCGCTCGGCGACTGGCTGATAGATGCGCGCGCTCGGCTGCTCGCGGGCGAGCAGCCCGACTGGTCGAATCCAGCGATCACCGTCGGCACCTGCCGCGACGCTGACCAAATCCTTGCCTGTGGCCGTTTCCGCACAGTCCCATCCGTCGTTGCGATTCGCAAATGGGCCCGCGATGAACAGGCCGTCGCCAGCAGGCTGGGCGGGGCCTTCACCTCAATGGAAACCATTGACTCGAAAGACCTCTTCGCGACGGCACGTCGCTTCGACGCTGCTACCGGAACCTCCCTCGCCATAGCCACGATCGACCTCGCCGAACTGTGCATGACCAACACCGGGGGACACCTGAAGGCCGCCCGCCGAAGCCTGACGAGCGACCGCGTACCGACACCGCGACAAGGAGCAGCCAACGCCGTAGCCGTTGAAGCACTCGGCGCCGTCGCAGCCAACGGGCACAGCGCAGTGCCGAACGCGCTCGACGCCATCATGTCGCTCCCCAACGTTCGCGTCTACCGACACGAACTCCTCGACGAGAGTCTCCGCGCGCTGCGCTCACGCCGAGACGGCTCCGAACGGACACTCGAACAGATCGCCTGGAACCTCCGCGACGACGCGCGACGACGCGGACGGGCGGTGCCGACCCGAGTGGTCTCGCGCACGCTCTTGGTCAAAGGGCTGGAGTTCGACCACGCCCTCGTACTCAACGCCAACGAACTATCGGCCGAAGAGCTCTACGTCGCCATCACACGCCCACGCGTCTCGCTGACCGTGTTGAGGTAGTTGCTCCTCTTCCACAGGGCGAGCGCCGCCGATGATCCCCAAGTCGGCGGTTCACTCCCGGCGACTGTGCGCTCAGAGCGCGCGCAGTCGCCGTTCTTTGGGTTGGAATGGGTTCTGGTCTGAGGGTTTGGAGAAGCCGGCAATACGTGCAATCTCGACAGGCGAAAGCCCGCGGCCGGCCAGCGCTTCGCCGATCTCGTGGGCGAGCCGCGGATGTTCGGGCGGCAGTTCGTCGCTCACAGGCTCGCTGGTTCTCCAGCCTCGGGCGCCGAACTGCTTGTAGAGCCGGGTCCGGTCCGATGCCGAGATCAGCTTCAAGTTCCACGCGCGCTCGATCAGCGCCTGCATCGACACCATCCACGAGCGTTTGAGATCGTGAAGCTTGCCCAGCGTCAAGTTTCTCAGTTCCGGGCGGATCATCTCTGCTGGCATCAGAAACTCTGCGGCGAACGCATTCGCTTCTGGCTCTGGCGAAGCGGTCATGTGCTCGGAGTGCATCACGAGGTGACCCAGTTCGTGAGCCAAGGTCAGGCGCTTGCGGTCGGTAGGGACCCGAGCGTTGATGAGGATCACTGGGTAGTCCTCGACCCACT
>JBKEAH010000097.1:0-3627 GCA_047972065.1 Desertimonas sp.
GCCGCGGTGACGGCCAACTATCCGTTCGGCCCGCTGGCGGGGACCGCGTTCAACCTGACCACGATGAGCTATCACGGCAGCCTCGACATGGGCTTGTTCGTCGACCCGGTGGCGGTCGAGGACCCCGAGAACCTGCGCGATCACCTCAACGCGGCCTACGACGAGCTGATCACCCTCGGGCTGAATTGACCCTCGGTGTCGTCGCCGGTCGAGCGGTCCGGTCATGGCTGGTGGCGTGGGGTGACCAGGCGGAGGAAGCGGTCCACGGCGACCTCGCTGCGGGCGTCGATCTCGGCGGCCGAGGGAGGCCGGCCGCCGAGCAGCACCCGGATCTGCAAGTCCTGGACGATCAGGCCGTAGAGGAGACCGAAGGCGTCGGCGGGGTCGGGGACGGTGACGGCGCCGGCGCGATCGAGCGATGCGAGATAGGTCTCGACCAGCGTTCCGACGCGGTAGCGGCCCGACGTGAGCAGCAGCCGGGCGAGTGGCGGTGAGCTCATCGCCGCCCGGTTCATGCCGATCGACGCATCGCTGGTGAGCAGCGTGACGAGTCCGGTTGCGAAGTCGATCAGGGTCTGGCGCGGGTCGGCTTCCTGCTCGAGCGCCGTGCGCACCTTGTCGGCGGCCCCGTCGGCGTTGCGTTCGATCAGCGCGGCGAGCAGTCCGTCGCGGTTGCCGAACCACGAGTAGAGCGTCTCCTTCGATGCGCCGGCCCGGCGGGCGACGCCGAGCATCGAGACCCGCTCGATCCCCATCTCCAGCAGTTCGGCCAACGCGTGGTCGAGGATCTCCTGTTCGCGCTGTTGGCGGTCGGTCGTGGGGAGGCGGCCACGCCGCGATCGTGTCGTCATCGCACCTCGGCGGGTCGGTCGGTCGAACGGGTTGGTTGACATGAACCGTACTACGCGGTACGGATATATAACCGTACCCATTCGTACGGATAACCCCCGAACCTCGACCGGAGACCCGACATGGCCGACACCATCACCGACACCATCGCCGACACCCCGACCGCGCCCGTGACGCCACCGGGGCGCCCGGATCACCCCGGTGCCGCCTTGGCCAGCGCCGTCGCCTACGTGGCCATCGTGCTCACCGGGGCCATCTTCGGGTTCTTCTTCGCCTGGGTGTGCTCGACGATGTGGGGTCTCGACGCCGCCGATCCCCGGGTCGCGATCGTCGCCATGCAGGAGATGAACGCGTCGGTGCGCAACGCCGTGTTCTTCCCGGCGTTCTTCCTCACCCCCGTGGCGCTGTTCGGCGCCGGCTGGGCGCTGCGACGGACCGGTCGCCTCGCCGCCTGGCCGTGGTTCGCGGCGGCGGGCGGCGTCTACCTGGTCGGTGGCCTGCTGCTCACCGCGCTCGTCAACGTCCCGATGAACGAGGATCTGGCCGACGTGGTCGTTCCCACCGACCTCGACGCCGCGGCACGGATCTGGGAGGACTACTCCGGTCGTTGGCAGCGTTGGAACCTCACGCGAACCATCGCCAGCGGGGTCGCCCTGCTGTTGGCGGCCATCGGCCTTCGTCGCTCCGCCCGCGCCCCGATGGGGTGACGCCGTGAGCGGTGCGTTGGCGGTCTGGTTCAGCCCTCGGTGGTGGCTGCCTGGTCGGCTTCGACCTGGGCGAGGAACGCATCGATGACGCGCTTCTCCTCGATCATCGCCTCGACTCGCGCCGGGTTCTCCTCGACCAGGTCCTCGCAGTAGGTCTGGAGCGCGTCACGGTCCTCGCCCAGCTCGTCCTGCCAGAGCTCGGTGGCCTGCTCCTCACCCGCCTCGATCTGGAAGTTCATGTAGTCGAGACACCCCGGCACCGGCGCGACGTAGACGGTGGTCGTCGTGACCACCGCGGTGGTCGCGGGGACGGTGGTCGGTGCTGCCGTCGACTCCACGATCTGCGTCAGCGTCGAACCCTGGCTGCCGATCGCCGAGCCGTCATCGCCGCATGCCGACAACCCGGTGACGATGCTCGTGGCCGCGATGACCGAGAGAGCAGAGAGGTGCCGGGCGCCCATGACCACGTCATCGTGGCCGCTCGCAACCCCCACGGCAAGCCGCCCACACCCGAGCTCGGGTTACGGTCCCGTCGTGACCGAGGAACAGGTACTGCGACACGACCGCGACGGACTGGCGACCCTGACGCTCAACCGGCCCGACAAGCTCAACGCGTTGACGCCCGGCACGTTCATGGCGTTGCGCGGCCACCTCGACGCGATCGCCGCCGACGCCTCGGTGGGCTGCGTCGTCTTGGCCGGCGCCGGACGGTCGTTCTGCGCCGGTCACGACCTCGGATCGATCGCCGAGGGGGAAAGGGCGCCGTCCAAGCACTTCGAGTCCGAGACGGTCGAGGCCTTGGAGCGATTGCCGCAGCCGACCATCGCCCGGCTGCACGGACACTGCTTCACGGGCGGGTTGGAGCTGGCTCTGGGTTGCGACCTGCTGGTGGCCGCCGCGTCCACCAAGCTGGGCGACACCCACGGGCAGTGGGGGCTGGCACCGGTGTGGGGCATGTCGGTGCGGCTGCCCGAACGGGTCGGCATGGCGCGGGCCAAGGAGCTGATGTTCACCAGCCGTCGCATCGACGGTAACGAGGCGGCGGCGCTGGGGCTGGTCGACCACGTCGTACCCGACGACGAGCTGGACGAAGCCGTCGAGCGGTTGGCCCGCGAGATCCTTGCCAACTCGTGGGGCACCAACCGCATCGACAAGCGGTTGCTGCGCGAGGCCGGTGAGCGCACCCGCACCGAGGCGCTCGCCTTCGAGCGCGAGCTGCCCTTCGGCCTGCCCGATGACATGGCCGACCGGATGCGCGCCGGCGGCCGCTGAGCCGCACCGCTTGCGTCGCGCCAGCGGGCAAAATTCGAACCGCTGGCGCGACACAGCGCGGTCTTCGGGCACGCTGAAGCCGTGACGGTCGATCCACGCGTCGCGATCCGGCGTGCCGCGCTCGACGGCTTGGGTGCGATCGCGCTGCCGGCGGAGTTGCCGATCGCGGCGCGAGCCGACGAGCTGCGGGTCGCCATCAACGAACACCAGGTGGTCGTCGTCGCCGGCGAGACCGGGTCGGGTAAGAGCACGCAGCTGCCCAAGCTGTGCCTCCAACTCGGACGTGGCGTCGACGGGCTGATCGGTCACACCCAACCGCGCCGCGTCGCCGCCCGCTCGATCGCCGAGCGGGTCGCCGCCGAGCTGGGTACCCCGTTGGGCGGCGCCGTCGGCTACTCGGTGCGCTTCGCCGACCACGTCGGTGACCAGACCCTGGTGCGTGTGATGACCGACGGCATCCTGCTGGCCGAGCTGCAACGCGACCGCGAGCTGCGCCGATACGACACGATCATCATCGACGAGGCCCACGAGCGCAGCCTCAACATCGACTTCCTCCTCGGATACCTCAAGCAACTCCTTCCCCGACGACCCGACCTCAAGGTCATCGTGACGTCGGCGACGATCGACACCGAGCGCTTCGCCGCCCACTTCGCCCGGCCCGACGGCCGCCCGGCACCGATCGTCGAGGTCACCGGCCGGACGTACCCGGTCGAGGTCCGCTACCGGCCCTTCGGCGGCGACGACCCCGAGCAACCCGACGACCAGCGTGACCAGGTGCAGGCGATCCTGGACGCCGTCG
>JBKEAH010000100.1:0-8895 GCA_047972065.1 Desertimonas sp.
GGCGCAGCGCACCGGTCACCTGGTTCTGGGCGGCCGACTGGGCGACGGGGGTGTCGGGGGCCGACACCGCAGCGTTGCGGGCCTGGATGACCGCATCGAGGGTCTCGCGCTCGTGGGCGGCGTAGCCCTTGACGGTCTCGATCAGGTTGGGGATGAGGTCGAGGCGGCGTTTGAGCTGCACGTCGATCTGCGACCAGGCGTTCTCGATCTGGTTGCGGCGACGGATCAGGCCGTTGTAGGCGGTGATCGCGTAAAGGACGAGCAGCACCAGCACCACCACGACGATGATGAGGGCGACGGTCATGGCGGCCAGTGTACGACGCCGACCTGGCCCGCGATCGGGATGGCTGCTCAGCGCACGCCACGCACCAGGCGTCGACCGACCCGAGCAAGTCGGCGCCCGGGTCGGCGCTGGTCGCCGCCGGCGGCGTCGATCATCTGGCGGTAGATGTCGACGTAGGCGAGGGCCAGCGAGCGCATCGAGAACTCCTCGGCACGCGCCCGTCCTGCCACCCGCAACCGTTCGGCCAGTGCGTGATCGGCGAGCACCCGACCCAGCGCGCCGGCCAGGGCGGTGACGTCACCGGGTGGGACCAGCAACGAGTCGAGCTCGTCGGTCGCCACGTTGCGGTAGCCGTCAAGACTGCTGGCGACCACCGGGGTGCCCGCCGCCATCGCCTCGATCAACACCACACCGAACGACTCCCCGTGCAACGAAGGGGCGCAGAACGCCGTCGCGCCACGCAGCCGGGCGAACTTCTCGGCATCGCTGACACGACCCAGCCAGGCGATGCGCCCGTCGTGGTCGAAGCGATCTCTCAGCGTCGCGGTGTCGGGGCCATCGCCGATCACCCACAGCCGGACGGTCTCGGGCAGCTGCGCCATCGCCTCGAGGAGGACGGCGAGACCCTTGCGTTCCTCGTGGCGACCGAGAAACAGGATCGTGGGCTCGGCGCAGGGCGCCGGCTCGGCGCGGGCGATGGCGTCGACCTCGACGCCGTTGAACAGCACGTCGTAGTCGCCCGGCAGGTAGGCGTCGACCAGCTCCAGGGCGTCCTTGGATACGACGACCCGTCGATCGAGCTTGTCGAGCCACCGCCCGAGAATGCCTCGGAACACCTGATAGCCGGTCGATCGACCGGCGGCGTGGAAGGTGCCCACGGTGGGGGCGATGTGCATCAGGAGCGCCGTGACCGTCGGCCCGGGAGCCAGCGGCTCGTGGAGGTGGACGACGTCGAAGCCCTCGTCGTAGAGCGCCCGGATCGTGCGCAGCGCGGCCGGAGCGTCCGGCGCGAGCGGGGCGATCGAACCGTTGGCGGCCGTCGGCAGGCTGTTGCCCAGCGGGGTGACGAACGGTTCGGGCGGTGGACCGTCGCAGGGGCCGAGCAACCTGGCCTCATGACCGAGCCGGCGCAGCTCGCGACACAGCCCGAGCACCTGGGCCTGCACACCCCCCCACTCGGTGAGGCTGTAGGGGCTGACCATGCCGATTCGCAGCGGGGGGGCCACGGCGTCGCACCGTACCCCGATCGGCCCGGCTCGACCGCTCGAGCCGGATGGGGACAAGCTCCGGTGATGGAGTATCACGAGGTTCGCTATCAGATCGACGGACACGTCGGGGTGTTGACGATCGATCGGCCCGAGGCGCGCAACGCCTTGACCTATCGCACCTACGACGAGCTCGAGTCGGTGGTCCGCAGCCTCGGCGACGACGACATCCGATGCCTCGTGATCACCGGAGCCGACCCGTCGTTCTGCTCCGGTGACGACGTCAAGCAGATCATGGCCGGTCCCAAGCCAGCCGGAGAGTCATTGGCCCGCCAGCCGCGCCTGACCCCCGCGGCTGACGCGCTGTTGCACACCGACGTCCCCGTGATCGCCGCCGTCAACGGTCCCGCCGTCGGGTGGGGCATGGAGCTGGCGCTGATGGCCGATCTGCGCGTGGCCAGCGACCGGGCCCGCTTCGGAGAGTTGTTCGTGATGCGCGGGCTCGTGTCCGACGCCCCCGGGTTGGGGCGTCTGGCCCAGCTCGTCGGTCGGGAGAAGGCCGCCGAGATGCTGTTCACCGGCGAGGTGATCGACGCCTCCACCGCCGCGGCGATCGGACTGGTCGGCCGGGTCGTCCCCCACGAGGATCTGTTGCCGGCCGCCACCGGGTTGGCGGCGCGCATCGCCGCCAACCCGCCGCTGGCGGTGCAGTCGCTGAAGGCTGGGTTGCGGCGCACCCTCGACCCCGACTGGCACGACGTCGGTCGATGGGTGTCGGAGAACCTCGCCCGACTCTTCACGACCGAGGATCACCGCGAGGGCGTCGCCTCGTTCCTCGAGAAGCGCCCTCCCCACTACGTCGGCCGCTGACCGCGCCCCGCCCGCGTGGTTCAGGCGGGGCGTTGACGCAGCAGGACGGCCTGGGCGACGGTGGCCAACAGGGAGCCCTCGGCGGTGCGGATCGTCCCGAGCGACAATCCGCGGCCGCGACCGGTGGCGACCGGGATCAGCTCGGACAGCAGCCAGTCGTTGACGTCGACGGGACGGTGGAACCACACGCTGTGATCGAGCGAGACCGACTGGCGCCGGGCGTCGTCGGCCAGATCGACGTGCGGTTGACGTGCGGCGCGGGTCGGGCCGTGATCGCTCAGATAGGCGAGACACTGCAGCTGCAACAGCGGATCGTCGGGCACCGGCGCGTTCGGGTGGTACCAGGCCCGGCGACCATGCGGGAGCCGACCGGCGACGGCGTCGACCGGCACGTCACGGGCGTCGAACCACCGGCTGGCATAGCGGCCGGGCGCCAGCGACTCGGGTGCGGGGATCCCCGGCGTCGGCGGTGTCTCGTAGTCCAAGCCCGGCTCGTCGGCATGGAAGTCGGCCGTCATCACCAGCACCACGCCGTGCTGCTGGCGGGCGACCACCCGGCGGGTGGTGAAGCTGCCACCGTCGCGAGTGCGTTCGACGTCGTAGTGGACCACCTCGTTCCCGCGCCCGGCGGTGACGAACGAGGCGTGCAGCACGTGCACCGGTCGCACCCCGTCGAGATCGGGCACGGTGAGCTGTCCGGCCCGCAGGGCCTGACCGATCAACAGACCGCCGAAGACGTGACCCGGCTCGGTGGGGCTGGCGCTGACGAAAACGTCGTCAGCGCCACCGACCAACGCCAGCCGGTCGGCCATCGTCGGCTCGTCAGACGACATCGCTGGCACCGAGCTCGGCGATCGCCTCGGGCCCGTAGCCGAGCTCGGTGAGGATCTCGAAGGTGTGCTCGCCGAGGTCCGGCGGGGCCCCTCCGACCCTGGTGTCGGCGTCGCTGAACCAGATCGGGTTGCCCACGACCGTCGACGGCGAGCCGTCGCGCGCCGGGACCGTCGCCAGGTAGCCGTTGTCCCAGAGCTGGGGGTCCTCGATGGCCCGCACGTAGTCGCGCACCGGCGCATGACGGAAGCCCTCACGGCGCAGGATCTCGCACCACTCGTCGGTGGACCGGACGGCGAAGGCATCTCGCAGCTCGGCGAACAGCCAACGCTTGACCTCGGGACCGAGCAGCGGGGCGGCCAGCCGTGGGTCCTCGACCAGATCGGGCCGCCCGAGCACCGTCACCAACCGGGCGCGGTCCTGGGCCAGCACCCCGACGAGGGCGATCTGACCGTCGCTGGTCGGGAAGACGCCATACACGCCTGCGATCAAGGGATGCCCACCGTTGGGCCGTCCGGGCGCCTGGCCGGTCAGGAGCGTGTAGGTGTACTCGCTGGCCTGGGCAAACACCTGGCCACCGAGCAGCGAGACCTCGATCCGCTGGCCCCGCCCGGTCGCGGTCCGGTGGAAGAGCGCGGCGAGCACACCGGCGACGATGTTCAGACAGGCGATGTGATCGGCGAGCGTCACCGCCACCGGGCCTGGCTCGCTGTCATCGCTGCCGGTGGCGCTGATCAGCCCGCCGCTGGCCTGGGCGGCGAGATCGGCACCCTCGCGCTCGGCGTCGGGACCCCGCGGCCCGAACGCCGACCCGGCGGCGTGGATCACCCGCGGGTTGCGCTCCGACAGCACGTCGAAGCCGAGCCCCCACTCTTCCAGCGTGCCCGGCTTGAAGTTGGAGATCACCACGTCGGCGGTCTCGACCAGCCGCAGGAACACCTCCTTGCCGGCCGGCTTGCGCAGATCGAGCGTCAGGCTCCGCTTGCCCCGGTTGCACCCGTCGAAGTACGGCGAGCGCTCGGTGGCATCGGTCAGCACCCAGCGCGACTGGTCGCCGATGTGGGGCAGCTCGACCTTCACCACCTCGGCGCCGAGGTTGCCCAGCAGCATCGCCGCCTGTGGCGCCTGCACCAGCAGCCCGAGGTCGAGAACGCGGATCCCATCGAGGATTGTCATGGCGGGACACTGCCCCGCGGCCCCCGTCACCGACGAATCGTCAGCTGATCGTCGTGCCGTAGCCCGGGTCGCTGGGCCAATTGGGCTGGAACATGTGCCACTGCTCGGGGGCCCGGTGGATCAGGAACTCCAGCTCGTGGGCGAGGAGCTGGGTGACCCGGGCGACGTCGTCGCGCAACTTGGCGCGGCGCTCGGTGGGTACCGGGGGACGAACCAGCCCGTAGTGCCCGTGGACCCGGTCGGTGAAGTAGACGGCGACGGGCAGCAGCGGCGCACCAGACCGCAGCGACAGCGTGGCCGGACCGGCCGGCAACGTGGTGCGCTCACCGAAGAAGTCGACCTCGATGCCGCCCCCCTGGAGGTCGCGGTCACACAGCAGACAGACGATCTCGTTGCGTTTGAGCGCGCCCAGCACCGCCTTGCCGGCATCGGGGCCGAGCGGAACGACCGTCATCCCGAGGTCCTCGCGCAAGCCGGTGAACCAGTCGAACAGCTCGGGCGGCTCGAGCCGCTCGACCACGACGGTCAGCCGGTGGCCGCGTATCGCCAGCCACCGACCGGCCCACTCCCACCCACCGAGGTGGGGCAGCGCCATGATGACGCCGTTACCGGCCTTGAGCCCCTCGACGACGTGCTCGCGATAGCCGTCGGTGTGGAACCCGCGCTCGACGGCGCGGTGCGACAACGTCGGGAGCCGCAACGCTTCGATCCAGTAGCGGGCATAGGAGTCGAACGCGCCCTGCACCGCCTGGCGCAACCGCCAGCTCGGCCAGTCCGGTCGTACCCGCTGCAGATGACGGCGGATCATCGCCCGGCGTTCGGCGTTGGCGACGTTGGCGCCAAGACCGAACGGCGTGGCGAGACCTTCGGCCACGAACCCCGGTAGGGCCCTCGCCATCAACGCCCCGGTGCGGTAGCCGCCGACGGTCATCGTGTCGGTCCAGCGCTGCCACGGCCCGCGCAACGGGTCGGGGTCGGTCACGGTCGACGCCGACGCGGAACCCGGGTGCGGCGACGAGCGGCCCGCGCCACCCGACGGCTCTGGCGCCGCGAGCGGCGAAGCTCCATCCGCGCCAACGTGACCGGTGCGACCTGGGCCTGGCGCCACACCTTGACGAAGCGCTGGACGGCGGTGATCGCCGTCAGCACGAGCATCACCCACATGACCGGGACCAGCAGCGGCTCCCACACCAACCCGATGCACAGCAGCACCACCCGCTCGGCCCGCTCCATCAGACCGCCCTTGGCGTCGAGCCCGAGCGACTCGGCCTTCGCCCGCTGGTAGGAGATCAGCGACGACAGCGCCATCACGGCAAAGGGCACCATCGCCATGTGCGGGCTCTCGGCCGACTCGAAGTACCAGGCGACCCCACCGAGCAGCACGGCGTCGGTCATCCGATCGACGGTCGAGTCGAAGAACGCGCCCCGCTGGCTGGCCGCCTCGGTGGCCTTGGCCAGCGCGCCGTCGAGCAGATCGGGCAGCGCCGCGAGGATCACCAGCACCAGCCCGAGCAACAGCCGGCCGGACCCGATGGCGAACGCGGCACCGACACCGACGAGAATCCCGACGACCGTCAGGTGGTCGGGGGTCAGACCGGTCTTGCGCAGCAGGCGACCGAGCGGACGCACGGCCTTATCGACCGGCGCCCTGAACCTGCCGTCGAACACCCCGGGGAGGTTAGTCGGGTCGGTCGGCCGCCGGATGCCGAACGTGGTCCGATGTCCGCGGTCGGGCCGACCGGGTCAGCCCCACTGTTCGGGGTTGTCCTGCACCAGGTGCTCGACCACGGTGCCGTCGACGGCGTCGACCAGCACCAGGCCACGGCGTTGCGGCGGATCCTCGGTCGAGTAGCACAACACCCGCCAGGTCGGCCGGCTGCGCAGCCCCCGCCAGACCTGCTGCGCCGACGCGTGACCGACCGGGAACCCGACGGCCTGCTGGGCGGCGACCAGCGCCTCCTTCTCGTCGACATGCATCCGCCAGCCCGAGCTGTACGAGTAGACGGCGACGACCGCGAGCAGGCCGGCGGCCCACAGGAACCCGACGTTCACCCACGGCTGGGAGTCGCGACCGGTCAGATACACGACGACACAGACGGCGGCGAGCGCCAGGTAGATGATCGCCGGGATGCGCCGCCGTGAGTTGTCGGGGAACTGATAGGCGCCGACGTAGCCGGCGACGTTCAAGTCGTCGGGCAGCTCGTCACGGTATTCGTCGCCCTCAGGCCCGCCGGGCTCGGCGCCTTCGTCGCTCATCGCCCCGACAGGCTACGGCGATCCGCCGCGCCCCACGACGACATCGGGGTCAGCCCGGCCAGGCGGCCCGCAGCTTCGCCGCCGTGTCCGGCAGCGTTTCGGGCAACGTGCGGGTGTTCGCCGTCGTCGTCATGAAGTTGGCGTCGCCGGTCCAGCGCGGCACGACGTGCACGTGGAGATGCTCGCTGACCGAGCCGCCGGCGGGTTTCCCCAGGTTGATGCCCACGTTGACACCCTCGGGGTTCATCGCCGCCTTGAGGGCGCGCACGGCGTCGGTGACCGTCGCCCACAGCTCGGCGTGCTCGGCCGCCCGTAGCGACTCGAGCGCACCGATCTCGCGGTAGGGCAGCACCAGCAGATGGCCGATCGAGTACGGGAAGGCGTTGAGGATGGCGACGACGTGCTCGCCCCGGTGGACGACGTGGGTCTCCTCGTCGGCCAACCCCGACGCCAGAATCCGGGTGAACACGCTCCCGCGGCCACTCGCCACGTCGTCGCTACCGACACCTCCGGCGGCTCCCCCCGACGTGACGTAGCCGGCGCGCCACCCGTTCCAGAGCAGCTCGAGCGGGGTCACGCGGTGAGGGCGTGGCTGGTGGCGACGGCGATCTCGTCGATGAGCTGCTCGACGAAGTTGCCCAGCTCGACACCCCGCTCGGGCTTGTTCTCACCCCGCCGGTTGACACCGACGCTGCCGGCGGCCACGTCCTCGTCGCCCACCACCAAGATGTAGGGCAACTTCTCCAGCTTTCCCGCTCGGATCCGTTTGCCCAGCGCGTCGGTGGCCCCGACGACATCGACGCGCACGTCCGCCGCTCGGAGGCGATCGGCGACCTTGTCGGCGTACTCCTCGTGGGCGGTGGCGACCGGCAGCACGCGCACCTGTGTCGGTGCCAGCCAGGTCGGGAAGTTCCCGGCGTAGTGCTCCAAGAGCACGCCGAAGAACCGCTCGATCGATCCGAACAACGCTCGGTGCAACATGATCGGTCGGTGCCGATCGTTGTCGGCGCCGACATAGGCCAGATCGAAGCGCTCAGGGTGGTTGAAGTCGTACTGGATCGTCGACAGCTGCCAGGTCCGCCCGATGGCGTCGCGCACGTCGATGTCGATCTTCGGTCCGTAGAACGCGGCGTCGCCGTCCTTGACCGAATACTCGAGCCCGTGACGCTCGAGCGCCGCCTTCAAGGCGGCGGTGGCCTCGTCCCAACCCTCGTCGGTGCCGACGTACTTGTCGGGGTCCTTGGTCGACAGGTTGAAGGTGAAGTCGTCGAACCCGAACGCCTTGAGGACCGACAGCACGAAATCCAGCAACGACGCGATCTCGTCGGGCGCCTGCTCGCGAGTACAGAAGATGTGGGCGTCGTCCTGGGTGAACCCGCGGATGCGCAGCAGCCCGTGGAGCGTGCCGGCCCGTTCGTAGCGATACACGGTGCCGAGCTCGAACAGCCGCAACGGCAGCTCGCGGTAGCTGCGCTGGCGGGCGCGGTAGATCAGGCAGTGCATCGGGCAGTTCATCGGCTTCATGTAGTACGTGCCGTTGTCCATCTCCATCGGCGGGTACATCCCCTCGGCGTACCACTGGAGGTGACCGCTGGTCTCGAACAGCTGGGCCTTGGTGAGATGCGGGGTGAAGACGAACTGGTAGCCGCCGCGCTCGTGGCGCACCCGGCTGTAGTCCTCCATGATCTTGCGGACGATCGCCCCCTTGGGGTGCCACACCGCCAGACCCCCACCGATCTCGCTGGGAAAGCTCAACAGGTCGAGCTCGTTGGCCAACCGGCGGTGATCACGCTTTTCGGCTTCGACCAGCTGTTGGAGGTGGGCCGTCAACGCGGCGTCGGACTCCCACGCGGTGCCGTAGATGCGTTGGAGCATCGGGCCCTTCTCGTTGCCCCGCCAGTAGGCGCCGGCGACCTTCTGCAGCTTGAAGTGGCCCAGCCGGCGGGTCGAGGGCACGTGCGGGCCCTTGCACAGGTCCACGAAGTCGTCGGTGTTGCGGTACAGGCTGACCGTACCGCCGACATCGACCTCGCCGCTGTCGAGCGCGTCGGCCCCGTCGCCGGCCGCGGCCACCCGCTCGATGATCTCCACCTTGTAGGGCTGGTCGGCGAACACCTCCAGCGCGTCGGCGGCGGGGAGCTCCGCGCGCACGAAGGGCTGGTCAGCGGCGATGATCTCGTGCATCCGGGCCTCGATCGCGGCGAGATCATCGTCGCTGAAGGTTGCGGCGTCGGGCAGCTCGAAGTCGTAGTAGAAGCCGTTGTCGATCGCGGG
>JBKEAH010000108.1:0-46612 GCA_047972065.1 Desertimonas sp.
TACGGACCGGTACTCGGGCAGGCTGCGGCCGGCCTGACGCATGAACCACACGGGGGTCCGGGCGCCGGGACGGCCGGCGGCCGCCGCCAGGAACGGCGGTTCGGCGGCGTCGATGGGGTCCATCACTGGGTTGGAGGGTACCGACGTGCCGGCCCGAGAACCCGGTACGACCTGCGCCGATAGAGTGCTGGGGCCCCTTTTTCGACCTGCCGATGCGGTGCGCCACCGATCGGCCCGATCGCGGCCCACCACCCAGCAGACCGGATGACGCAGCAGCACCCCGAACTTGCCGCCGAGCAGGCCTACGTCGATCACGCCTACGACTGCCTCGACCGTACCCGGGAGTCGGCGTGGCGGATGCGCGATCTGACCGAGGCCGATCTGGGTGGGACCTTCCAGGCCCGATTCGAGCGCAACGCGTTCGACGAGGCGCTGGTCAAGCGGTTGTCCGATCTCGATCTCGGGGACATGGCGCTCGTCTTCGGGCGGATCGACCGACGTGGCGAACCTCCCGAGAGCATCGAGAGCTTTCACATCGGGCGCCTCGCGGTCGCCGACGAGGACTCTGAGCCGGTGGTGGTGGATTGGCGCGCCCCGGTGGCCGAGCCCTTCTACCGGGCGACCGGACGCGAACCGATGGGGCTGATGCGCCGACGCCACTTCGTGGTCGAGGGTCGTCGGCTGCTTGGGTTGGAGGACGAGCTGTTCGGCGACGGTCATCTGGGGGTCGGTCACGATGACGGGCTGGCGGGTCGCTCCGATGGCCTGCGCGGATACTCGACGCTGCTCGCCGCCCTCGAGCGCGGTCGCACCGGCACCCTCGGCGACATCGTCGCCACCATCCAGGCCGAGCAGGACGAGATCATCCGGTCGCCGCAGGCGGGGGTGCTGGTGGTCCAGGGAGGGCCCGGCACCGGCAAGACCGTGGTCGCCCTCCACCGTGCCGCCTACCTGCTGTACACCCACCGCTTCCCGCTCGAGGACCAAGGGGTGCTGGTCATCGGGCCCAACCGGGTGTTCCTGCGGTACATCGAGCGTGTGCTGCCCTCGCTCGGCGAAGCCGGTGTCGAGCAGGTCGTGCTGGCCGATCTGGTCCCGGGGGTCGACGTGGCCCGCCCCGGCGTCGACGCCACCGATTCGCCCGACGTGGCGCGGGTGAAGGGCGACGCGCGGATGTCCGACGTGATCGATCAGGCGGTGCGCGACCGGCAGCGAGCACTGCCGCGCGGCCTGCGGGTGCCGTTTCGTTCGGGGTACGTGCGGCTGTCGACGGAGGACTCGGCACGCATCGTCGCGGCGGCGCGTCGCCGAGCCCGCCGCCACAACTCCGGGCGCCGGTTCGTCGAGGGTGAGTTCTACGCCGCGTTGGCGGCGTCGTGGCGTGGTGAGGAGGTGACCGCCCGGGAGGTCCGCCAGGACCTTCGTGCCGTCCCCGAGGTTCGCGCCGCGCTGGACCGGATGTGGCCGCGGCTGACGCCGGCCGAACTGCTCCACGACCTCTTCGGCTCGTCGGCCCTGCTCCGCCTGGCCGGGCGTCGCGTGCTGACCGGCGCCGAGATCGACAGGCTGTACCGCCCGCGCTCGGAGGCCGTGAGCCGTGTGCGTTGGACGGCGGCCGACATCGCCCTGCTCGACGACGCCCGCGAGGCGCTCGGGCCGATCCCGGGCCCGGGTGGCAAGATCGACGACAGCGACGAGATCCGCACCTACGGTCACATCGTGGTCGACGAGGTGCAGGACCTGTCGCCGATGCAACTCAAGATGGCGGCGCGGAGGTCGCTCAACGGCTCGATGACGGTGGTCGGCGACCTCGCGCAGGCGACCGGCCCGCTTGCCCCCGACGAGTGGGACGACGTGCTGGGGTACTTGCCGGACCGCAAACCGGCCCGAATCGTCGGGCTGTCGGTGGGCTATCGCATTCCGGCGCAGATCATGGACCTGGCCGATCGGGTGATGGCGGCGGCGACACCATCGCTGCGTTCACCGACCGCGGTGCGGGTGGGCGACGCGGCCCCCGAGATCGTCGCCGTCGACGTGCCCAGCGAGCTGGGCGCCGTCGTCGCCACCGAGACCGACAAGATGGCCAATACGTTGCCCGGAAGCGTCGCCGTGGTCGTGCCCGACAATCTCGTCGAGGACATCTCGCGGGCGCTGTCGGCGGCGGGGATCGAGCACGGCCGGGCGACGCGCCGCGGTCTCGATGACGACGTCACGTTGGTGCCGGTCAGCGTGGTCAAGGGGCTCGAGCTCGATGGGGTCGTCGTCGTCGAGCCGGCTCAGATCGTCGCCGATGAGGCCCTCGGTCTGCGGGCGCTGTACGTCGCGCTGACCCGTCCGACCCAGCGGCTGACGGTCGTGCACGCCGACGCGCTCCCCGCCGCCATGCGCTGACCGACGAATCGGGGGCAGACCTCGATTCGTCCGAAACCCGTCGCGCCGGCCGACCGTCGGGCGGCCACGGTGGACGGATGGACGACGAGCTCGACGTGACCAGGTGGGACCAGCAGCGGCTGTGGGACGCCGACGTGGCGCGGCGCTACGACACCCCGGGCCGCGGCGTGTTCGCACCCGAGGTGATCGAGCCGATGCTCGATCGACTCGTCGAGCTGTCCGGTGGCGGTCGGGTGCTGGAGTTCGCCGTCGGCACCGGTCGAGTCGCGATCCCGCTGGGCGAGCGGGGAGTCGACGTCACCGGCATCGAGCTGTCGCGGCCGATGATCGAGCAGCTCCGCACCAAGGTCGATGAGACGACGCTGCCGGTGCTGCAGGGCGACATGGCGACGGCGACCGCTCCCGGCGAGTACGCGCTGGTGTACCTCGTGTTCAACACGGTCGCCAACCTGCTCACCCAGGACGAGCAGGTGGCCTGCTTCGCCAACGCCGCCCGTCATCTCGTCCCGGGTGGGCGATTCGTCATCGAGCTCGGCGTGCCCGATCTGCAGCGGCTGCCGCCCGGCCAGCCGGGGCTGATCTTCGGCGCCGAACCCGGTTACCTCGGTGTCGACACCTACGACCCCCTGAATCAGATCCTGGTGTCACATCACGTGCGGTTCGGCGCCGGTCGCGAGGCGCAGATCTTCCGCACCCCGCAGCGCTACATCTGGCCCAGCGAGCTCGATCTGATGGCGCGGCTGGCCGGGTTCGGGCAGGAGTCCCGCCACGCCGATTGGGCCGGCGCCGAGTTCACCGCCGAGTCCCGCTCGCACGTCACCGTCTATCGCCTCGCGGCGGCATGACGTCGTCGGTTCATCAGAGGTTGGCGACGAGTGAGCGCAGGTTACGGCTGGCCTTGTCGGCGTCGGCCGGGCGGCGCCGCTCGACGGCCCGGCGTGCGTAGTCCATCGCCCCATCGAACTCGTCGAGGAGGTCGGGTCGTTCCGCCTCGATGTCGGGTTCGACGGCCACCCACAGCGCCTCGATGCGGGCCAAGGCCTCGGTCTCTCCATCGTCTTCCACCACCCGCTCGCTCAGTGCGGTCGTCTCGTCGATCAACCGGTCGAGAAGTTCGGCGGTCGTACCCGTCGGCTCGGTCGTCGACGTCGGTGGCACCGAACCGTCCACCTCGACGGTTGCCCTCGTGGTGTCGACCGTGGTCTCGGCGCACGCGCCGAGCGCAACGAGCGCGACGAGCGCGACGGTGCGACGCGCGACGGTCACTCGCTGACGAGGATCCGGGCGCTGGCGAACGCGCCGACACCGATGTGGCTGCCCTCGATCTCCACGGTGATCGTGCCGTCCGGCGATGCCGCCGTGATCAGCCCCTCGCGTCCGGGCTGCAACGAGCTCGCTTCGAGGAACTCGAGGAGACCGGGGGCGAACTCCAGCTCCTCGGTGATCCGTCGCACCGTGAACGTCGAGCCCACGGCCACGGCCGACAGCGCCTGGAACTCCGGCTCATCATAGTTGGTGCCGGGGATCGGGTTGCCGTGCGGGCAGGTGGTGGGATTGCCCAGCACCTTGGCCATCGCCTTCTCGACCGAACTGCTCATCACGTGTTCCCACTTGCCGGCCTCGTGATGGGCCTCGGCCCACGAGAGCTCGAGGATGTCGGTGAGGAATCGTTCGGCCAGTCGGTGGCGACGCACGACGCGCTCGGCCAGCTCTCGACCATTGGCGGTCAGCTCGATCTTCGGGTCGGTGATGATGAGCCCTTCGGTCTCCAACCGTCTCATCATCTCGCTCACCGCCGGGCGGCTGACGTTGAGCCGTTCGGCGATGCGGGCCTGGATGACGTCGATGTCGTCCTCTTTGAGCTCGAAGATGCACTCGCAGTACTCTTCGAACGCAGGGTGGTGCTCACCAACAACGGCCATGACCGTCACCCTAACCTCGGCGCCATGGACCGCAGCCCCGGGTGCAGGATCGACGTGACCACCCACTGGCCGCTGCCCGTCTGGGCGCGCATCGAGCGTTCCACCCGCTGCCCATGACCGCGACCATCCGGACCCGCAACCTCACGGTGGTGCGCGGGCCGGTCACCGTGCTCGACGGGATCGAGCTGACCGTGGTGCCAGGCCGTCGGCTGGGGGTGGTCGGTCCCAACGGGGTGGGCAAGACGACCCTGCTCCGGGCGCTGGCCGGGCTGGTTCCCCTCGACGCCGGCGTCGTCGAGACGGTGCCGGCCGGCGCCACCGTTGGCTACCTGCCCCAGGAAGCGTCCCGCGCCGACGACGAGACGGTGCGTGAGTTCCTCGGTCGTCGCACCGGGGTGGCGGCCGCGCAGGTGGCGCTCGACACCGCCACGACGGAGTTGGCGGGTGGGGTTGCCGGTGCCGACGACCGCTACGCCGTGGCGCTCGAACAGTGGCTGGGGCTCGGCGCTGCCGACCTCGATGCCCGCGTCGGGGAGACGTGGGCGGAGCTCGGCCTCGACGCCGACCTGCTCGATCAGACCACGGGGTCGCTGTCCGGCGGTGAGTCGGCGCGCTGCGGCCTCGCCGCGCTGCTGCTCGCCCGGTTCGACGTGTTCCTGCTCGACGAGCCGACCAACGACCTCGACCTCGACGGGCTCGCCCGGCTGGAGCGCTGGATCGACGAGCTCTCCGCCGGTGTCGTCCTGGTCAGCCACGACCGCCGGTTCCTCGAACACGCCGTCACCCACGTCCTCGAGCTCGACGAGTTCACCCACCACGCCACGCTGTACGGCGGCGGGTGGTCGGCCTATCAACACGAGCGCGCCGCCGCCCGCCGGCACGCGTGGGAGCGCTTCGAGGCCTATGACACGCAGCGCAAGGCGCTCGGTGCCCGCGCCCAGCGCGAGCGGGAGTGGGCGCAGCAGGGTCAGGCCAGGGTGCGACGGTCCGACGAGGCCGACAAGTTCATCCGTCACTTCCGGATGAACCAGACCGAGCAGCTCGCCGGGCGGGCGGCGCGCACCGACAAGGCGATCGAGCGGTTGGAGGTGGCCGACAAGCCGCGCGAGGCGTGGGAGCTGCGCTTCGAGATCGCATCGGCGGGCCGGTCCGGCGACGTCGTCGCCACCGCCTCGGCGGCGGTGGTCGACCGGGGCTCGTTCACACTCGGCCCGATCGACCTGCTGGTGTCCAACGGCGAACGCATCGCCATCGTCGGGGCCAACGGGTCGGGCAAGTCGACCCTGCTCGACGTGCTGCTCGGCCGGGCCACGCTGAGCGCCGGGTCGGCCTCGCTCGGGTCGTCGGTCGTCATCGGTGAGGTCGAACAGGCGCGCCACCAACTCGAGGGCGCCGACTCCCTGTTGCGCGCCTTCCAGGACGAGACCGGGATGGACGCCTCGGACGCCCGCACGCTGCTGGCCAAGTTCGGGCTCGTCGCCGATCACGTCACCCGACCCGCCGCCTCGTTGTCGCCGGGTGAACGGACGCGGGCGTCCTTGGCGCTGCTCCAGGCCAACGGCGCCAACGTGCTCGTGCTCGACGAGCCGACCAACCATCTCGATCTCCCCGCCATCGAGCAGCTCGAACGGGCCCTCGACGCCTTCGACGGCACCGTGCTGCTGGTCACGCACGACCGTGCCCTGCTCGACGAGGTGCGTCTGACCCGCACGATCGAGTTGCGCGACGGTCGGATCGTGCGCGACGAGCCGTCCCCCGGTTGACTCGCGGGCCGTGACGCTGTCGCTCAAGCTCGTCGTCGGATCGACCCGTCCCGGCCGCGCCGCCGACCGGGTGCTGCCGTGGCTGACCGGCGAACTGACGGCCGACGAGCGATTCGACGTCGAGGTGCTCGACCTGCGCGAGTGGAAGCTGCCGTTCTTCCAGGAGCATGCCGGCTCGATCGGCGACCCGAGCGCGCCGACCTACTCGGAGCCGGTCGTCAAGCGCTGGAACGAGGCGATGGCCACCGGCGACGTGTTCGTGGTGTTGACCCCCGAGTACAACCACTCGATCCCCGGTGAGCTGAAGAACGCCCTCGACTCGCTGTATTTGAGCCACGCGCTGCGCAACAAGCCGCTCGGTGTCGTCGCCTACACCGGTTCGCACGTCGGTGGGGCGCGGGCCGTCGAGCACCTGGTGCACGTCGCCCAGAACTTCGAGTGCGTCGCGCTGCGCAGCACGGTCCTCATCCCGACCGTGATGTCGACCTTCGACGACGCCGGTGGTCTGACCACCGTCGCCCCCGCCGCCGCGCTCGACGTGATGCGCGACGATCTGGCCTGGTGGGGCGAGGCCCTCGCCGGAGCCCGCGCCGCCGGCGAGCTGGCCCACCCCTTCGCCCGCCTGCACGCCGCCACCACCCGCCGCACCGCCGACCGCTGACCGCGCGCCCTCCGCTGGTGCGCTCACCCCTCGATCGGGTAGCTCGGGTCCCGCCGGGCGGGGTGCAGCGACAGCAGCCTCCGGGCGCGATCCAGGTCGACGGCGCGCTCGTCAGTCAGCGGCTGGCAGCTCGGACACCAGACCGACGCTCGTCGCCACGGGCTGTCGCGCTCGGACCACGCGCTCGCGGTGTCCCCGCAGAGCGGACAGCGACGTCGCCCGTAGATCCAGTGATCGGGCTGACCCAGCCGCCGCCCGGTGGTGTTGCGCGGCCCGCGCGCGGTGTTGACCCGGATCAACGCGGTGCCCAGCGCGACGAGGCCGCGCAGCCCGGTGACGGTGCCGATCGGCTGGTTCGGCGACACACCGACGATGAAGGGCAGCTCGATGGCGTAGACGTTGCCGAACCCAGCGACGTTGCGTTGGTCGAGCAAGGTGCCCGTCAACGGCTCGTCGGGCCGGCCCGTGAGCCGAGCGACGATCTCGTCGGGATCGGGTGGATCGGGCGCGCAGAGGTCCGGTCCGAGATGGCCGACGACATCGGCTTCGTCGGCCGTGGCGATCACGCCGAGCACGGCGACGTCGACCGCCGTGAGCTGGCCGTCCTCGAACCACAGCTCCAGCCGGCGTCGCCACGCCGGTCGGCCGGACGCCGGCCCGACCACGAACGACCCGTCGATCCGCAGGTGCGCATGCAGCGCGCCCGTCGTCGAACCGGACGAGGAGGTGCTTGCCCACCGCGTCGGCGCCGGTCAGCGTGGCGCCGTCGAGATCGAGACCGACCAGTCGCGGGTCGCGCGTGATCGTCCGCTCGACCCGCTGTCCCGAGAACCGGACGGCGATCCGGCCGGCGAGCTTGCGGATGGTGTCGCCCTCGGGCACCCGCTCAGCTTGCCCGGTGGGTCACGTCGCTCGCTCGTCGTCGTGGGCGGCGATCCGCCGTTCGGCACAGGCGACGGCGTGGTCGATGACGGCCTCGGTGCACGGCCGGCCGAGGTGCTCCCATCGACCCAGGATCTCGTCGTGGAGCCAGCGGCCCTTGGCGGCGCCATCGGGCAGGACGCCTTCGGCGACGGGTCGCCAGAGTTGCTGGCCGACGCGGCACAGGATGTCGTGGCGTTGGTCGATGGGCAGTCCGGCGTCGGCGAGGGGCTGCCCGAGCCGCTCGACGACCAACGCGCCGAGCGCGGGGTCGGCGGCGAGCAGGCGCGCGCACCCGCGACCGTCGGCCAACTGGAGGGTGGTGATCTCGTGACGGGCGGCGTCGCCGTCGCGCGGCACGATCAGCTTGAGGACGGCGCCGGTCCCATCGGCCGTGGTCACGGCGACGACGTGCGCCTCGGTCCCTCCGTCGAGGCTCGCGCCGATCGTGAGATCCCATCTCGTGGCCAACTCGTCCACCAGGTCAGGGACCGAGCGCAGCCAGTCGGTGGCGCCGTGGACGCGCGCCTTGTTCTGCACAGCGGCGGGGATGTCCACCGCGCCAGTCTCCCGCGGCGCGGGCGACCGATCGGTCAGCCGAGTCGGTAGCCGGCCGGGAGGTCGCGCTCGGCGACGGCGAAGCCGACGAGGTGGCGGACGGCGTGCGCCGGCCGGAACGGTGACGGGTGGTCGGCGCCGGTGAGGTGGGCGGTGATCGTCACGCCGTCGACGAACAGCGTGGCGTCGGGGTGCTCGTCACCGTCGAGCGCGAACAGCAGCACGACGTGTTGGTCGGCGAAGAACGGGGCGAGCAGGCGGAGTGACTCGACGGGGTCGGGGCTGTAGACCTCGATCGAGTCGTCGAACCGATCGGCGAAGACGGCCAGGTCGTCGGTCGAGCGGGCGACGATTGGCGCGATCGGTCCGTGCGCCGGCCCGATCGGGGTGACGACCTTGGCGCTGGCCGCCAGCACTGGGGAGTGGTCGATCACGCTCACGCTCGGTCTGACGCCTGGCGGTCGCCCCCGGTTCCCAAATCCGGCGGTGACACCCCGTCGTTAGCCTCGCTTCCATCGCTGATCACGAGGCTCTTGCGGCGTTCTCGCCGGCGGTCCGCGCCTGGTTCGCCGCGTCGTTTCCCGAGCCGACACCGCCACAGGTGCAGGGCTGGCCGGCCATCACCGGCGGGGACCACACGCTGATCTGCGCCCCGACGGGGAGCGGCAAGACGCTCGCCGCGTTCCTGTCGTCGATCGACCGGCTGGTCACGTCGTCGCCGCCGCAGGCCAAGAAGGCCCGCACCCGCGTGCTGTACCTGTCGCCACTGCGTGCGCTGGCCTTCGACGTCGAGAAGAACCTGCGCGCCCCGCTCGCCGGCATCGCGTTGGCCGCCGAACGCCTCGGCGAGACGATCTTCGTCCCCGAGGTCGCCATGCGCACCGGGGACACATCGTCGCGGGACCGCCAGAAGCTCATCCGCAACCCGCCCGACCTGCTGATCACGACGCCGGAGAGTCTCTACCTGATGCTCACCTCGTCGGCGGCCGAGACGCTGGCGTCGGTCGAGACGGTGATCATCGACGAGATCCACGCCCTGGCGGCCACCAAGCGCGGTGCCCACATGTCGCTCTCGCTGGAGCGGCTCGAGGAGGTGACGGCCCGTGCGCCGCAGCGCATCGGACTGTCGGCGACACAACGCCCCCTGGAGGAGGTCGCCCGGTTCCTCGGTGGGTTCGCCGCACCAGCGCGGCCGCGGCCGGTCGCCATCGTCGATGCCGGCATCCGCAAGCCGCTCGCCGTCGACGTCGTCATTCCGGTCGAGGACATGGGGGATCTGGCGGCCGGTGCCGCCGCCGAGGCACCCGCGGGTCCGGGGGCCGATCTGCTGGCCGGCGTCACGTCCGGCGCCGGCGGGGCGCCGCGTCGGGCCAGCATCTGGCCGAGCATCTACCCGCGCATCCTCGACCAGGTCCTCGAACACCGCTCGACGATCATCTTCTGCAACGGTCGCCGCCAGACCGAGCGGCTGGCGGCCCAGCTCAACGAGCTGGCCGAACAGCGGGGCATCGGCATCGACCCCGAGACCGGGCTGCGCAACGCCGGCGACCTCGTCAAGGCCCACCACGGGTCGCTGGCCCGCGAGCAGCGGGTGCTGGTGGAAGACGAGCTCAAGCGTGGGTCGCTGCGGGCGATCGTCGCCACCAGCAGTCTCGAGCTGGGCATCGACATGGGTGCGGTCGACCTGGTCATCCAGGTCGAGTCGCCCGGTGCGGTCAGCCGGGGGCTGCAGCGCATCGGTCGGGCCGGTCACCAGGTCGGCGAGCCGTCGAAGGGCACGATCTACCCCAAGCATCGCGGCGACCTGCTGGAGGCGGCGGTGGTCACGCGGCGAATGATCGACGGCGAGATCGAGACGACGCGCTATCTGCGCAACCCGCTCGACGTCCTCGCCCAACAGCTCGTCGCCCACGCCGCCGGTGCCGACGGCGAGCTGCCGTTGAACGATCTCGCGGCGCTGGTGCGACGCAGCGCCAACTTCGCCGACCTGTCCGACGAGCAGCTGTACAACACGCTCGACCTGCTGGCCGGCCGCTATCCAAGCGAGGAGTTCGCCGAGCTCCGACCCCGGCTGGTGTGGAACCGCGCCACCGAGATGGTGCGCGCCCGCGAGGGCTCGAAGCGGCTGGCGGTCACCTCGGGTGGCACCATCCCCGACCGCGGGTTGTTCGGGGTGTTCCTGCCCGACGGCACCCGGGTCGGCGAGCTCGACGAGGAGATGGTCTACGAGAGCCGACCCGGCGAGACGTTTCTGCTCGGGGCGTCGACCTGGCGGATCGAGGACATCACCTTCCAGAAGGTGATGGTCACGCCGGCCCCTGGCGAGCCGGGGAAGATGCCGTTCTGGCACGGTGACCGCCCCGGCCGGCCGCTGGAGCTGGGCCGTGCCCTCGGCCGGTTCGTCCGGGAGCTGCGCGAGCTGCCGCCGCCGATGGCCGACGAGCGGCTGCGCGAGCACTACTCGCTCGACGTGCTGGCGGCGTCCAACCTGTTGCAGTACGTGGACGAACAGGCCGAGGCCACCGGGGCCGTGCCCGACGACCGCACCGTCGTCGTCGAGCGGTTCCGCGACGAGATCGGCGACTGGCGGGTCTGCATCCTCAGCCCGTTCGGAACGCCCGTGCACGCCCCCTGGGCGATGGCGATCGAACGCCGGCTGACCGATCGGTACGACCTGCCGGTCGAGTCGATGTGGGGCGACGACGGGATCGTGCTGCGGCTCCCCGAATCGGTCGACGAGCTGCCGCTCGACGCGCTGGCGATCGAGCCCGAGGACATCGAGGAGCTGGTGGTCTCGACGCTGCCGCAGACGGCGCTGTTCTCGTCGCGCTTTCGCGAATGTGCCGGTCGGGCGCTGCTGTTGCCACGCCGGCGCCCCGATCAGCGCACGCCGTTGTGGCAGCAGCGTCAACGGGCGGCCGATCTGTTGGCCGTGGCGGCCAAGTACCCGACATTCCCGATTCTGTTGGAGGCCTCGCGCGAGTGCCTGCAGGACGTGTTCGACGTTCCGGCGCTCAAGGAGGTGCTCGGCCAGCTGCGCAGCCGGGCGGTGCGGGTGGTCACCGTCGACACCCCCAAGCCCAGCCCGATGGCGCAGAGCCTGCTGTTCAACTGGATCGCCGCCTACATGTACGAGGGCGACGCTCCGCTGGCCGAGCGTCGGGCCGCCGCGCTGGCGCTCGATCGCGACCTGCTGCGTGATCTGCTCGGCGCCGAGGAGCTGCGCGAGCTGCTCGACCCGGGCGTTCTCGCCGACGTCGAGCTCGATCTGCAACGGCTGTCTGACGGTCGGCGAGCACGCGACGCCGACGAGCTGCATGACGTGCTTCGGCGCGTCGGCGACCTCTCACGTACCGAGATCGACCTGCGGGTCGAATCGACCGAGCCGGTCGAGGGCTGGCTCGCCGCGCTGATCACCGAGAAGCGAATCGCCGAGGTCGCCGTCGCCGGAGAGACGCGGTTCATCGCCGCCGAGGACGCCGCCCGGTACCGCGACGCGCTGGGCTGCGCGCTGCCGCTGGGCTTGCCCCAGGCCTTCACCGAGCCCGTGCCGCGCCCGCTGGAGGACCTGATCGGGCGGTACGCCCGCACCCACGGTCCGTTCGTCGAGTGCGAGGTCGCCGAACGGTTGGGCGTCCCCGAGGCCCGTGCCGTCGGGGCGCTGCGGGCGCTGGAGGAATCCGGGCGTGTCGTGCTCGGTGAGTTCCGCCCCGACGGGATCCGCCGGGAGTGGTGCGAGACCGACGTGTTGCGCCAGCTCCGTCGCCGGTCGCTGGCGGTGCTGCGCAAGGAGGTCGAACCGGTCGAGCCCGAGGCGTTGGCCCGGTTCCTGCCGTCGTGGCAGGGGATCCCCGGCACCCGACGCGGGGTCGACGGGTTGGTGGAGGCGGTCGGGGTGCTCGCCGGCGCACCGCTGGTGGCATCGACCCTCGACGCCGACGTGTTGGCGGCCCGGGTGCAGGACTACCGCCCGTCGCTGCTCGACGAGCTGTGCACGTCGGGCGACGTCGTGTGGGTCGGTGCGGGAGCCATCGGCAGCCGCGACGGACGGATCCGGCTGTGCTTCGCCGACCAGCTCCCGCTGTTGGCGCCGGGTTGGGAGACCCACCAACGCCCCGAGGGGGTCATCCACGACGCCCTGCGGGCCGTCTTGGCCGAGCGGGGGGCGGTGTTCTGGACCCAGCTCAAGGCCGGCGCGCCCACGCTGAAGGACGACGAGGTGCTGGCGGCGCTCTGGGATCTGGTCTGGGCCGGTGAGGTCACCAACGATTCGCTGGCCCCGTTGCGCGCGGTTGCCGCACCCGTCGGTGGCGTGGGGGCACGGGCGGCGAAGAAGAGCGGGGTCGCGCGCAGTCGTCGTCGTCCGGGCCGGCTGACCCGGATCGGTCCGCCGGCCGGGGCCGGGCGGTGGAGCCTCGTCGCGCCGCTGCTCGATCCGGCGCCCACGCCCACCGAGGCCGCTCACGCGGCGGCCCGCCAGCTGGTCGAACGTCACGGCGTCGTCACCCGTGAGGCGGTGCTGGCCGAGGGTGTCGTCGGTGGATACGCCGCCGTGTACGGGGTGCTCAAGGTGTTGGAGGAGCGCGGTGCGGTGCGGCGCGGCTATTTCGTCAGCGGGCTCGGTGCTGCGCAGTTCGCCCTGCCGGGGGCGGTCGATCGGCTTCGTGACGTCCGCGACCCGAACGCTGACCGACTGACCGACGCCCGACCTTCTCCGCTGGTCACGCTGACCGCGACCGATCCGGCTCAGCCGTACGGCGCCAGCTTGGGGTGGCCCGACTCGAGTGGTGGCCGTCCGGCGCGTATCGGCGCGGCGCTCGTCGTCCAGCGCGACGGAGTGCCGTTGGCCTGGTTCGACCGCCGATCGCACCACCTGGTCACGTTCCCGGCGGCGGACGTTGACACCGGGTGGGCCGAAGCGCTCGCCGCACACGCGGCGTCGGGGCGACTGCGCAAAGTCGAGGTGCGCAAGGTGGACGGTGTCGAGCTGGCGGCCTCCGACCGACGAGATGAGATCGTCGCGGCCGCGCTGGCGGCCGGGTTCGTCGACGGCTACCGGGGGCTGTCGTTTCAGCCCCGCTGATCGGATGTCACCACGGTCCGTGACGATCCCACGTTCAGGCGAGGGTGATCGTCTCGTCGACGAGTCCGATCGTCATGTCCAGCGCACGCTGGAAGACCTCGGCCGCCGGCTCGGTCGGCGAGGACGTGATCCAGGTGGTGACGCCGGCCTCCAACACGTGGAGGGTCAACGACGTCGCCATCACGACGCGGTCGTCGTCGGGCGGCAGCCCGGCGGCCTCGGCGATCATCCCGATCACCATCGCCCGGACGCTGTCCATCAGGCGCCACGCGCTGCGGCTCACGTCGACCTCGTTGCGTGCCATGATCGACCGGGCTCGCTGAAGGACGGAGACCTTGGCGTCGAGTAGCGGGGCGGCGTCGGCGTAGGCCTCGAGCAGTCGACGCACCGTCAGCGGTCGTGGAGTGCAGCCGACCCGTTGCGCCACGGCGACCAGGTAGTCGTCGAAGTCGGGCAGGAGCACGGCGTCCTTGCTGACGAAGTGCCGGAAGAACGTTCGGCGGGCGACGTCGGCGCGTTCGGTGATCTCCTCGATCGACGTCTCGCTGTAACCCTGCTGCTCGAACAGCTCGAGGGCGGCCTCGACGATGGCGGTGCGCGTCGAGCGTCGTTTGCGCTCGCGTCGTCCGGGAGCCGCCTCACCGGGCGGCTCGACGGCAGCGGGCGCGGCGAGCAGCGTGTCGCTTGATCTCGGTGCACCGACTCCCACGTCCCCAGTATGGCCGACGTCAGACACAACAACGGAGATTTGTGTCACTAGTGCATGAAGACGCTGGTGCCGCTACAGTCGCCTCCCGTTCGCCTGGAGCTCGACGACGGAGGAGAGACGGAGATGGGTCACGCGCTGTATCGATTGGGAGGGTGGGCGGTTGCCCGTCGACGCACCGTGCTCGCCCTGTGGGCGATCGTGCTGGTGGCCGCCGGCGTGGCCGCCGCCACCATGAGCGGTGACACCAGCGACAACTTCGAGCTCCCGGGCACCGAGGCGCAGACCGCCTTGGACCGCCTCGACGAGGAGATGCCCGGTGCCGGGGGAGCGACGGCGAGGGTCGTGTTCGAAGCACCCGAGGGCGGCGCGCTCACCGAACCAGCGGCGGCCGATGCGATCGCCGAGACGGTCGCCGCGCTGACCGTCGCCCCCGAGGTCGTCAACGTGACCGACCCCTTCGAGACCGAGACGATCTCGGGTGATGGGTCGATCGGATACGCCAACGTCGCCTACGCGCTGCCCGCCGCCGAGCTGAGTGACGAGGCCAAGGAGGCGCTCGAAGCGGCCGTCGACCCGGCGCTCCAAGCCGGCCTCGTCGTCGAGTTCGGCGGCGACGCCCTCGACGAGCCACCACACGCCGGTTCGGCGGAGATCATCGGCATCGCCGTCGCCATCGTCGTGTTGATGATCACCTTCGGCTCGATGGTCGCCGCCGGGCTCCCGATCCTCACCGCCATCCTTGGCGTCGGCATCGGCATGCTCGTCATCACCGCGCTGACCGGCGTCGTCGACATGAGCTCGACCGCGCCGACCCTGGCAATCATGCTCGGTCTCGCCGTCGGCATCGACTACGCGCTGTTCATCGTCACCCGCTACCGCCAGCTCCGGGTGGAGGGTTTGCCGACCGACGAGGCGGTGGCCCGGGCGGTCGGCACCGCCGGCTCGGCGGTCGTGTTCGCCGGGGCCACCGTCATCATCGCCCTGGTCGGGCTGATCGTGGTCGGCATCCCGTTCCTGACGGTGATGGGCTTCGCCGCCGCCGGCACGGTGGCCGTCAGCGTGCTGATCGCGATCACCTTGCTCCCGGCCCTGCTCGGCGTCGCCGGCGACGCCATCGACCGTTACCGGGTGCCCGGAGTGCGGGTCCACACCGGGCTGGCGTCGGGGCGCGACGCCGCCGGGCTGCGCTGGGCCCGGTTGCTGGTTCGCCGGGCCACCCCGGTGCTCTTGATCGCCTTGGCCGCCATCGCGGTGTTGGCGCTGCCGGCCACCCGGCTCGAGCTTGGTCTGCCCGACGACGGTTCCAAACCCACCGACACCACCTCGCGCCGTGCCTTCGACCTCCTCGCCGAAGGTTTCGGGCCCGGTTTCAACGGTCCGCTGTTGGTGACCGTCGACGGCCAGGAGGCGACGTCGGTGGCGCCGGTGATGGACGGGATCGCCGGCGAGCTCGCCGCCCTCGACAACGTCGAAGCGGCCACGCCTTCGGGTGTCACCGAGGACGGCCGCTTCGGGATCATCTCGGTGATCCCTGGGACCGGTCCGTCCGATCCGGCCACCGCCGATCTGGTCGACGACATCCGATCGTCGGTCGCCGAGGCCGACGGCGTGACGGTCAGCGTCACCGGGTCGGCCGCGCTCAACATCGACATCACCAACAAGCTCGGCTCGGCACTGCCGGTCTACGCGCTGGTCGTCGTCGGTCTGGCGCTGGTGCTGTTGATGATCGTGTTCCGGTCGCTGTTGGTGCCGTTGACCGCGGCGCTGGGGTTCCTGCTGTCGGTCGCCGGATCCTTCGGGGCCACCGTGGCCGTGTTCCAGTGGGGGTGGCTGAGCGACGTGTTCGGGGTCGACGTGCCCGGGCCGATCATCAGCATCCTGCCGATCCTGTTGCTCGGGATCCTGTTCGGCCTGGCGATGGACTACGAGGTGTTCCTGGTCTCGCGGATCCGCGAGGACTTCGTCCACAACGGCGATGCGTGTCGCGGCGTGGTCGAGGGCGTCCGGCACAGCTCACGGGTCATCATGGCCGCCGGGTTGATCATGATCGCCGTGTTCTCGGCGTTCATCCTGAGCGGCGACGTCAACGTCAAGATGATCGGGTTCACGCTCGCCGTCGGCGTGCTGATCGACGCCTTCGTGGTGCGGATGACGATCATGCCGGCGGTGCTGGCGTTGCTCGGCGACTCGGCGTGGAAGCTCCCGCGCTGGCTCGACCGGGTGCTCCCCAACGTCGACATCGAAGGCGAGTCGCTCCACGCCGCCACCGACACGGCACCGCCAACCGCTGAGAATCGCGAGCTGGTCGGTACCGGTGCCGGCGCATCCGATCGCCACTGACGAGGCGTGACGATCGGCGACGCGGCCGGTCGTGAGCGTCGCGAGCCGGTCGCCGGCGCGTCAATCGGTCGGCGGTCGGCGAAGACGTTTGGTCTCCCCGCGGCGCTTCTTGGCGTCGACCCGGCGCCGTTGCGAGCCGCGCGTCGGCCGGGTCGGTCGGCGCGCCGGAGGCGGCGGTGCGAGCGCCTCGGCGACCAGCGCGGCGAGCCGCTGACGGGCGTCGGCCCGGTTGCGGTGTTGTGATCGGCGCTCGGCGGCGACGACGGTGAGGACACCGTCGGCCAGCCGGGGACGAAGTGTCGCCCGCAGGCGGGCCCGTTGGCGCCCGTCGACGGCGTCGGAGCCCGCCACGTCCCACGACAGCTCGACACGGGTATCGGAGGTGTTGACGTGTTGGCCGCCGGCACCCGACGAACGGGAGAACCGCCACGTCAGCTCGGCGGCCGGGATCGTCAGTCGTGGCCCGACGCGGAGATCGTCGTTGACATCATCGGCCACGCGACCATCCTGGCGGGTCGGTGGGTGGAAACCCGGCCCGTCGGCCGGCGGCGCCCGTCGCCGGTCCCGTCAGCCGGGATGATGGTTGGCGCCGAGCCCACGGAGCCCCGCCCACAGGAGCTCGGCCAGTTGTCCGGCGATCACGTCGGGGTCGAAGGTCTCGTTGCGCTCGACCAGTCGGCGGCTGGCCCCCTCGGCCATTCCGACGATGGCATGGGCCACCGTCAGCCGGTGCTCGTGGCCGATGTCGGCCGCGATCAGCGGTGCGATCGCCTGTGACGCCGCCGCCGTCACCCGTCGGACCGCGTTGTTGAACTCCTCGTCACGGCGCGAACCGCCGCCGTAGAGCAAGCGGAAGGCGTCGCGATCCTCGGCGACCCAACGAAAGTACGCCTGGAAACCTCGTTCGGTCTGCTGGCGACCATCGGTGGTCCCGTTGGCGGCGCCGTTGATCGCGTGAAGCAGCCGGGCGCCGACCTCGTCGAGGAGTGCCTGGTACAGCTCGCGCTTGGACTCGAAGTGCTGATAGAGAACCGGCTTGGTGACGCCGGCCGCCTCGGCGACGTCGTTCATCGAGGCGCCGTGGTACCCGGCGCGGGCGAAGACCTCGAGCGCGACGTCGAGCAACTGCTCGCGGCGGGCCGAGGCGTGCAGACGTGCGGTCATCTCACGACCCGAGGCTAACGATTGGGCCATTCATCGGGCGGGTGCGTGCCACGGACCGCCCGGGCGGGCGCGGGACGTTCAGAGGCCGCGCTCGCGGTCGTCGCGGTCGGCGGCCTTCACCGCATACCCGAGCACGATCGATGGGGCCAGCAGCACGAACGACACGACCATCAGCACGACCGTCGTCGTCGCCAGCACGGCGCTGAAGCCGATGATGAGGGCGATGAAGAACACCGCGACGGCGATGCCGAGCAACACGTAGCCGATCCGGTTGGCCAGCAAGGTCCACCGGGCGACCCTGGCCCGCCGGGCGCGCACCGGGTCGAGCGTCGGTTCGCTGGTCGAGTCGGCCACGTCGGGCAGGGTACGGCCCCGGCCACCGCCGTGCCTCACAGCGCGGCGGGCAGCAGGCGGTTGACGTTCTGGTAGAAGAAGTAGAGCGTGACGACAAACGGGACGACGGCCACCGCCCACCCGACCCATCGCCGCCGCAGCACACGGGCCACCCAGTAGCTGGCGACGACCACCGCGGCGGTCAGCGCCGCCCACACGGCGACGTGCGGCCAGGCCGCGTCGTCGCTGAACCAACCATGGGCGAAGGCGTCCTCCACCTCGGCGGGGGTCTCGACCACCTCGGCCTGGTCGACGTCGCCGACGATGGTGCCCTCGGGTGCGGTGTCGTCGGAACGCTCGGTACCGGCGCCGTAGTCGAGATCGGCGGACTGCGCATCCATCCCGCCGGTCGGATCGAGGTCGGCCCGCACGATCAGACGATTGGTCGCCGTGTACTTGGGATCACAGGTGGTCAGCGTCAAGCGGGCGACGGTGAAGTCATCGGTCAGCACGACGTCACCACGCGACGGCGGCACCACCTCGCTGCCGGTCACCAGATAGACGAACCGTCCCTGCACGGTCGTGATGATGATCTCGTCGCCGGCGACGAGCTCGTCGAGTCGGAAGAAGGGTTGGCCGTAGGTCGTGCGGTGCCCGGCGACCGCGGCGTTGCCGGTCTGGCCGGGCATCGGGGTACCGGGATAGTGCCCCGGACCCTTCTTCAGGTCGTTGGGGCGGACCCCGGCGATGATCACCACATCGACATCGATGGCTGGGATCTCCAGGAACGCGAAGCCGTTGCCCTCCTCGATCGGCGGGACGGCGACGGTCGTCGTCGGTCCGGCGGCGGACGTGGTGGAGGTCGTGGCGTCGGCGGTGCTCGGAGAGGCCCCGGAGGTGGGGGTGGGCCCCGAGGTCGGGCCGGTCGCCTCGGTCGCCGGCGTGGTGGCCGCCGAAGCGGGGGCGGCGGTTGGGTTGGTCGCCAGCTCGGCGTCGGCGAACAACTCCTCGACCTCGGTGTCGGCCCGATTCTGCGCCTGGGCGTACTCGATGCCGGTTCCCCACAACTGGTAGGCGACGAACCCGAACATCAGGAGTCCGGTAACGATCAACACCCGCCCGAGGCCCCCGACCCAGAATCGCCAGTCGTGAGGTGGCTTGGGGCGGTTCCAGTACGCCTCACGTCGCGTCGCCCGCGCCGCCCGTCGCGTCGCTGGTCCAGGCCGCTCGCTCACGGCCGCAACGGTATCGACTCCGTCGGGTCGCTCGGATCGTGACGAACCGGTGCGGTGGGCGGTTCGTTGCGGGCGGGCGGCCGGGTAGCGTCCCGGCCGTGGACGGCCCGGTCATCGAGCTCGTCGATGCCGTCGCCGTCCTCGGTCGGTTCCCGGCCCTCGCCGGGGCCAGCCTGTCGGTGCCCGCCGGCGAGATCGCGCTACTGCGCGGCCCCAACGGCGCCGGCAAGACGACCCTGCTGCGGTTGTGCGCCGGGCTGTCGCCAGTGGCCCGGGGGATGGCGACCGTGCTTGGCCACGACCTTCGTGTCGATCGGGCCGCGGTGCGTCCGAAGGTGGGGTTGCTGGGACATCGCAACGGGCTCTACCTCGACCTGACCGTCGCCGAGAACGTCGCGTTCTGGGCCGCGACGGTCGCCGCCCGCCCTGAGGAGGTCGCGGCGGCGATCGCCCGCATGGGCCTCGCCGGTCGGCTCGCCGATCTTCCGGTCCGCCGGCTGTCGGCGGGTCAGGCCCGCCGGACCGCGTTGGCGTGCCTGATCGCCCGGCGGGCGCAGCTGTGGTTGCTCGATGAGCCGCACGCCGGCCTCGACGCGGCGGGCCGCGACGAACTCGACGCCACCCTGGGCGACGCCTCGTCGGCGGGCGCCACGATCGTCATCGCCAGCCACGAACTGGAACGGGCCGGCTCGCTGGCCACGATGATCGTCGAGGTCGAAGCGGGACAGACCCGCGTCATCGGTGGGGTCGCGCGCAACGCCGACCGGGCGCCAGACGACAGGACCTCTCGATGAAGGCGAGACGGCGATGAACGTCACCCGCGTGGCGTGGTCGATCGCCCGCAAGGATCTGCGCATCGAGAGCCGCAGCCGGACCGCCCTCAATCAGGTGTTGCCGTTCTCGGTGGTCGTGATGGTGATGTTCGCCTTCGCCCTCGAACGCCTCCCCACCCCGGCCAACAGTGGCAACACGCTCCTCGAGCTGGTCGCCCCCGGACTGGTCTGGCTGGCGACGCTGTTCGGGTTGCTGTTGTTGGTCCAGCGTTCGTTTGCGGTCGAATCCGAGGACGGAGCGCTCGACGCCCTGCGCGTCGCCGGGGTCGATCCGGTGGGGATCTTCGGCGGGAAGGCGCTGGCCCTCGCGGTCCAGCTCGCGCTGCTCGAGGCCCTGCTGCTGGGGGCGGCGATCGTGTTGTACGGCAGCGCGCCGCGCCTCGACGGCGTGGCGCTGTTGATCGGTACCTGGCTCCTGGCCACCGCCGGACTGGCGGCCGTCGGTACGCTCTACGGCGGCCTCGCTGCCGGCGCGAGAGGTCGGGAGACACTGCTCCCGCTCCTCCTGCTCCCGGCGGTGGCGCCGGTTTTGATCGGAGCAACCCGAGCCGTCGAAGCGGCGCTCGGCATCGAAGACACGGCGATCGCCGATGGCTGGCCCTGGCTGGGCGTGGTGGCGGTGTTCGCGGTGGGCTTCGGCGCCGGCGGAGCTATCGCCTTCGGCCCACTCATCGACGAATGATCACCACCCCGTGAGCACCCCCCTGACCTCCACGACGTCCGGTTCGACCCGGCGATCGACCGGTACCGGGACGCCGGCGACGAGAGTGCTCGGCATCCTCGCCCTGGTCGGCATCGGCTGGCTGGTCGCCTTCGGGCTCGGTTTCTCACCGGCCGATCGGCGTCAGAAGGAGTCGGTGCGGATCCTCTACGTCCACGTGCCTTCGGCCTGGCTCGCCTACCTGGCTTTCGTGGTCACGGCCGTCGCCTCGGCCACCTACCTGTTCTCCAAACGCCACTCGCTGGGCTGGGATCGTCTCGCCGGCGCCAGCGCCGAGGTCGGTGTGCTGTTCATGGGGATCACCCTCGTCAGCGGTGCGATGTGGGGGCGGCTGACCTGGGGGGTGTTCTGGCAATGGGATGCTCGCCTGACCACGACCGCCTTCTTGTTCGTCACCTACATCGGCTATCTGGCCGTGCGCCGACTCGGCGGGACCCACGAGCAGCGGGCCCGTCGCAGCGCGGTGGTGGCCCTGCTCGCCGTCTTGGAGATCCCGCTCGTGCACTGGAGCGTCCGGCTGTGGCGCAGCCTGCACCAGGAGGCGACCGTGTTCGGCACCGATGGCGACGTCGACATGGACGGCCTGATGCTGTTCACCCTGTTCGTCGGCGTTGCCGCGTTCACCCTGCTGTACATCTGGCTGGTGATCCACCGTCAGCGGGTCCTGACGATCGAGGACCGGAGCGATCGGGACGAGCTCGACCGGGCGCTCGCCGAGCGACGCGCCGAATCGGCGTCACCGCCGGTGACGCCCTTGGCAGCACCGTCGACGACACCGGGCCGGGTGGAGGCCTGACATGGAGGACGCCGGGTTCATCATCGGCTGCTACGCCATCACCTTCGGGGCCGTCGCGGTCTACGCCTGGCGATTGGTCACCCGCGGCCGCCGGGTGACCGCCGAGCTGCCCGAGGACGCGAAACCATGGACCTGACCCCGCGCACCGCCAGCGACACGGCGACCACCTCGCCGAGCCGCCGCCGGTGGGGCCCGTTGATCGTGGTGGCGCTGGTGCTGATCGCCGGTGGGGTGATCGTCACCCAGTTCTTGCGTTCGGCGGTCGACTACTACTGCAACGTCGATGAGATCGGCCAGCGCGATGGGTGTGACGCCGGTCGCCGGTTGCGGGTCCAAGGCGTGGTCGACGCCGGCACCGTCGAGGTGGCGGACGGCACCACGACCTTCACGATGTCCTTTGGGGGCGCCACCATCCCGGTGAGCTACGACGGCGAGCCCGGCGGGATCTTCGAGGAGTGTCAGCCGGTGGTGGTGCACGGACGTCTCGACGATCGCGGCGCCCTCGAGGGTGACCGCGTCGAGGTCAAACACGACGAGGTCTACGAGGCCGAGAACGGTGAGCGTCTCGACGAATCGGCCCTGTCGTCGCAGGCGGTCGGCTGCGACGGCGGCACATGACGATGCTGGCCGCAAGCGTCAACGGTGCGGTCGGTCGCGCCGGCCTGTTGTTGACCTTGGCCGCGTCGACGTTCGGGATGTTCGGGATGTTCGTCGCTGCCAGTCGCGGCGACCGGCGCCTGGCCCGCCAGATGCCCCGCTACGCGTGGCTGGCGTTTGCCGGCGCGTCGATCGCGTTCGTGATGATGACGCGAGCCCTCGTGACCCGCGACTTCTCGCTGGCCTACGTGCAACAGGTGGGCAGCACGACCACGCCGTGGCTGTACAACGTCGCCGCCCTGTGGTCGGCGTTGGAGGGTTCGATCCTGCTGTGGCTGTTGGTGCTCACCGGCTACGGCGCCGCCGTCGCCTGGCGCTACCGCCGTCGCAACGACGACATGCTGGTCGGCTGGGCCTTCGTGGTGATGTTCTTCGTCACCGCCTTCTTCGCGCTGCTGGCGTTCGGTCCGGCCGACCCCTTCGCCAACGGTCCGGCCGGGGTCACCGAGGGGCCGGGACCCAACGCCCTGCTGCAAAACCACGTGCTGGTGCTGTTCCACCCGCCGATCCTGTATCTCGGCTATGTCGGCTTCACCGTGCCGTTCGCGTTCGCCATCGCCGCGCTGATCACCGGACGGGTGGGTGAGGGGTGGCTGCTGGAGACTCGGCGGTGGACGCTGTTCTCCTGGGGGTTCCTCACACTGGGGATCTTGCTCGGTGGATGGTGGAGCTACGAGGTGCTCGGCTGGGGCGGCGTGTGGGCATGGGACCCGGTCGAGAACGCCAGCTTCCTGCCGTGGCTGACCGGTACGGCATACCTGCACTCGGTGCTCGTGCAGGAGCGGCGGGGGATGCTGCGGGTGTGGAACCTCAGCCTGCTGATCGCCACGTTCTCCTTGACGATCCTGGGGACCTACCTCACCCGCTCGGGGTTGCTCAACAGCGTCCATGCCTTCGGCGACGGCCCGGTCGGCAACTACCTGTTGACCTTCTTCGGGGTCGTGATGGTGGTGTCGCTCGGGTTGATCGCGTGGCGCGGCGACCGCCTCCGGGCGCCTGGCGCGATCGACTCACCGCTGTCGCGTGAGGGGGCCTTCCTCGCCAACAACGTCCTGTTCGCCGGGTTCGCCTTCATCGTGCTCCTCGGCACCGTCTTCCCGCTGATCGTCGAGGCGGTGCAGGACCGCCGGATCGTCGTCGGTGCGCCCTACTTCGACCGGCTCTCGATGCCGATCGGCTTGACGCTGCTGTTCCTGATGGCGATCGCCCCGGTGCTGCCGTGGCGCAAGGCGAGCACCGAACTGCTGCGCGACCGGTTGTTCTGGCCGGCGTGGGTCGGTGCCGGCACCCTGGCCGTCGCCGTGGTGTGCGGTGCCACCGGTTGGGCCCCGCTGGTCGCCTACACGCTGGCCGGATGGGCGGCCGGCTCGGCGCTCCGGCAGGTGGTGCTGGCGGCGCGACGCAACGGGTGGCGGGGCCTCGTGGGTCGCGCCAATGGTGGCATGATCGTCCACCTCGGCGTCATCCTCATCGCGGTGGCACTCGTGTCCTCGAACGCCTACACCCGCACGCGGACCATGACCTTGGAGGTCGGTGAGCCCGTCTCGTTCCGGGGGCACACCTTCGAGCTCGAAGCGGTGCGCGAAGAGACCGACGCCCGCACCCGGGCGGTGGTCGCCGACGTGCTGCTCGACGACGAACAGGTGTACACGCCCAAGGTGACCACCTATCTGCAGATGGGCAACTCGGTGCCGACCCCGAGCGTGCGCACCGGTTTGGGCGGCGACATCTACCTGACCCTGGGCCAGGACGCCGCGCCGGGTGACACCGTCGCCGAGGTCACCGCCTCGCTCAAGCCGTTGATCATCTGGCTGTGGATCGGCGGCGCGGTGATGGCGATCGGCACCGTGCTCGCCGCGTTCCCTGGGCGCCGTCGCCGCCCGACCGACCCGGTTGGTCACGGCCGCCGGGTGGTGCCGACGACCTCCGATCCCGCCGGGGCATCGGTGACCGATGCGCCCATCGCGGACCCGGCGACCGACGGGCCCCCCGATGCCGACGACGCCACCGGCAGCGAGCTGACCCATGCCTGACCACGACGAGCCCGGCTCGACCGGTGGGCCCCCCGCCGCCGACACGGCCGAGACGGCCGAGACGGATGTGGCCGGGGCCTCGCCGCGGCGGCCGGGTCGGCTCGCCCCGTTCGTCGTGGTCATCGTGGCGGCGCTGCTGGCCGGACTGTTCGTGGTGCTCGCCGGCTCGGAGCCGACGAGCAACGAGTCGGCCGACACCTATCTGATGAACCGGCCGGCGCCCGAGGCGGCGGGCACCACCGGCAGCGGTGACCCCTTCGAGCTCGGTCGGCGCCGGGGCAGCTGGGTGGTGCTCAACTTCTTCACCTCCGACTGTGTGCCGTGCATCCAGGAGCATCCCGAGCTGGTCGCCTTCTCGGAACAGCAGGCGTCGTTGGGCGCCCAGGGCGCCGAGTTGTACACCGTCGTCTACGACGACGACCGCCCGCGGGTGGAGGCGTTCTTCGACGAGCACGGTGGGGACTGGCCGGTCGTGTACGACGACCGTGGTGCCATCGCCGTCAATTTCGGTGTCTCCAAGGTGCCCGAGACATGGATCATCGACCCCTACGGTGTCGTTCGAGCGCGCTACATCTCGCGTGTCACCGCCGACTTCCTCGCCGCCCAGCTCCAGGCGTTGCGCGAGGCGTTGTGATCGCCGCGCTCAAGCGGGGCCCGGGATGGGTGGTGCTGGCCGCGGTGGTGGTCGCCCTGGTCGCGCTGGGCACGCTCGGCGACGGAGGGGCGCCCGCCGCCGACGAACGGGTCGTCGCCCTGACCGAGCGGGTGGCGTGCCCGACCTGCCAGGGCGAGTCGGTCGCCGCATCGCGCGCCCCGGCCGCCGAGCAGATCCGCACCCGGATCGAGGAGCTGGTCGACGAGGACGAGCTCAGCGATACCGAGATCCTCAACGAGCTCGAGCTCGCCTACGGCAGCCGCACGCTGCTGGTCCCCAAGGCGACGGGGTTCGATGCGCTGGTGTGGGCCATCCCGATCGCCGCCTTGGTGATCGCGGTGGCGATGCTGGCGGCGACATTCCTGCGCTGGCGGCGTGAGGCCGCGGCGTTGCAGGAGCCGACCGAGCGGGATCGTGCCCTGGTCGCCGCCGCGCTCGTTGACGAGGACGGTCATGAACCCTGACCGCCTGGCCGCGCTCGAGGAGGAGCGGCGGTATCTGTTGCGGTCGCTGCGCGATCTGGATCGTGAGTACGAGGCCGGTGATGTCGACCAGCCCGATTACGCGACGCTGCGCGACGACTACACCACCCGCGCCGCCGAGGTGCTCCGCACGATCGAGGCGGGGCGCGAGACGGTCGGACGCCGGCCGCGGCGCTCATGGGGCCACACGACCTTGGTCAGCGTCGCTGTGGTGGCGGCCGCCGCGCTCACCGGGTGGATGGTGGCGCGGTCATCGGGGGAGCGAACGGCCGGTCAGACGATGACCGGGCTGGACCCTCGCGGCGACACCGCGGTCGCGCTGACCGAAGCGCGCCTGTTGATGAGCCAGGACCCTGTCGGCGCCCTGCAGCGCTTCGATCAGGTGCTCGCCGAGGACCCCGATCACGCCGAGGCGTTGACGTATCGGGGCTGGTTGCTCTACACGACGCTGGGGATGAGCGGGGTCGACGGCGCGTCCGAGGAGGCGACCGCCGATGCCCGCGACGCGCTCGCCCGCGCCGCCGAGGCCGACCCCGCGTACGCCGACCCGCACTGCTTCCTGGCGATCATCGCGGCGCGCGCCGACGATGACACTGAGCTGGCCCGGCGCGAAGCCGATACGTGCCTCGACCTCGGTCCGCCGGCGGCGGCGCGAGCGATGGTCGAGCAGTTCCGCTCCTCGTTGGACGCGGTCCCGACCACCGCCGAGTAGCCGGCGGCTTGGCCGACCGGTCGGGCCCGCCGGGATCAGATCTTGGGCGGGGATTGGGCCTTCACCCGCACGACCCGGGCCCCTTCCACGGTGAGGGTCCAGATGACGGCCTTGCGCCAGTCGGGTTTCGTGCGCAAATCGGCCCCGCGCCGGACGACGGCGCCGATCAGGTCGGGGATCACATCGCCGTGGCTGCTCAACACCACCCCCGGTCCCGACTCCAGCAGGAGCTCGAGGCTCGTTTCGAATGCCGCCCCCTCGGCGAGGCGCTCGTCGGTGACGACCTTGGTGCCGATCCGGTCGGCCAGCGGCTCCAACGTCTGGACACAGCGCAGGTAGGGGCTGGCGACCAGTGATGTCACCGGTTGATCGGCCAACCGGTCGGCGACGGCGCGGGCCTGCTTCCAGCCGGTCTTGGAGAGCGGCCGGACACGATCATCGCCGACCCACTCGCTTCGCCGTCCGGCCTTGGCGTGTCGGACGACGAAACGCAGGTCGGCGGTGTTGCTCACGACCGGCTCTCACCGGTGAGCCGGCGATGGCGGGCGGTCAGGCCGCGCACCACGAAGAAGAAGGCGACCGCCCCGGCGATGTTGACGATGCTGGACAGGTAGGTGGTGCTGCCGGCGTCGACGAGGTTCTGGGCGGCATCCTCGGTATCGCCGCCGAACTGTCCGCCGACGCTGAAACCGCTCGTGAAGGCCAGTACCAGCGGGGCGACGGTGAAGAGTGCGAACCACACCCACACCGGTGCTGGTTCGGGGGCGCGGCGCCAGCTGTCGGTCCCCGGTGGCGAGGTGGGCTCGGCCGCCTTCCAGTGCTCGCGCAGGAACAGCGTGGGCACCACCCAGATCACCGGGGGGGTGAACCAGCTGCCGACCGCCCAACCGGGCCCGAAGGTGACCTGTCGGCCGAGCGCCCGATGGTTGGACGCCACCCGGTACATCCACACCATCGTCACGATGCCGGTGGCGATGGTGAGGAAGCCGACGATCGATGCCACCCCGAGCGACGGCAACAGGTCGTCGGTGAAGTCGTCCTCGCTGAGCAGCCCGGCAAGGTAGTCCTCGGCGGCGTCGCTGGCGCTGCCGGCCAGCAGCATCGTGACCAGCTGACCGACGACGATCACACCGAGCAGCACGCTGATCGCGGTAGCGAGGCCACCGATGCGGCCGAGACGGCGGTCGTGCTGGCCGGGTTGGTACCAGACGGCGCCGGGCGGGGCGGGGAGGTCGGGCGGTGGGGGCGGCGGCATTCCGTCAGCACTCACCGCGACGACGCTAGCCGCGTCGATGCGTCTCTCGCCGGGGCGTTGGTCCCGGGCTGGTGTCAGCCGCTGACACGCAGCTCGGGTCGGAAGATGCGGCGCCGTCCGAGGTCGCCGGTCACCCGCTCGGCCAGCGCGTGGAACGCCCGGCCGGCCTCGCTGTCGGGGGCGACCGCCGCGATCGGTCGTCCGTCGTCGCCGCCCTCGCGCAGTTGGGGCACGAGCGGGATCTGGGCCAGCAGCGGGACATCGAGCTCGGCGGCCAGTTCGCGGCCACCTCCGGCACCGAACAACTCGTAGCGCGTGCCGTCGTCGCCGGTGAACCAGGACATGTTCTCGATCACCCCGCGCACCTGGAGGTTGACCTTCTTGGCCATCGCCGCCGAGAGCCTGGCGACCTCCTGCGCGGCGGGCTGGGGTGTCGTCACCACGAAGACCTCGCCGCGCGGCAGGTACTGGCTGAGCGAGATGGCGATGTCGCCGGTGCCGGGCGGCATGTCGACCAGCAGGAAGTCGGGCTCGTCCCAGAACACGTCGGTCAGGAACTGTTCGAGCGCCTTGTGCAGCATCGGCCCGCGCCAGACGACCGCTTCGCCCTCAGGGACGAAGTACCCGATCGACATCACCCGCACCCCCCACACTTCGGGCGGCAGCAGCATCTGGTCGATCACCGTCGGCTCTTGATGGGCGCCGAGCATGCGGGGGATCGAGTAGCCGTAGATGTCGGCGTCGAGGACGCCGACGGTGTGACCGGCGGCGGCCAGCGCGACGGCGAGGTTGGTGGTGCCGCTCGACTTGCCGACGCCGCCCTTTCCCGACGAGATGAACAGTGGCCGGGTGCGCGAGTCGGGCTGGGCGAAGGGGATGGCGCGCCCCTCGGCGTGGCCGTGGGCGTGGCCCTGCCCGGCGGTGGCGCCGGGGTTGCCGTGAAGCCTGGTGCGGAGGGCTTCGCGCTCGGAGTCGGTCATCACGGTGAACTCGACCGAGACGCTCTCGACGTCGTCGAGGGCGACCACGGCGGTGTCGACGCGGCGCTGGATCTCGTTCTTCAGCGGGCATCCGGGCACGGTGAGGGCGATGAGGACCTCGACGTGGCGGCCGGCGATGCGGACGTCTCGCACCATGCCGAGATCGACGATCGAACGGTGGAGTTCGGGGTCCTCGACGGGACGCAACGCGTCGATGATCTGATCGTTCGTCGCGGGCATGGCGGGGGTGCTCCTCCTGGGACGGGTGGATCGGCGGCACGCTCCGGCCGCCGGGGCCGACCGGATTTGCACTACCGCCATAGGTAGAATACCGGGATGGCCCCCGTCCAGCCGAGTGTCGACCCGCCGGCGTCGGCGTTCACGGCTGCCGTCTCGGCGATCACCGATGCGTTTGGCGATCCCACCCGCCGACGGGTCTACCTGTTCACCCGGGCCAGCGGGGATGGCGTGACGGTGGCCGAGGTGGCGAACGCCGTCGGGGTGCACCCCAACGTGGCGCGTCACCACCTCGACAAGTTGGCCGCCGGCGGATACGTCGAGGTCGTTCGGCGCACGTCGTCCGCCGCCGTCGAGCGGCGTGCCGGCCGACCCTCCAAGCGCTACGTGGCCGTGGCCGCGGAACAGGTCGACGCCGCCGTCCCGGTGCACACCGACGACCTCGTGCTGACCTTGCTCGGTCGGGCCCTCGATCGCCTGCCGCAGGCGGAGGCGGAGGCGATGGCCGAGGAGGTCGGTGCCTCCTACGGCCAGGCGAGGGCGGTGCGGCTGACGGGGGACGCGCTGGTCGCCGGTCAGCGCTCGCTGCGCTCGGCGCTGCAGTCGGTGGCCGATGCGCTGACGGCGCACGGGTTCGCGGCCCACACCGCCGCCGGTGCCAACGGGCTGCGGATCATCTCCGATCACTGCCCGTTCGGCGACCTGGCGACCGAGCACCCCGTGCTCTGCGCCGTCGATCGGGGCATGGTGCGCGGCATGCTCGCCGTGCTCCACGGCGATGACGACGACGTCCACGTCGCCACCGCCGCCAGCCGCGCCCACGGCGACACCATCTGCGCCACCACCATCTAAACCCCATCGAGGGTTCAACCGCAGACGAGGGGTGAGCGCACCCCTGTGGTGCACTCCACCCTCGAAGCGCCGGTCGCGCACCCCGCGCGTACCGTCGGTGACACCGACATCCCCCGTGATCACATGCACACATCTGGGGATCTGCCATGTCCCGTTCCACCGGGCTGACGCCCGCCATCGCCACGCTGCTCAGCGAGCGGCACGGCATCATCACCACCGCCGACCTCCGACGCGGAGGCATCGGTCGCACGGCGACCGACACGCTGCTGCGGTCGGGCTCGCTCGGTCGGTTGACCCGCGGCGTCTACGTCGCTCCGGGAGCGGCGGAGAGCCTCGAGCACCGCTGCCGGCGGCTCAGCGCGGTGCACCCGGACGGGTTCGTCACCGGGCCGACGGCGGCGAAGCTCGCCGGGCTGCGACGCCAGCCGCGGTCGTCCGAGTTGCACTTCACCGTGCGTCACGGCGCGCGGCTCGACCCCGAACCCGGCGTGCGATACCACCAGACAACGCAGCTGCCCGCCCGCGATCGGCTCATCCGTCCCGACGGCATCGCCGTGGCGTCGTGGCCCCGACTGGCGTTCGATCTCGCAACGCACCTCTTCCCGCTCGACCTGCGCAGCGTGATCGAGCAGATGGTGTCGATGGGTCTCACGACCATCGTCGAGCTGCAGCGGATCGAGGCCCGTCTCGGCCACCCTCGTCGGGCGGGGAGCGGGGACTTCGCCCGGGTGCTTGCCACCTTGAGCACCGGCGGCCACCAGGACTCGCACCCCGAGGTGGAGTTGCTCGCAGCCTTGGAACGTCGCGGTGTTCCAGCCGTCGCGCAGGTGCCGGTGGGGTGTCCCGGGTGGACCGCGCACGTGGATCTCGGTGTGCCGGCCGTGCGGTGGGGTGTCGAGCTGGACATTCACCCGGAGCATCGCAGCGTCGAGGGTCACGCGCGCGACGCCCGACGGCGCCGGGCCATGCACGCCGTCGGGTGGGAGATCGAGGTCGTCGGGGAGGCCGATGTGGACACCGTCGCCGCGCTCGCCTCCGCGGCCGATGAGTTGGCGGCGTCGTTTCGGCGACGGTCGTTGGCCTTCCGGGACGCCACCGAGGGGTGATCGCACCACGGGGGAGCCGTCAGCCCTCGTCTGGGATTGAACCCTCGATGGGGTGGGTCGGCAGCGCCGGCGGGGACCTGTCGGCGGTACCGTGCCCGTCGTGGATCTGCGAATCGGTGTGACCCAGGCTCCGCGCGAGTTGAGTGTCGAGATGCCCGACGACGAGCGTGACGAGACGATGAAGCTGGTCGACGCCGCCCTGGCGGGGGCGACCGACGTGCTGCACCTCACCGACAAGCGCGGTCGTGAGGTGCTGGTGCCGTCGGCCAAGATCGCCTACGTCGAGGTCGGTCCCAACGACGGTGACCGTCGCATCGGCTTCGGCGGCTGACCACACCGGCGGGGTTCGGCGCGGCACGTGGAGCTCCTCGACCGTCAACTCCTGTTCGTGACCGGCAAGGGCGGGGTCGGAAAGACGTCGGTCGCCGCCGCGCTGGCACAGCTGGCTGCCCGCTCGGGGCGCCGCACCCTGGTGTGCGAGATGGACGCCAAGGGTGCGCTGGCTGGCGCCTACGACACGACCGAGCTGTCGTTCCAGCCTCGCCGTCTCGACGACGGCCTGTTCGCGATGGCGATGAACACCGAGGACTCGTTGCGCGAGTACTTGCGCCTGTTCGTGAAGGTGCCCTTCGTTGGTCGCATCGGTCCGCTCGCTCGCACCTTCGACTTCGTCGCCGACGCCGCGCCCGGGGTCAAGGAGATCCTCGCCGTCGGCAAGCTGGCCTACGAGGTCCGCGAGCGCCACTACGACCTCGTCGTCGTGGACGCCGAGGCGACGGGGCACATCGACGCCCAGATCGCGGCGCCGCGGGTGATCGGCGACCTCGTCAAGGTCGGCATGGTGCGCGATCAGACGCGCTGGGTCTCGGCGATCCTTGAGGACCCGGCGCGCACTGGGCTCGTCGTCGTCACGACACCCGAGGAGATGCCCGTCACCGAGACGATCGATCTGATCGGCCGGCTCGACGTCGAGTCCGGCGTCGCCCCCTCGGCGATCGTCGCCAACCGGGTGCTGCCGGCGCGGTTCGACCACCGCCAGACCGAGGTGGTCGACGATCTCGACGAGGCCGAGGACGTGCTGGTCGAGTTGGCCGGGGCCGGGGTTCGCCAGGTGGTGGCGGCGGCACAGGTGACCGAAGCCCGCCGTCGCGTCGGTGCCGGGCACCTCGATCGGCTGCGTGGTGCGATCCCGCCGGATCTCCCGGTGCTCAACGTGCCCGAGTTGTTCACTCGCTCCACCGGACGGCGTGTCGTCAGCCTGATCGCGACGGCGCTCGGCGAGGACCTGGGCGTGGTCGCGTAGTGGGCCGGTCGAGGACCATCGAGGGTTGGCGGCACCACGGTGGTGCGGCCAACCCTCCTCTGCGCTTCAACCCTCGATGGGGTCGGGCGTGAGCCGGGCGGTGGGGCTGGACGCGTTGTTGGCGAGCAAGGAGATGGTGCTGGTCACCGGCTCCGGCGGCGTCGGCAAGACCACCGTCACCGCCGCGCTCGGGTTGTCGGCGGCGATCAACCAGGGGGCCAGGGTTCTCGTGTTGACCGTCGATCCCGCCCGCCGGTTGGCCGACGCCCTCGGCGTCGGTGCGCTCGGGAACAACGCCCGACGCGTCCCCGACGAGGCGTTCGAGCGCACCCGGACGAAGCCGCGCGGTGAGTTGTGGGCCGCGATGCTCGACACCAAGGCGGGCTGGGACGAGCTGATCCGTCGGCATGCCCCCGATGCCCAGGTGCGCGACTCGGTGCTCAACAACCCGCTCTACCAGAACATCACCAGCCGATTCGTCCACAGCCACGACTACCTGGCGATGGAGCAGCTCCACGAGTTGCACGCGTCGGGCGACTACGACCTCGTCGTCGTCGACACGCCGCCGTCGCGCAACGCGCTCGACATCCTCGATGCGCCGTCGCGGATGGCCGAGTTCTTTGGCAGCCGGCTGCTCAAGTGGCTGACCGTCCCGTACCGCTCGCGGTTGTTCACGGCCGCCTCGAAGCCGTTCTATCAGGTGGCCGATCGTGTGCTCGGGGGCGGCTTCCTGCGCGACATCGCCGACTTCTTCGTGCTGTTCCAGGCGATGGAGCAGGGCTTCGTCCGCCGTGCCCGGGAGGTCGAAGCGCTCCTCGGTGATCCGCGCACCACATTCGTCGTCGTCACGACGTTGGAGACCGCTCCGGCCCACGAGGCCGAGTACCTCGCCCGTGAGCTGCGGCGTCGTGGTCACCATCTCGGTGCGATCGTCGCCAATCGGGTCCTGCCGGCGTCCCTGACCAGACGGGGTGCGGCAACGAGCGCCCGGAGGCTGGCCGACGCCGCCGACGACGTCGCCACCCGTCGCCGTGTCGCCAAGGCGATGGGTCGACCGGTCGCCGACGCCGCCCTGGTCGCCTTGGTGCTCACCGAGATCGCCGAGCGGTTTCCCGAGGTCGCACTGGTCGCCGCTCGGGAGGCCGAACGGCGCTCCGAGCTGGCCGAGTTGGCGCCTCAGGTCCTCGACGCGCCGATCCTCGACAGCGATGTTCACGACCTCGCCGGGCTGCTCGCGCTGGTTGGTCACCTCCGGACGTGACGACTTCGGGCACAATCTGAACCGATGGCCTCGCTCGCCGCTCTCGTCCGCGACCACACCACGCTCGATCGCGATCAGGTGTCGCACCTCAATCGATTGACGTCGGAGTGGCACTACCTTGCCGACTTCTGCTTCGCCGACCTGCTGCTCTACGTCCCGACGACCGACGACCGCTGGTTGATCGTCGGGCAGGTGCGGCCGGCTACCGGGCAGACCGTGTACCACACCGACTGGGTGGGCAGCTTCGCCAACCCGACCGAGTCGGCGGTCCTGCAGCGGGCGGCCAGCGCCGGGGAGGTGACCGAGGGTGATGTCGAGGTCGAGGAGGCCCCCGAGGAGGTCGCCCGCATGCTCGCCGTCCCGGTGCTCCACAACGGGGCCAACATCGCGGTGATGACCCGCGAGTGGGTCGAACGCTCCGGTCGCACCCCGGGTGAGCTCGAGCGCACCTACAACTCGATCTTTGATCGGTTCGCGGCGATGATCACCGAGGGTTCGTTTCCCTACCCGGCGCGCAACACCGACGTATCGGTCGCCCCGCGGGTCGGCGATGGCGTGATGAGCCTCGACGCCGAGGGTCGGGTCCGCTACCTGTCGCCGAACGCCAACTCGGCGCTCCACCGGGTGGGGATCCACGCCAACGCCGCCGGGATGCGTCTCGCCGAGTTGGGGTTTCACGACGACATGGTGCGCAAGGCCTACGAGCAGCGCATCCCGATCATCGAGGAGTTCGAGCAGGGCGATGTCGCGCTGCTGTGTCGGTGCATGCCGATCCTGTCGGAGGGCGAGATCGCCGGTGGGGTGTTGCTCGTGCGGGATGTCACCGATGTCCGCAAGCGAGACCGGATGCTGATGTCGAAGGATGCGACGATCCGCGAGATCCACCACCGGGTCAAGAACAACCTGCAGACGATCTCCTCGCTGCTCCGGCTGCAGGCCCGTCGGTTGGAGAATCCCGAGGCCAAGGCGGCGGTGTCGGAGTCCGTGCGGCGGATCCGGACCATCGCGCTGGTCCACGAATCGCTGTCGCGGGAGCCCGGTGACGACGTCACGTTCATCGAGATCGTGCGTCCGTTGCTCCGTCTGGCCGAGGAGAGTCTCCAATCGCCGGATCGCCCCGTGCGCTTCACCCTCGTCGGCGATGGCGGCCGCATCCCGGCCCGAGTGGCGACGCCGCTGTCGGTGGTGCTGACCGAGCTGCTTCAGAACGCCGTCGATCATGGCTTCCCCGAGGGCAGTGGCGGCGGGCGGGTGGTCGTGTCGCTCGACAACGATGATGACCTGCTCAACGTGGTCGTCGTCGACGACGGGCGCGGGCTGGCGGGAGACTTCGATCTGTCGTCGGCGACCGGCCTCGGTCTGTCGATCGTCCGCACGCTGGTGACGACCGAACTGAACGGCGAGATCAACATGCGCCCGGCGACGTCTGTCGACCTCGAGCGAGCCGGACTGGCCGATCACGGCGCGTCCCATGGCACCGTCGTCGAGTTGTCGGTGCCGCTCGGCGAGTAGCGACATGAAAATCGTCACGTGACTGTCATGTAGATGACGGAGAGGCCAGACTGGCCCGGTGCCTGCTCTCCTCCTCGTCGCCGCCATCGTGGTCGGTGCGCTCGCCCTGCTCCGTGTGTCCCGTCAGGTGCTCCGGCGTGTCGTGCGTCAGATGGCCGATCGCAGCCGCTCGGGCGACCCCACCCGGTGGTGGCGTGCCACCGCCGACCGCACATCCGAGACGGCCGAGAGCACCGAACAGCGCCGCCGTCAGCGCATCGACGCCGCCGCCCGGATGCTCAACCACGTCGTCGCGCTGGTGGTGTGGGTCGTCGCCACGATCGCCGTCTTCCGGGTGCTGCACCTCGACGCGACGTTCTTCCTCTCCGGGGCCGGCTTCCTCGGTGCCGCGGCGGCGATCGGCGGCCAGCACAAGGTGAACGACTACCTCACCGGCCTGTCGGTCCTGTTCGAGGACCGCTACGGCGTCGGTGACGAGCTGCTGGTCGATGTCGGTCGCAGCGAGCCGATCCACGCCGTCGTCGACCACATCGGGCTGGTCACCACCCGACTGCGCGACGAGCGCGGCACGGTGCACGTCCCCAACGCGACGATCGGCATCGTTCGCAACCTCTCGCAGGAGACGGTCCCCACGACCCTGCGGATCCACGTCGCCGAGGACATCCCCGGCTTCGAGGCGGTCAGCGAGCGGGCGGCGGCCGACACCCTGCGCCGGCTGGCCGGGACCGAGCAGCTCACCGACGTCGTGTTCGTCGGGGACCTCGCCGCCCACCGAGGCGACCACGGCGACATCGACGTGGATGTCCGCACGCTGCGACCATTGACCACGGACTCGCGGCGTCGACTGGTCGAGCGGGCCGAGCAGATGTTGCGCGTCGAGGCGTGAGGCGCGCCGAACGGATGGGGTGGCGCGTCAGGCGCTGGCGCGGCGGGCGGCGGCCCGCTGGCGACGGATGACGCGGCGTTCCTCCTCCGACAGGCCGCCCCACACCCCCGAGTCCTGGTTGGTGTCGAGGGCGAAGTCGAGGCACTCGGCCCGCACGAGACACTCCCCGCAGACCTGCTTGGCCTGGTCGATCGCGGTGAGCGCCAGACCCGTCGTGCCCACCGGGAAGAACAACTCCGGATCGGTGTCGCGACACAGGGCATGATCACGCCACTCGTAGTCGGCGGCGCCCAGGGTAAGGCTCGAGGCGGGGATCGACACAGGTCCTCCTCTTGGGCGGACCGAGGGTGGGCCGCTTCGACGGACATTCGTGACGGCGTTCACAAGGTGGTGCCGTCGGCCGGACAACGTAGGCGAGCTTCGACCGCGCTGACAAGGTGTACGGTGCCGGCGTGACGGACGTCATCGCGCACCGGGGGGCCTCCAGGCAATGCCGCGAGAACACGTTGGAGGCGTTCCGGCGTGCCGTCGAGCTCGGCGCCGACGGAATCGAGCTCGACGTCAGGGCGACCGTCGACGGGAAGCTGATCGTCCACCACGACGCCGTGTTGGCCGACGGACGCACGATCGTCCACACCGCCGCGGCCGAGCTACCGGGCTACGTCCCCGGGCTCGGCGACGCGCTCGATGCGTGTCGTGACGTCATGGTCAACCTGGAGATCAAGAACGATCCGGCCGACCCCGACTTCGACCCCGGTGACGGCGTGGCGACGGCGGTGGTCGCGCTCGTCGGTCAACGCTCCGAGCCGATCGATCGCTGGCTGATCTCATCGTTTCGCATCGAGACGGTGGACGCCGTGCGCGCCGCCGACCCGAACCTACAGACGGCCCTGCTCAGCGGGGTCGACACCACCCATGCCATCGAGACGTGTCGGCGACGCGGCCATCCCACCTGGCACCCGTGGGCGGGCGCCGTCACCGCCGAGGCGATCGAGACCGCCCATCGCGCCGGGCTGCGGGTCAACACGTGGACCTGCAACGACCCCGATCACGCCGTCAAGCTGGCCGGATGGGGGATCGACGGCATCGTCACCGACGTGCCCGACGTCATCGGCGCGGCGCTGGACCCGGCCACACCAACCTGATCGCCTCGGGGACGTGGCGGAACTCGAGCCGGTCGATCTCGCCGAGGTAGTCGCCATCGACCTGATACGGGAACGGTGCACCGCCGGGCGTGTCGATCGTCTCGATGCTGAGACGGTCGAGATCGGTCCACTCGGCGACATGTTCGCCCGGGCGGACCCCGCCGCCGCGCAACGCGCCGGCGATCGAACCGATCAAGGCCGATGCCCGCAACGAACGGAACGTGATGGCGACCAGACCGCGGTCGAACGTCGCCTCGCTCGACAGGTCGAGCGGTCGGTTGCCGAGGTACGTGTAGGGGTTCGTATTGAGCACGATCGTGAAGAAGCCGTCGGTCGAGTGTCCGTCGGCCATCACGCGGAAGTGGGCCCGACGCCGGTCGTAGCCATCGGCCCACGTCGTCAGCCCGGCCGTGATGAACAGGGGGTGCCCGAACCACCGCTTCAACGAGGCCCGGCGTTCGACGGCGGCGACCACCGCGGCGTCGAAACCGACCCCCGTGTGAAAGCAGAAGAACCGGCCGTTGACCTGTCCAAGCCCGATCGTTCGGACGTCGGCGGCGTCGATGCCGGCGACGAGCTGGTCGACGGCGATCACCGGATCGTTGACCAGCCCGATGGTGCGGGCGAACACGTTGGTCGAGCCGCCGGGGAGCACGCCCAGGGCGGTCTCGGTGCCGGCGATGCCGGTGGCCACCTCGTTGAGCGTGCCGTCGCCGCCGAAGGTGATCACGGCGTCGATGCCTCGCCGGGCGGCGTCGTGGGCGAAGCGGGTGGCGTGGCCGCGACGGTTCGTCTCGACCAGTTCGACGTCGTGGTGCTCGCTGAGCCGGCGGTGCACCACCACCGTGTTGCGTGCCGTCACCGAGGAGGCGAAGGAGTTGACGACGAGCACGATGCGCAAGGCGTCGACGCTAACCACTCCGGTCCGGGCCGCCGATCCGTCGCCGCGACCCGGGTCGATGCCGTGACGTCGACCTCCGAGACGGGGCGACCCGGCGGGCGTCGGCTTCGAAGGTGGCGATCCCGGACCGGGCGGTAACAATGGGGCGCCATGAACGTGATCGTCTGCGTGAAGCAGATTCCCGATCCCGCCGAGCCCGGCGAGCTCGCATCCGACAACACCCTCAAGCGCGAGGGCAAACTCATCCTCGACGAGTCGGACAGCTATGGCGTCGAGATGGCGCTCCAACTCGTCGGCACGGCCGGCGAGGGCGAGGTCTCGCTGATCAGCATGGCGCCGAACGGTGAGACGTCCGGGCTGCGTACGGCGCTGGCGATGGGTGCGGCCAAGGCCGTGCTCGTCTCCGACGACGCGTTGGCCGGCTCCGACGCGTTGACCACGGCCAAGGTCCTCGCCGAGGCGTCGAAGCGTCTTGGCGACGCCGACCTGATCATCGCCGGTACCGAGTCGAGCGACGGCTACACCGGGACGGTCCCCGAGCAGATGGCCGAGCTGCTGGGTCTGCCGTCGATCACCTTCGCCAAGCACATCGAGGTCGCCGGCGGCTCCGTCAAGGTGCAGCGCCAGACCGAGGCGGGCTACGACGAGGTGACCAGCACGCTGCCGGCGGTGGTCAGCGTCACCGCCGGTGTCGTCGAACCCCGCTATCCGAGCTTCAAGGGGATCATGGCGGCGAAGTCCAAGCCGGTCGACACCGTCACCGCCGGGGATCTCGGCGTGACCCCGGTCGGCTGGGCCGGCGCCGGTCAGCAGATCGTCGATGTCGCCGACGCCCCGGCGCGCGAAGCCGGCGAGATCATCGAGGACGAGGGTGAAGCCCATCTGAAGATCGTCGAGTTCCTCGACAACCTCAAGGTCCTCTGAGCGGCACCGGGAAACAAGGAGACACGAATCATGGCTTCCAACATCTGGGTGTTCGCACAGGGCGCCGACGGCACGCCGAACTCGACGACGCAGGAACTGCTGACCAAGGCCCGTTCGCTGGCCGACAACGTCACGGCCTTCGTGCCCGGCGATGGCGCGGCGCTGGCCGCCGGTCTCGGCGAGTACGGCGCCACCAAGGTCTACGCCACCGGGGATCTGGCGGGGAACCTGCCGGGCGCCGCGGTGTCCTCGGCGATGAAGGCCGTCATCGACGGTGGCGACACGCCCGACATCATCATGTTCCCGCAGAACTACGCCGGTCGCGATGTGATGGCTCGTCTGTCGGTCAAGCTCGATCGCTCGGTGCTGACCAACAACATCGAGATCGCCACCGATGGTGACCAGGTCAAGGTGACGACCCCCGTGTTCGGCGGGAACAAGTTGGTCACCACGACCTTCACCGGCAGCGGTCCGTTCCTCGTCGGGTTTCGCCCCAAGAGCTTCCCCATCGAGGCGGCCGGTGGCGCCGCGCCCGAGGTGGTCGCCGCCCCGATCCCGGATCTCGGGGCCACCGGTGGCGCCAAGGTCGACGCCGTCCACGTCGAGGAGACCAGCGGGCCCAAGCTCGACGAGGCCAACGTCGTCGTGTCGGGTGGTCGCGGGCTGGGCGAGGCCGACAAGTTCGAGATGATCGAATCGCTGGCCAAGGTGCTCAAGGGTGCACCGGGCGCGTCGCGTGCGATCGTCGACGCCGGCTGGGTGCCCTACAGCTACCAGGTCGGACAGACCGGCAAGGTGGTCAAGCCCGCCGTCTACATCGCGGCGGGCATCTCGGGTGCGACCCAGCACATGGTCGGCATGAAGGGCTCGAAGAACATCATCGCGATCAACAAGGACAAGGAGGCGCCGATCTTCGGCGTCGCCGACCTCGGCATCGTCGGCGATGTGCACAAGGTGCTGCCCAAGCTGCTCGAGGCGTTGCAGGCTCGCTGACGACCTGACCACTCGATGCGACCTGGTGCCCGGTCCTCTCGAGGGCCGGGCACCGGCGCGTCGGCGGTCACGTCGGCGCTGGTTCGTCCTCGGCGGTGCTGGTGTCGGGCACGGTCCGCTCGGGTCGTGTGACGGTGCTCTGCAACCGGCCGTAGAGATGACCCGCGACACCGAGGGCGACGAGCCCGAGCGCGGCGGTCGTGGCCAACTGGCCGACGTTCCAGTCCGGCGCGTCGGCGTCGCGTCCGAGACCTCCGGCGGCCGACCCGCCCCGGGCCACCACGGCCCCGACGGGCACCGTGGCCACCGGCGTCACCTCGGAGTCGGGATCGGCAAGAACCAGCGTCGTCGGCGTCGTCGACTCGGCCGGGGGAGCGCTGGCGCCCGTCGTGTCGCCGAACGCGCCGCTCCCCAACACACCGAGCCCGCCGGCTACAGCGAGCGCGACGAGCGACGCCGGTCGCCGGGGGAGGTGCATAACGGCGTCAGACTACGCGTTCAGACCAGCGGCCAGGGGTAGCGCTGTCCGCTGGGGTCCGCAGGCAGGACCCCGTCGGCCGCCAGGGCGCCCGCCCGCGCCGCCAGGGCGTCGACCTCGTCATCGGCCAGCTGGGCGCGTATCGCCGCCGGAATCTCGTCGGCGAGACGGCTGACGGCGGTCAGCTGGCGGTCGCTCAGCGCCTCACCGGCGAACTCCCAGATCACGGTCCGCAGCTTGAAGTCGGTGGCGAAGCACAGCCCGTTGTCGATCGCCCACACCCGATCACCGGCGAGCAGGCAATGACCACTCTTGCGGTCGGTGTTGTTGGCGAGCAGATCGAACACCGCGATGTCGCGCAGCTGATCGTGGAGATCGGGCCGTTGCTCGACCATCGTGAAGTAGTGCTCGCGGTGGTCGGCGCGGATGAACCACTGCAGCGAACCGACGCCCAACGGGGCGTCCTCGCGGATCGCCGTCGGCGGCACGCAGGCGAAGCCGAGCGCCTCGCCGAGCTCGTAGGCGGCGACCTCACGACGGTGAAGCCCGGGCTCGAAGTCCCACAGCGGCCGCTCGCCACGAACCGGTTTGTAGATGGCGTGTGGTCGCGGATCGTCGAACGGGTCGACGTCGGCGTCGACGTCGACCGGCGGGTTGTCGTCGGGGCCGAGCAGGCGCACGAGGAACGTGCCGTTGCTCGCCCACGGCATCCGTCCGATCACCTCGAGCGGTGCGTTCCGTAGTCGCTCGAGGGCGTCGGCCGGCGGTGCGAGCTCGTTCAGTTCAACCCTCGCTCAGTTCATGCGCGGACAGCGGTGCCCACCGGGATCGATCGGCAGGCCGCACCAGCTGCACGAAGGTCGTCCGGCGGCCACGAGATGATCGGCGTGCTCGCAGAACAGCGCGGCCTGTTCGCGGGTGACGTAGAGCCGGACCCGGCTCCGATCGAGGGCCGCATCGGGGTCGTGCGCCGTCTCGTTCTCGTCGGCGAGATCGCTGGGGATCAGCTCGTCGAGTTGCACCAGCAGGCGGTCGTTGGAGCGGTCGTAGCCGAGGCCGATCGGTCCGAGCACGAACGCCTCGGAGCGGTCGGCGCCGCGGGGATCGACGGTGTCGGGCAGCGGCCGCGAGTCGGGCGGAGGGAGATCGGACAGCACCCGGCGCAGGTATTGGGCGATGGCCCCCACCTGCTGCTTCTCGCAGCGCACCGTGACACGGTCCGCCCCTCGGCGGGCCTGGAGGTAGAAGACACGGGCGCCGGGTTGCCCGACGGTGACGGCGGCGAACGAGTCGACCTCGTCGAACTCGTAGAAGACGGTCACGACGGGGTCAGCTCGGTGAGGGCTCGAGCGGTGGAGTTGACCGCCAGCACCACCGGGCCGCCACCACCCCAGGCGATCGCCGACACCGAGCACGGGCTGATGACGATTCGTTGGAACAGGTCCAGCGGGGTGCCGAGCGCGTGGGCGACCGCCGCCTTGATCGTGTCGGCATGCGAGACGCACACGATCGTCCCGCCGGTGTGACCCGAGCGCAAACGCTCGATCGTGGACACCATCCGATGCTGCATCTCGGCAAAGCTCTCACCCGAGGGGAACCGGAAGACCGACGGTGCGTGCTGCACCGTCTTCCACTCGGGTTTCTTCATCAGCCGGGCGAGGTTGGCGCCGGTCCACTCGCCGAAGTCGCACTCCAGCAGGCCCTTGTCCGTACGGACACGGTGGCCCGTCGCCGCGGCGATCGGGGCCGCGGTCTCGCGTGTCCGCTCCAGCGGCGACGCGTAGACGGCATCGACGGTGGTGATCTCGGCGATGCGTGTCGCGACCTGCCCGGCCTGTTCCCGGCCGCGATCGGACAGATGGAGACCCTTGGCCCGGCCCGGGAGCACCTTGCCCGTCGTCGGGGTCTGACCGTGGCGAACCAGCAACACCGTCGTCGGTGACGGGTGCGCAGGGCGGGTCGCGGGAGGAGTGCGAGACGTCGGCATGGGAACACCTCAACCTACTGGGGTGACCCGTCGGCCAACATGGTGCCGTGGCCCGCTCGACCTCAGCTGCGCTGCAGCGTCTCCACGACGAGGTGGTGGGATGCCGGGGGTGCCCGCGGCTGGTGGCGTGGCGGGAGCTGGTGGCGACGGACAAGCGGGCGGCGTATCGGCACGAGACGTACTGGGGGCGGCCGATCCCCGGTTTCGGCGACCCGGGGGCCGCGGTCGTCGTGCTCGGTCTCGCCCCGGCGGCCCACGGCGCCAACCGGACCGGGCGGATGTTCACCGGGGACCGCAGCGGTGAGTGGTTGTTCCGGGCGATGCATCGTGCCGGGCTGGCGAATCAGGCGACATCGACCGATCTCGACGATGGGCTGGTGCTCGACGATGCGTGGGTGACGGCCGCGGTGAAGTGCGCCCCACCGGCCAACAAGCCGAGCCCGCAGGAGCGAGACCGCTGCGCGCCATACCTACGTGCCGAGCTGAGCGCCCTCGCCCCCCGGGTGGTCGTCTGCCTCGGCGCCTTTGGTTGGGATGCCGCCGTCCGCCACTACGAGATCCGGCCGCGCCCGAGATTCGGGCACGGCGCCGAACACCAGGTGCCGGGCGGACCGCTGCTGTTGGCCTCGTTCCACCCGAGCCAGCAGAACACGTTCACGGGTCGTCTCACCGAAGCGATGCTCGACGACGTCTTGGCGCGGGCGGTCGCCTGTGTCGACGACGGGCGCCGTGCTAGTGGTAGGTGACGGTGATGTCGAGTCGCGCCGTGAAGGGGAACGGGGCGGTCTCGTCGCAGAAGGCCGGCGGCGTGCACGGGGTGAAGATCGGCCAGGTGATCGCGTGCCCGCTCCAGTACTCGGCGGTCGGCGGGTACACGTCGAGCGCGAGGGTCGTCGCCGCGTTGCCGGTGATGTACCAGCAGTTCGACACGCCCGGTCCGATCGGTCCGCCGCCCGTGCCGGCCGATGCCGGCACGTCGATCTGACACGACGTCGACGCCTCGTCGTCGGTCATCTGTCCGACGACGAGCACGTCGAGTACGGCGGGCACCGGGTCCGGCGGCGCCCACAGCACGGCAGGGTTGGTCATCGAGGCGGCATCCCAACTCGCCACCAGTGCCCCGTTGACCATCGCCGACGCGCTGAACTGGTCGAAGGGCAGCTGGGTCTGGCCGGCGAAGTCGGCGATCTCGATGTGGACGTGGCGCTGTCGGGTCTCGAACGTGCCGGCGGCGATGGCGACGTTGCCGGCGGCATCGGTCGCCCGGGCCATCGCGGTGTAGACGGTCCCGGGGGCGAGGTCGGGCCAGGTGTGGGCGAACTGGAGTGATCCAGGTGCGCTGGAGACGGGCTCGCCACCGCCAAACACCGTGATGTCGATCGTCGCCGGTACCGCCGTCGTGACCCGCAGGTTGGCGCCGGTGCCCACGGCGTAGGCCAACCCCGCCCGGATGCACTGCACCGCGCACCCCTCGTTGGACACGACGTTTCCCGGCGCTCCCGCTGCCGGGGCACCGCCGGCGGCGTCCGTTGCTGCCGCCGCGGTAGCGACGGCGTCGGCGACCTCGGGGGTCCACTCGGTGGCGTCGCCCGACAGCGCCCCGATCCCGACCTCCTCGCCGGAGGAGACGGCGATGGCGGCGACCGTCGGCGCCTCGGGCAGGGTCGTGCCGGTGATCGGGAACGTCACCGCGACCGCGTCGGGTCCGGTGGATGTCGGGGTGAGGACGCCGGTGGTCGGCGGTGCGACGCTGGTGACCGTCGTCGGCGGGAGCGTGGTCGCGGGAGGGGCGGTCGGTGGAACGTGCTCGGTCACCCGTATCGATGCCGTCGCCCGCTGCGCACACCGGGTGTCGCGGCGGTCGAGACAGGCGATGACGGTGTGGGGGCCCGGCTCGGTGCGGGGGATGACGAATCGTTGCGTGAAGCCGCCGTCCGTCGACGGTGTCGGCTCGGCCAGCGCCGTGCCGAGCTGGTCGAGGTGCAGCTCGAGGGTCCCGTCGGCGAATCCGGTGCCGCTGGCTGTCACGATGTCCCCTGGGGCTCCGGTGGCCGGGTTGAGCTGCACCGTCGGGCTCGTCGGGGCAGCCCGCGCCGACGTGGTGGCGGTCATGCTCGCAGCGGTCGCGGTGGTCGTGGCGACGGCGACGGCGAGCGCCGTGGCGATCCGGCTGGCGGGCCCCATGCCTCGGGCAACCTACGCAGTGGTCGGCGCGGCGGCCGGGAATTGTGGGTCCGTCACACCCCGGGCGGGCCGGGCCGTCGCCACGCGGGCCCCGATAGCCTGCCGGACTCGTGATCGTCGCTCGTCTGCCTGCCATCACCGCCGCCGTCGTCGCCCTGGGCGCGCTGTCGGCGTGCACCAGCCAGCCGTCGACGAGGACCGTCGCCGAGGAGATCGTCGAGACGCTCGACGGGGTGTCCCAGGACGTCAAGGACTGCCTGACCGCCAAGCTCGAGGGCTACTCCAACGACGAGCTCGACGCGCTGGGTGAGGCGAACCCCGACTTCTCCTCGACGAGTCCGGACATGACCCAGACCCCGGAGCTGACGGCGTTCATCGCCGACCTCCAGGAGTGCCGCGACGGCACCGCTGCGGCGGCTCCCACCGCCACCACCGAGGGTTGAACGACCGCGCCTCACTTGTGTCGCGCCAACGGGCGGAAATCCCCCCGCTGACGCGACATAGGCGCTCGTGTGCGCCAGATACTCGGATCGGTTAGCCGGCGGGGGCGGGGGGCGGCGCCGCGGCGGCCTTCTTCTTCTTGGGTGGCGGGACGCCCACGGTCGGTGCCGGGTCGGCGTCCTTGGGCCAGCGGCGTCGCGAGACGATCGACAGCGTCCGCAGCAACTTCATCGCCGTCGCGTCCTCCTGGGCGGGACGGGACTCGATCACTCCGTCGGCGATCATCCGCGTGATCACCTCCTCGCCCAGCTCGGTGCGCACGATGGTCAGCGTCCAGTCGTTGTCCTCACCGATACCGCCGGTCGAGATGTCGGCGTGCTCGGCGGCGAAGTCCGGACAGTGCTTACAACCCTCGCGCGTCCAGGCGTGGCACTCCTTGAGGTCGATCTCGTGGTAGCTGCCGTCACGCATCCAGATCTGAAAGACGCCCTTGATGTTCATCTTCACCATGTCCTGCTTCTTGAGGCCGTACTTGGCCTCGAAGAGCTCGGGGAAGATCGAGTCGTCGAAGGTCTTCGAGCACAGCAGCCCGATGTTGAACAGGAACGGCTTGGAGACCTTGCCGGCCTTGCGGTCCCACATCGTCGGCGGCTGCGAGGTCTGACAGCCCATCCCGACCAGCGCCAGACGGTTGATGCCTTCTTCCTTGGCGTCGCGCAGGGCGAGTGGGTTGGCGCAGTAGGTGTACCGGCTGCCGGCCGTCGCCAGCACCTCGTCGGGGTTGTGGGCGAGCACCGGCTTGGCCTTCCAGGCGTCGTCTGCCTCGACGCCCGACACCATCGCGGCGTCGATGTAATCGTGGCCCATCAGCCAGATCAGCATGGCCGACACGAACCCGCCGTCCTGGCCCTTCTGGTGTTGGGTGGTGTCGGCGGCCCGGGTCAACAGCAGCTGGCGCCAGATGCCCGACATCTCGTCGGGTTCACGGACCCGGCCGAACAGGTGCGTGTCGGCGGCCGGCTCCCACGAGCCGTATCGGGGGCAGGCGCGGGTGCAGGTGGTGCAGCCTTTCTGGCCGTGCACGCAGTCGCCGGGGCCCGCCTCGTCCTCGAGGTGGAACGGCAGGTACTTGCCCTCTTCGTGCTCGTAGCCGATCACGTCATGGGGACAGGTGACGACACAACCGGCACAACCGGTGCACAAACCGGTGGTGATGACCTCCTCGTAGAGCTCCTTCCACTGCGCGGTCCATCGGGTGGGCGCGGCGGGAGCGGTCGCGGTGACGGTCATCGGGCCAACGTAGTCACGAGGTGACGTGATGGTCATGTTGCTGGGCCCTCGGGTCCGACGACAGGATTGCACGATGGATCTCACCTACCCCGCCGACACCGACGGATTCCGCCAGGAGGTGCGAGCCTGGCTGCACGAGAACCTGCCGGAGGGCTGGTTCGACGAGGGCTTCGAGATGTCGCCCGAGGAGCGAGCCCGGTTCAACGCCGAGTGGCCGGCCAAGCTCTACGGGGGCGGCTGGATCTGTGCCACCTGGCCGACCGAGTACGGCGGCAAGGGCCTGTCGACGATGGAGGGCGTCGTGCTGGCTGAGGAGTTCGCCGAGGCCAAGGCGCCGATGCGTGCCGACTTCTTCGGCGACACCCTGGTCGGTCCGACGATCCTGCAGTGGGGGACCGAGGAGCAGAAGCAGGAGTTCCTGCCCAAGATCCTGCGCGGTGAGATGCGCTGGTGTCAGGGTTTCTCCGAGCCGAACTCGGGGTCGGACCTCGCCTCGCTGAAGACGTCGGCGGTGCTCGACGGCGACGAGTGGGTGATCAACGGCCAGAAGGTCTGGACCACCCAGGGTCACCACGCCGACTACTGCTTCCTGCTCACCCGAACCGACCCCGACGCCCCCAAGCACAAGGGAATCTCCTACCTGCTGGTCCCGGTGCGTCAGCCCGGTGTCGAGGTGCGCGGGATCACCCAGCCCGACGGCACCGCCGAGTTCTGCGAGGTGTTCTTCGACGACGCCCGCTGTCCCCGCGACAACGTCGTCGGCGGGGTCAACAACGGCTGGAAGGTGGCCAACTCGACGCTGGCCTTCGAGCGCGGCATGTCGGCGACCACCGGATATCGCCGCTTCGAGGACGAGTACCTGCAGATGGTGCGCGAGGCGACGGCCAACGCCGCCATCGCGGACCCCT
>JBKEAH010000110.1:0-18675 GCA_047972065.1 Desertimonas sp.
CATCACGCAGATGAAACACCAGGCTCAGCCCGTCCTCGGAGTACTCCCACGACTCCGCCAACCGCGGCCGCACCTCACCCGACACCGTGATGTCGGTCAACGTGTCATACAACGGCGTCCAATACGCCGTGTTGCCCTGCGTCGGCTCCTGATGCGGATCGATGTTCTGCACGGCGCCGTCGTTGGTGACGTCGATCACCGCGTCGAGGTCGTACACGACCTCCTCCTCATCCGGCGGCGTCGTCGCCGGCGCCGCCGCGCCGCTCACCCCCGACACCGCCGCGATGGCGGTGGCCAACGCCGCCAGCGTGGCGATGGGCACCGCCAATCCACTCCGTAGTCCAACGTTCATCGCACACCCCATTCGTCGGGAACAACCGTCCGTTCGGACAACATAAACTGAAGTCGATATTGAAGTCGACTCGTGCGGCCGGTCACGAGTCGGCCTCGGCACCCAGCAAGACGGCGCTGCCTTGACCGCCAGGCCCACCGGTCACCAGCGACAACCGGGCGCCGGGCACCTGGTTGACCGAGTGACCGCGGATCTGACGCACTCCTTCGAGGATCAGACCCATCCCGTGGAAGAACCCCTCGGCGATGTTCCCACCGGCGGTGTTGATCGGCAGCCCGCCGTTGGGCGCAATCAGGTTCTCGAAGCGGAAGAACTCCCCGGATGATTCCGGCGTGCAGAAGCCGAGTTCGATCAGCGAGGCGATCGCCAGACCGACGGTGTTCTCATAGACCTGGACGACATCGATGTCGTCGGGTTGATGCCCGGAATCCGCCCACAGCCGCTCGCGCACGGCGAAGAACCCCGAAGACCAGTAGGGGTCGTTGCTCTCTCCGCGCTCGCCCCAGCCCTCGCCGATGCTCTGGGGGGCCGCGAGCACGTATGCCGGCGGATGCCGGAGATCGCGCGCCCGCTCCGCCGACGTCACGATCACCGCCGCGGCACCGTCGTTCTCCCGCGAGCAATCGAAGAGGTGGTACGGCTCGGCGATCAGCCGGGAGTCGTCGTAGTCGGCGTCGCTGACGAGCATCCCACCCGACGAAGCCGCCGGGTTGCGTGCCGCGTGGTGGTACGCGGCGCGGACGAAGGCGCGCATCGTCGACTGGGGAACACCGGCGACGTCGATCATCCGTCGGGTGCGAAGCGCCATGAACTCCACCGGGGCGACGAGACCGTTGACCTCATACTGCGGTGACATGTGGTCTTCCTTGACCAGTTCGAGCAGACGGCCCTCGGTCTGGCTCACGCCTCGGTAGACCACGACGGTGTCGGCGAAGCCCGCCAGGATCGCACTGGCGGCGATGGCCACCGCCGGAGCGGTACCGCTGCCGCCTCCGCCGAAGGCCATCGCCGACCACCGCACCTCGCGGGTGCCCAGGCTCGGCGCCAGACGGGTGCCGCTGCTGTGGTCGGCCCCGTAGGACACGAAGCCGTCGACGTCGCGCGGGTCGACTCCGGCGTCCTCGCAGGCGTCGACGATCGCTCGCACCGTCAGCGATGTCGCCGACTCGGGGCAGGTGCCACGCTTGTAGTACGGGGTGGTGCCGATGCCCGCGATCGCGGTGCGACCCTTGTGCATCCACACGGCCATCTCAGCGCTCCTCGCCATCGTCGACGATCGCCCACACGACCGAGGCCAGGCCACGGGCCTGCGGCGAGGGCTCCTTGATCCGTCCGCGTACGGCCTGCCCGATGCGCAGGCCCGTCTCGGCCCCTTCGAGCGTGCCGAGCACCCGGCTGTTGCCTGCCGCCGCCAGCTCGATGAGTACCACCACGAACGGTCCGGCCGCCGCCCGCTCGGGCGCGAAGCCGGTCCAGACTCGCGTCCAGGAGTAGATCGAGCCCTCCAACGGTGTCTCCCGCCACAACGTCTCGAAGCTGCCGCAGCGACCGCAACGCGGCGTCACCGGCCACGACCACGCACCGCACCCCACACAGACCGGCAGCTCGAACCGCCCGTGATCCAGGGCATCCCAGAACGGCCGCTCCTCGCGGAATGGCCCATCGAGCAGTGCTCGGGTCGAGGACATCACGTCCGTCATCTGAACCTCCAGGTTCGAGTCGTCGGCCCCGTCGCGCTCGCTCACGACCCTGCCCCTTAGGCGGTGACCCCGGCGGTGGCCAACGAGACCCGGCCACCGTCGACGAAGAGCACCTGACCGGTGGTGTAGGACGAGTCGGCAGAGGCCAAGAAGGCGACCGCGCGGGCCGTCTCGTCGGGGGAAGCCATCCGCCCGAGGGGCACGAGTGGCAGGATCTCGTCCCAGATCGCCGAGCTGTGCCGTGCGGCTTCGGTGGTCGTCCCGGGGCAGACGGCGTTGACGCGGATCTGGGGAGCGAGCTCGGCGGCGAGATATCTCGTCATCATCCACATCGCGGCCTTTGCCGTCCCGTAGGCGCCAAGGCCGGGGACGACGGAGTAACCCGCCGTGCTGACGAGGTTGACGATCGACCCGTGGCCGCGCTCGCGCATCGCGGGGACGAGCCCACGCAGAAGCCGGAGCGGGCCCTTGATGTAGCCGTCGACACCGACGTCCCAGTCGGCGTCGGACGCGTCGAGGATCGACGTCGGGGTCGGCACCGTCACCAAAGCGTTGTTCACCACCACATCGGCCCCACCGAAGTGTTCGGTGATCAGGCCGACGAGCTCGTCGATCGACGACGGATCGCCGACATCGCCGGGCACCCCGAGCACACGTCCTCGCCCGAGCGCCGTCAACTCGGCGGTCACCTCCGCAAGTCGCTCGGCGGTGCGCGCCGTGATCACGAGATCGGCGCCGGCCTCGGCCAACGCGCGCGCCGTCGCCAGACCGATGTTCTTGGTCGCACCCGTGACGAGCGCGACCCGACCGCCGAGTGAATGGCTCATGGGCGCGCACCCAGCTCGTCACGTGTCGCGGCGGACGCGGACCACGTGCTGGCCCATTGGCGCGCCGCGGGCTCGGCGGACATCAGCGTGTCGCGTCCGACCCGAGCAGCAGCGAGCTGACCACGGTGTCGCCGGGGCCGCCGGTCATCAGGGACAGCTCGGCGTCGGGCACCTGGTTGGTCGACGTCCCGAAAATCTGCCGGGCCGACTCGGCGACAAGGCCCATCCCGTGCAGAAAGCCCTCGGCGAGGTTGCCCCCGGCGGTGTTGATCGGCAGCTTGCCGTTCGGCGCGATGAGGTTCTCGAGAGTCAGGAACTCGCCGGCGTTGTCGAGCGAGCAGAGCCCGTGATCGATCATGGCGGCCAGTCCCATCCCCGCCGAGTTCTCGTAGATCTGGGCGACGTCCACGTCGCCGGGGCCGTAGCCCGACTCGGCCCACAGCCGTCGGGCGACCGAGCTGAAACCGCTCGACCAGTACGGCGAGTGTTGCTCCTCCACGGCCCCGCCCCACGCGTTGTCGATGCCCGCCGGCGCCGACAACACATACGCCGGCCGGTCGGCGAAGTCCTGCGCCCGCTCGGCCGGTACCACCAGCACCGCACATGCGGCGTCGTTCTCACGCGAGCAGTCGAACAACCGGTACGGCTCGGCGACCCAGCGCGACTCCTCGTACAGGTCGGCGTCGATCTCGGTCGTGCGCCCGTAGGCATGTGGGTTGTTCTTGGCGTGGTGATACGACGCCAGGACCATCGCCTTCATCGCCGAGCGAGGGACGCCTTCGGCCTCGAACAGCCGCATGCTGCGCAACGCGCAGATCTGCATCGGTCCGTCGAGGCCGTTGACGAGATACTGCGCCGCCGTGTCGTTCTGCGCCACGGCGACGCGCAAGCGCGTGTGGCTCTGCTCGGCCATCGACCGATAGACGGCCACGCACTCGGCCTGGCCGGTCGCGACGGCCATCGCGGCCAACCCGACCGCACCGGGGATGCCACCGCCGTGGGTCCACATCAGTGCGCCGAAGCGGAGTTCCTTGGCACCGAGGGCGCGCAGCAATCGCTGGCCGTCGTTGCGTTCGGACCCGTATGACACGAACCCGTCGACGTCCATCGGCGAGATGCCGGCGTCCTCACAGGCCGCCACGATCGCCTTCACGGCTTGCTTGACCTCGGAGTCAGGTGACGTGCCGCGCTTGTAGTACGGGGTTTCACCGATCCCGACGATGGCGGCTGCGCCGCGGAGCGTTGATTTCACAGTGCTGCCTCTCTGGTTCCGGGACATCAGTCGAGGATCCACACGATCGACGGGTACCCCTTGGACTTGGGGGACGGCGGAAGGATCTGCCCACGGACTCGGGCGCCCATGGCGAGGTTCGACTCGTCGCCTTGCAGCACACCGATCACGCGCGCCCCATCGGCACCGTCGACCTCGACGACCGCGGTGACGTAGGGGATGTCATCGGCTCGCTCCTTGGTCCGGTCGAACCCGTACCAGGTACGCGTCCACGAGTAGATCGCCCCGACGGCCTCGCGCTCGGGCCACTCGAACTCCCATGAACCGCAGGCGCCGCATCGCACGTGGGCCGGCCACGTCACGCGCCCACAACCGGCGCACACGGGAAGGGCGAACACGCCCCGGCCGAGGGCCTCCCAGTAGGGCGCATCCTCGCCGATCCCGCCGACGATGCGTTGGGTCGCTTCGGAGCTCATCGCTTACCGGGCTTCGAGATGGGGATCCGGATGGGGTTCATGACACGCCTCCACAACGCGACCGGGAACCTGGACGATGACGGCGGAGCGCCGGCCCGGTCTCGGGCCCCACCATCGATGTCAACGACGACACGTCGCCGACATCGGAGAGAGCATCGGCTCCCACGCTTGGGAGACCGCTCAGACGGCGCCGGCGCCGACGTGAGCCGGTGTCCGCACCAAGGCCGTGAGGGCGGCCCGGTCCGGGCCGATCTCGACCGCGTTCCGATCCACGGTGAGGTTGGGGCAGCGGGTGAACAGTTGGCGGATCGTCTCGGCCGAGATCGCCTTCGCCAGCCAGGCGCCCAGACAGAAGTGCGTCCCGACCCCCATCCCGAGATGCTGCGCCGCGCCCCGGTCGAGATCGAACTGCCGTGGATTCGGGTACTTGGCCGGATCGTGGTTGGCTGACGGAAAGGCGAGCATCACCATCTCGTTCTTCTTGATGGTGACCCCGCCGATCTCGACGTCGCGGGTGGCGGTGCGGCACGGGCCGGTCGCCACGCTGATCAGACGGAGGAACTCCTCGACCGCAGGGCGGATCTCCTCGGGGTGCTCGACCAGGCGGTCGCGCACCTCCGGATGCTCGTCGACGTACACCAGCGCCTGGGCGAGCAGCGACTTCGTCGTGTCGTTGGCGCCCAGCGCGACGTTGAGGATCATCATGTGGATCTGCTCGTCGGTGAACGCAGGCTCCCACTGGGTGAGGCCCGTGATGACGTCGTCGCGGGGCTCCTGACGCCGGTCGGTCACGACCTGCTCGACGTAGGCCCACGAGCGCTTGAACTCGTCGCCGATCTCGTCACCGCCGGTCGACCCGTAGATGATCATCTCGTGGAACGAGTCGAAGAACTGGGCGGGATCGTCAACTTCGAGCCCCATGTGCTCGCACGTGATGCCCGACAGGATCGGGGCCACCAGGTCATGGGCGACGTCGAAGTCCCCCATCTCGATGACCCGGTCGACAGCGGCCGTCACGTGACGTTCGATCAGCGGCGCCATCTCGTTGATCCGCGCCTTGGAGAAGTGGGGGTTGAGCGCCAGCCGGTAGTGGTCGTGCTCCTCCCCATCGGCCTCGCCAGGCACGAAGCGCGGCCGGGTGTCGGCACCGGGCGGGGGCGGGATCGCGATCCCGCCGACGCGTTCGGGGCTGCGGGAAACGGTGAAGGTCTCGGCATCGATCGCCATCTTCCGCACGAGGTCGTAGGTGGTGGCCACCCAATAGCCGCCGTAGGCCTCGGTCCAGAACAACGGCGCCGAGCGCACGTCGTCGAAGATGTCGCGGAAGTTCGCCGCGAAGGCTGTCGAATGGTGGTCGAAGGGGCACGTCGGCACCCCGTCCTCCCGAGTCGTCACGTCCATGAGTTCCTCCCAGTTCCCCCGAGTGGTTCGCCAGTAAGCGAACAGGATTAGTTTAGGGATGACCCGATGTCCCGTCAATCGCCCGCGGTGGGCGTCAGCGGGACGTCGAGGACCCCGCCTCAGTCAGCCAGTACGGCTACGACCCGCATGTTCGGCAGGACGGTCCGTCGGTCGATGCCAACGACCTCGTTGCGACCGACCATCGACCACGCGATCGCGCAGGCCGGCACCAGCGCGGCCAGGTCGGCGAGATCGACGGCGATCTCCGAGTACCCCGTGGCGACCTCATCGGCCGACAGCGCCGGGTCGGCGAGCACCTCCATGCCCGCCCGGATCTCGTCGTCGGCACCTTCGGCCAGGTGGTACGGCCCGCCGCTGAGCCAGTAGCGCGACAGCGTGATGTCGGCATGCGGCTGCTGAGCGTTGGGGATGACCGCCACCTGCAGCTCGCCTTGCTGGAACGCCGGCGCCGTGGCGTTGGTGCCACGCTGAAGCTCGATCTCGAACCCGACGTCCTGGAGCATCGGCTGGACCGCCTGAGCCAGGTTCACCGAACTGGTCGAGCCGATATCGGTGATCGTGAGCCGGGTACCGACGGCATCGGCCTCCTCGAGCAGGGCGCGCGCCCGATCGGGATCGTAGTGATAGGGGTCGTAACCCTCGACGTACAGAGCATCGCCTTCGAACGGGTACATCTGCGAGGCGGCGATGCACTCGGACCCACCGTCGAACACCGCGTTGGCGAGGCCTTCGCGATCGATCGCGAAGGCGAAGGCCTGACGCACCCGCTGGTCTGCGAGGGCAGGGTCGTTGATGTTCAGCCAGAGCGAGAGCGTCTGGTTTGGGACGACGTCGATGCGGGTGAACTCACCGCCGCCGACGGCCTGATCGATCTGGCTGCCAAGACCGTTCAGCCGGACGAGGTCGTACTGGCCAGACTGCAGAGCGTTCAACGCCACCTGATAGTCCTGGACGGAGACGAGCGTGAACCCCGCCACCTTGCCCGTCGCCGGGTCCCACGGTGGCCCGTCCGCCCGTTCGTAGGTCACGGTCTGCTGGGGCACGAAGTCGGTGACCACATACGCCCCGGTTCCGTCGCTGCGGGTCGTGAAGTCGAAACCGGCTTCGATCGCCGTCGGATTCAGCATCGCGCCGGCTGCCGTGCCGAGTACCGAGGGCAGCGACGCGTCGTACTCGCTGGTCGTCAGCGTCACCTCCGACGGCCCGGTGACCGCGACGTCGGTGATCGTCGCGAGGAGGTTCTTCATCGTGCCGTCCTCGAGCGTGCGGGCACGGTCGAGGCTGATCTTCACGGCCTGTGCGTCCAGCGGCGTGCCGTCGTGGAACTCGACACCCTCGCGAATGGTGAACACCAGCTGCAGCCCGTCGTCGCTGTAGGCCCATTCGGTCGCCAGCCGGGGGCGGACCTCGCCGGTGACCGCGATGTCGGTCAGCGAGTCATACGCCGGCGTCCAGAACGGCGTCGACCCCTGCGTTGGCTCGCGGTGAGGATCGAGGTTCTCCGGAAACCCGTCGGTCGAGATGGTGAGCGTCGCGTCGAGGTCCAGCTCGCTGTCGGGTGGCAGCTCGGCATCGTCACCGGGCGCGGTGGTCGGCGTGGTCGCGGCGCGCTCGGCAACGGCCGGGCTGAGCCGGCCCGATGCCCCGGCGGCCTCGCCGCCGCCGCCACCGCACGCGGCGACGACCAGCGCCGAGGTGACGGCGAGCGTGGTGCGCGTGAGCGCTGTCCTTCGTGGTGTTCCCATCGGTTCCCCCATGTGAGTCGTCGCGGCCGGGCCGGCCGCCGGTCGGCGTCAGTCCGTGTAGGAGATCGCCAGCTCCGGGCAGAGCGCGGCCACCCGCTCGAGCGCGCCGCGCTCGGGATCGGCTGCGCCGTCACGAAGGCGGCTGAAGCCGTCCTCGTCGAGCTCGAAGACGTCGGGAAGCAGCTCCACACATCGGCCGTGCCCGGCGCACAACTCTCGGTCGATCACGATCTTCATCAGGCAGCTCCTTGTCCAACGTGGGCGGGGGTCCGCTCGAGCGCGGTCAGGCTCGAGCGATTGCTCCCGATCTCGACATCGTCGGTGTCGACGCTGAAGTTCGGGCATCGCGTCAGCAGCTGGCGGATGGTCGTGGCCGAGATCGCCTTGGCCAGCCAGGCGCCGAGGCAGAAATGCGAGCCCACCCCCATCCCGAGGTGCTGAGCGGACCCGCGATCGAGATCGAACTGGCGCGGGTTCGCGTACTTCGCCGGGTCGTGGTTGGCCGAGGGGAACGCCAGCATCAGTCGGTCGTTTTTCTTGATCTTCACCCCGTCGATGTCCATGTCGCGGGTCGCGGTCCGACACGGACCCATCGCGACCGGCAGGAGCCGGAGGAACTCGTCGACCGCCGGTCGAATCGCGTCGGGGTGCGCGGCCAGGTGATGACGGACGTCGGGATGCTCGTCGAGGTAGATCAGCGCCTGCGCGAGCAGCGACTTCGTCGTGTCATTGGCCCCGAGGGAGACGTTGAGGATCATCATGTGGATCTGCTCGTCGGTGAACTTCGGCTCGTACTGCACCAGCGCCGTCACCACGTCGTCGCGCGGCTCGGCCCGGCGCTCGTTCACCACCTCCACGATGTAGGCCCACGAGCGATCGAAGTCCGACATCACATCGTCGGCACCATCGCTGCCGTGGTCGACCATGTGCATCAGCGAGTCGAAGAACGGCGCCGGGTCCTCGACCTCCAGGCCCATGATCTCGCAGGCGATGCCGGACAGGATCGGCGCCACCAAGTCGTAGGCGACGTCGAAGTCCCCCATGGAGACCACGCGGTCGAACGCCTGGGTGACGTGGCGTTCGATCATCGGTTGCAACTCGGCGATCCGAGCTCTGGAGAAGTGGGGGTTGAGGGCGAGACGGTAGGCGTCGTGCTCTTCCCCATCGGCCTCACCGGGCACGAAACGGGGTCGCGTCTCAGCGCCGGGAGGCGCCGGGATGAGAATGCCCCCGACGCGCTCCTCGCTGCGGGAGACGGTGAATCCCTCCGAGTCGCGGGCCAGCCGGCGCACCATCTCGAAGGTGGTGGCGATCCAGTACCCGCCGTGGGCATCGGACCACACCAGCGGCGCGGCGGAGCGGACGTCGTCGTAGATGTCGCGGAAGTTCTGCGAGAAGTCGGCGGAGTGGTGGTCGAACGGGCAGGTGACCACCCCGTCGCCACGAGTGATCGTGTCGCTGGACATGTGTTGGAACCCCCTCGGTGCGCCGCCCGTCTGGCGGTCACACCCGATCGATATCCGTATCGATCCGAATGTCATTAGTCTATTTTTTCGAGACTCGGCCGTCAACCCCCTCCCGGCCGGGGCGCCGAGCGTCAGGCCCGCCGACGGCCGCCTCGGACCGACCATGCGCCGACCACGCCGAGCAACGCCGCGACCATCGCCACGGCGAACACCCGAGCGAAGTCCTCCGACGAGCGCCCGTCGCCGAGCGTCGCGAACATCACCTGGATGCCGGTGAGCGCGGCAACGTTGCTGGCGGTGTTCTGCATGCCCGCAGCGATCCCGAGATCGGGGGCCGCGACCGCTCCGGCGACGGCGGTGGTGATCGACGGGTTGGACATCCCCATCGCCGCGCCGGAGAGCACGAGGCTGACCACGACGATCACGAGGTCGTCCCGGAGCACGGCGACGATCGCCAGCCCCATCGCGCCGGCGAGCGTCACCGCCCCCAAGGCGATCGTGGTCGATTCGCCGATGCGGCCCGGTAGCCAGCCCCCGACCGGCGCGGAGGCGAAGACGGCGAACGGACGGGTCAACAGCACCAGCGCGACCGCGGTGATCGAGAGGCCGAACAGGTCATCGAGCACGAGCGGCGTGATCAAGAACGCACCGGTGTAGGCGAACTGCGCCGTCCACTGCGCGACGAGCGCACCGCCGAAGTCGGGCCGCCGAAGGTACACCAGGTCGACGATCGGTTCCGGCGCCGCTCGCTCGGCCCGGACGAACAGCACGCTTGCGACGATCGCTCCGCCGAGCGCCCCGATCGCCGCGGCGTCGGTGGGGCCATGGGCGGCGCCGCGTTGCACGGCGACCAGCAGCCCGATGATCGCCATCGCCAAGGCGGCGGCGCCGCGCCAGTCGATGCTGGTTCGCGGCTCGAACATCGCTTGCGTCGGCAGTCCCCGCCACGCACCGATCAGCGCCGCCACCGACCAGCCGGCGAGGACGACGAATACCGGTCGCCACCCGAAGGCGTCGATCACCGGTCCGCCGATCGCCAGTCCGAGGACGGGGGCGCCGGTGATGACCATCTGGAACCAGCCCATCGCTCGTGCCCGCTGGGCCACCGGGTAGGCCGCGAGGATCAGACTCGTCGCCATCGGCTGGGCGGCGGCCAGCCCGACCCCGACGACCATCCGCGCCGCGACGAACCACAACGCGTTGGGCGCCAGCGCGCACAGGAAGGTGCCACCGCTCAACACGGTGGTGCCCGCCAGGAACAACCGGCGGTGACCGACCACGTCGCCCAGGCGACCGAGCACCGGGGTACCGACCGCGGCGGTCAGGAACAGCCCGGTGACCGACCAACCGAGCATCGACTCCGTGCTCTCGAGGTCGTCGGCCAGGGTCGGCAGCGACGAGGCAACGATCGTCGACGACGACGTGAACACGGCCACGACGCTCATGACCGTGGCGAGAACCCGGCGGGGTTCAACGTCGTCCCCAGGGGAGGGCGTCCGGACCTGTGGCGGGGTCTTCAAGCGGGACCGACGTCGCCGTTAGCGATCAGCGCGTCGGCCTCTGCGGTGGAGAGCCCAAGTTCCGACAGGATCTCGCGCGTGTGCTCGCCGATCCCCGGAGCTGGCCCGCGTGGGCCGATGTCGACGCTTGAGAGCCGCATCGGAACGCCTACCGTGCGGAACGAACCGGCGGGGTGCTCGACGGTGGGGAACATCCCGGATGCCTCGGCCTGGGCATCGGACGCCAGGTCGCGGATCGACGAGGCTGGCCCCCAGATCAGACCCGCTTGATCGAAGCGTCGGCCCCATTCGGACAGGGTGTGCCGGGCGAAGGCGGCGTCGAGCGCGGCGATCGCTTCCGGCATGTTGTCGTAGCGGCCTTTGGCCGTGCTGAAGCGCGGATCATCGATGAGGTCGGGGCGGCCGATCACGGTGCAGAACGGTGACCACCACCGCTGCTCGGGCATGTTGAGGATGATCCAGCGATCATCGGCACAGCGGAACCGATTCGCCAGCGGCGCGATCAGATGGGATCGATCGCGTCTGGTCACCTCGCGGCCATCGACGAGTGTGGGGGCGAGGTCCGTCGTCATCGTCCACGCCGCGGTGGCCATCAGGTTGACATCGACCACCGGGCCGTCTCCGGTCCGTTCGGCCACCCGCAGCCCGGCGAGGATCGCGGCGACCATCGCCAGTGCCGCCGTGTGGTCACCCTGGGCGGGCCGGGGTTGCGGTGCCACTCCTCCCGGCTCGGTCATCGCGTCAGTGATCGCGCCCCGCCCGAAGAATGCGGTGACATCGAAGCCGGGCCGCCCGGCGTCGGGGCCGTCGAGGCCGTAGCCGGTGAGGGTGGCGTGGACCAGTCGACGATGACGCCCCTGGAGCGTGGTCGGGTCGAGACCGAAGCGACGCTGTCGACGGGGCAGCAGGTTGCACAAGAACACCTCGGCGCCGTCGGCGAGTCGTCGTACCAACTCCACACCGGCGGGCCGTGTCAGGTCGACGGCGATGGAGCGCTTGCCGCGGTTGTCGGCCTGGAAGGAGTGGTCAAGCGGCGGCGCGTCCTTGGCCGCCCGCGACAGGCCGCGCACGATGTCGCCGGTCGGCGGCTCGACCTTGATGACGTCGGCGCCGAGATCGGCGAGCGCGGCGCCGGCACCCGGCGCCGCCATCCAGCTCGAGACCTCGATGACGCGGACGCCGTCGAGCGGTGCGATCGGGGCCATGTCGGGGTCAGCGCCCGACGAAGCGGGGCTCCCGCTTCTCGACGAAAGCCCGGGCCGCCTCGCGGTGGTCGGCCGTGCGCCCGGTCCGGATGTGGTGAGCGGCCTCCATGTCGAGACACTCGCCGAGCTCGCCATGGATGGCGCGGTTGAGGTTCTCCTTCATGTAGGCGTACGCGACCCGCGGCCCGGTCGCCAGCCGCACGGCGCGCTCGGTCACCGCGGCGTCGAACGTCTCGGCGTCGAACACGTCGTTGACGAGGTGCAATGCCAGCGCCTCCTCCGCGCCGAGCCGTTCGCCGAACAGGTAGAGCTCGCGAGCCTTGGCCGCCCCGACCAGCCGAGACAGGAACCACGTGCCCCCGTAGTCACCGGCGAGACCCACCCTGGCGAAGGCCGTCGTCAGCACCGCCGTGCGTACGGCGTAGCGCAGGTCGCACGCCAGGGCGACCGACAGCCCACCGCCCGCGGCCGCACCCGTGATGGCGGCGACGGTTGGCTTGGGCATCGAGTGAAGACGCTCGCTGATCGCTCGCTGATTGAGTCGTTGGGCGTGAACGAACGAGTCGTAGCCGCCGCCTCGCCGCAGCTTGTCGGGCACCGTGCCCTCTCGCGGGCCGTTGTTCTGTGCGACCATCTCCTTGACGTCGCCCCCGGAACAGAACGCGCCTCCGGCACCGGTCAGCACGACACAACCAACGTCGTCGGCGACCTCGACCTCGGCGAGCACCCGGCCGAGGGCTTCGTTCATCTCGCGGGTCATCGCGTTCTTGCTCGCTGGACGGTTCATCGTCAGCGTCGCCACGCCTTCGGTGGACACGCTGGCGAGCAACTGCGGCGTGCCCGTATCGATTGTCCTCATCCTCACCACCTGATCGACCAGCTTACGAGCCTAATGCACATAGATTTGGCCGATCCATTGCGGCCGCAGCCCTCGGGCGCGCTTGCGCCTGGCGCCGGATGGGAACTACGGTCGACACTGATGTCGATATTGTCGAGTCGTCGCTCATGGACGCTCGGATGAGTGGTCGGGACGAGGACACAGCGCAGTACCGCTACCTCCAGCACCGCATCGGCGGGGGGATCGCCGCGGATGACGGCTACTGGCAGGCACTCGAGGACGGCGCATTCCGGTTGCCCCGCTGTGCCGGCTGTGGCCGTTGGACGTGGCCGGCGCACTGGCGTTGCGGACAGTGCGGGAGCTGGGACTTCGACTGGATCGACGTGAACCCGGTAGGGGTGATCTACGCGTGGACGCGCGCTCGCCAGGCGTACGCAGGCGTCGACGAGCGTCGGGATCAGGTTCCGTACGTGACGGCACTGGTCGAGATCGACGGAACGGACGAGACGCGGGTGCTCGGCGTCCTCAAGGGCGACGAGGCGGGCTTGAAGATCGGCGTGCGCGTGCACGGCGAGATCGACCCGCCCTCGGCCATCGCCAAGGGCTACGCCAGCATCCGCTGGGTGATCGAGAGGGGCGACCGGTGAGCCGTCCCTTCCGGGGTCGCACCGCGATCGTTGGCATTGGCCAGACACCTCACTACAAGCGGGGCACAAGCCCAGACAGCGAGCTGAAGCTCTGTTTGCGCGCCGTGGTCGCGGCGTGCGAGGACGCCGGTATCGACCCGCGTGATGTCGACGGGTTCGTGTCGTACGGCTCGGAGAAGAACGACGGTCAGCGGCTGATGCCCGCTCTCGGCACGAAGGAGCTCCGCTTCGATGCGCTCGTGTGGAGCCACGGGGGCGGCATCCCGGGTGCCCTCGGGCTGGCGGCCTCGGCGATCATTGCGGGGCAGGCCGAGATCGTCGTGGTCTATCGGGCGATGGCGGAGGCATGGGGCCGGCGGCTCCACGTCGCCGTCAACCAAGACGATCGGGCCGCTCAGTACGTGGTGAACGGTCTGATCGCTCCGGTCCAGACGTGCGCGTTGAGGACCTCGCGAATCCTCGATGTGGACGGCGTTCCTCGCTCGGCGCTGCGCGCCTTGGCCAGGGCGTCGTACTTCCATGCCCAGCGCAACCCCGACGCGATGGGCTACGGGACCGACTTCGACGACGAGACCTACGACGACGCCCGGCCGGTGTCGGACCCGTTGCGGCTCTTTGACTGCTCGCGCGAGAGCGACGGCTCGGCGGCGGTGGTGCTGGTATCGGCGGAACGAGCCAAGGATCTGCGCCAGCAGCCGGCGTTCGTGCTGTCGTCCCCGATGGGCGCCAGCTCGACATGGGGCGCCGTCGAGGAAGCCAGGCGGCCCTACACCAGTGCCGGGTTCACCCCGATCGCCCGCCGCCTCTGGCAGGAGTCCGGGTACGGACCCCAAGACGTCGACGTGGTGCAGCTCTACGAGAACTTCACGGGGCCTGCGGTGCCGGCGCTGATCGAGCACGGGTTCTGCAGCTACGAGAACGTGGCCGAGGTGCTGAGGTTCGAGAACCTCATCGCTCCCTCGGGCCGGCTGCCGATCAACACCGCTGGTGGCAATCTCGCCAACGGGTTCATCCACGGCATGTCGCTGCTCCCCGAAGCGGTTCGACAGATCCGTGGCACCTCACCCAACCAGGTACCGAACGCCCGACTGTCGCTGATGACGGGCGGCCCGATGGACAGCGTGGTCAGCTCAGCGCTGCTCGGCGCCGCCGAAACCCTCTAGCGCAGGGGGCCGCCACGCGATGAGGAGGCCGGCCGACGGTCAGCCGTCGGCCTCGTCGGCGGACGCGGCTGACGCCGCACCCCAGGTTCGGAGTCGGGGGTCGGCTTCGGGGATCGCCTCGAGCAGCTCACGCGTGTACGTCTCGCTGGGGTCACCGAAGACGTGCGCCGTGTCGCCCGACTCCACGATGCGGCCGTTCTGCATCACGATGACGTCGTGGGCGATGTTCTCCACGATCGCCAGATCGTGGGCGACGAACAGGTAGGACACCCCGTCCTCTTCCTGAATGTCCATCAGCAGGTTCAGCACCTGGGCGCGCACCGAGACGTCGAGCGCCGACACCGCCTCATCGCAGACGATCAGCTCAGGGCTGACCGTCAACGCCCGGGCGATCGCGATGCGCTGGAGCTGCCCGCCGGACAGCTCGTGCGGAAAGCGCTCGGCGAGCCCCCGGCGGAGGGACACCCGGTTGAGCATCCGCAGCGCACGTTGCTCGCGATCGGACCGGTTCATCGACATCAGGACCTGAAGCGGCTCGGCGATCGACCGGCCGATGGGCACCCGCGGGTCGAGCGAGCTGTGGGGGTCCTGGAAGACGATCTGCATCTTCTGGCGGAACTGTCGCAGCGCCTTCGGATCGAGTCCCCGCACATCCGTTCCATCGAGGACGACGCTGCCACCATCGGCTTCGAGCAGTCGGAGCACGAGCAGCGCGGTCGTCGACTTGCCGGCGCCGGACTCCCCCACCAGCGCGACCGTCCGGCCACGCTCGACATCGAACGACACATCGTCGACCACCGTCGTCGGCGCGCCCCGCCGCAGACCCTGACGCGGACCGACGAACCGCTTGACCAGTCCACGGACCTCCAGCAGGCTCATCGCTCCGCCACCCCGGCCAAGCTCAGTTCGGCATGACGTACGCAGCGGGTCATGCCGATGCCGACGGGTATCACCGGGGGCGCACCGTCGAGGCACCGCTCGGTGGCGTGCGGACAGCGTGGCTCGAACCGGCAACCGGGCAGCTCGACATCGGGTGGCACGACGTGGCCGGGGATCGTCCCAAGCCGACCGCTGACCGTACCCCGGTGCGGGATCGACTCGACGAGCCCCGAGGTGTAGGGGTGCTGCGGTCGCACGAAGATGTCCTCCACGCTCTGACGTTCGACCACCGTGCCCGCGTACATCACGGCCACCCGTTGACACGTCTGGGCGACGATCCCAAGATCGTGAGTGATCAGCAGGATCCCGACGCCGGTCTGCTGCTGAACCTCGAGCAGCAGCTCAAGGACGCGGCGCTGGACGGTCGGGTCGAGCGCGGTGGTCGGTTCGTCGGCGATGATCAGCCGCGGCTCGCCGACCATCGCCATGGCGATCGCCACCCGTTGGCACATCCCGCCGCTGAACTCGTGGGGGTACTGCCTCGCCCGTTCGGCCGGGCGTGTGATGTGTACCCGTTCGAGCACGTCGACGGCCCGGTCCCAGGCCTCCGACTTCGAGCAGCCGAGCTGGAGCCGGGCGGTCTCGGCGATCTGCTGGCCGATGGTGAACGCCGGGTTGAGCGTGCGGGTCGGCTGCTGGAAGATGGCGCTGACCACCCGGCCGCGCAACTGTGCCCACCCCTTCTCGTTGAGTGCGGTGACATCGCTCCCATCGAAGACGATCTCGCCTCCGGTGATGCGACCGCCGAGGTGCGGCGTCATGCCGATGCACGCCATCGCCGTGACCGACTTGCCCGAACCGGACTCGCCGACCAGACCGACCACCTCGTTGGGGCCCACGGTGAGCGACGCCGACCGCACCACCGGACACCATTCGCCGTTGATCCGGTAGCTCACCTCCAAGTCGGTGACGTCGAGGATCGGTGTCACCGACTCCCCGGCGTCGGCTGCGGTGGACTCGTGGTGCTCGCTCGTCATGACCGCCTCCGGGCGCCCAGCGCATCTCGTAGTCCATCGGCCACGTAGGCAAGGGCGAGCACGGTCAGGATCAACAGCAACCCCGGGAACCACAACAGGTAGGCCTGATCGAGACGATTCGAGGCCTCCGACAGCATCGAACCCCAACTCGCCGTCGGCGGTTGCACCCCGAGGCCGAGGTAGCTGAGCGCCGCCTCGGCGAGGATCGACGTGCCAAACACCAGGCTGATGTCGACCAGCAGCGGCGGCAACGCGTTGGGGAGGATGTGGGTGAACAGGAGACGAGGAACCGAACACCCGATACTCACCGATGCGACCACGAAGGGCTCCTCTCGGATGCTCCGGGTCGAGCTGCGCACGAGCCGGAAGAAGCGGGGCATGAAGATCAGCCCGAGCGCGAACATCGCGTTGGTCAACCCGGGGCCGAGCGAACCGACGACGGCGATCGCCAGCACCAGGCCGGGCACACCGAGGATGGTGTTGGCCAGGAAGGACAGCCCGGAGTCGGCCCACCCGCCGCGGTAGCCGGCGATGAGGCCCAAGACGGTGCCGAGCACGACGGCGATGCTGACCGCCTCCAACCCGGCGAGCAGTGAGATCCGGGTCCCGTAGATGGCACGGCTGAACGCATCGCGTCCGAAGAGGTCGGTGCCGAAGGGGTGGTCGGCCGACGGGGTCAACAAGCTCGACATCAGGTCCTGCTTGTTCGGGTCGTAGGGAGCCAGCGGCCCGGCGAACACGGCCACGACGACCAGCAGCAGCAGGAAGCAGGCACCCGCCAGCGCGAGGCGATTGCGCACAAAGGTGCGCAGGTAACGCCGCCAGGGCGACTGGACACTGACGATCCCAGCCTCGTGGAGATCGCTCTCCAGCGAGGCATCTGGTTCGCCGTCGTCATCCAGCGCGGCGACGGCGAGGTCGTCGTGAATCTCGTCGGACATCGGAATCACCTCGCCCGCAGCCGCGGGTTGAGCAGTGGTTGGATGAGCTCGATGGCAAGGTTGGTGATGATCACGGCGACCGTGGCCACCACCGTCACGCCGAGCACGACGTCGATGTCCGCCGTGATGGCGGCGTTGACCAGCGTCCGGCCCATGCCGTCGATGTTGAAGACCGTCTCGATGACCACGGTCCCGCCGATCAACTGCGACACCCGGACGCCGAGGATGGTGAGCACGGGGAGCACCGCGTTCTTCAGTCCGTGCCGCACGATCAGCGACCGACGGGGCACACCACGCGCCCGCGCCGACACGATGTACTCGGACTGCAGCACATCGGTGAGCGAGCCGCGCAGCTGGCGGGTCACCTCGGCCGCCGTCACCGTCGACAAGGCGACCGAGGGGAGGAAGATGTGATGGAGCCATGTGGTCGGGCTGTCGAGGAACGGCTTGTAGCCGACGGCGGGGAACCAGCCGAGATCGACGGCGAACCACTTCACGAGCACCAACCCGAGGAAGAAGCCGGGGATAGCCACGGCGATGCTGGTCGAGGCGACCACCGCTCGATCGACGACACCGCCGGGCCGGATGGCGGCGAGCATCCCGCCGAGACCACCGACCACCAGCGTGATCGCCATCGAGACCACGAGCATCGACAGCGTCGGGGCGAAGGTCCGCCCGATGATGGCGTCGATGCTCTCGTTGGTAACCAGCGACGCCCCGAGATCACCGGATGCGGCGTCGCCCATCCACTCGCCGAACTGCACGAGGATGGAGCGGTTCAAGCCCATCTCCTCGCGCACCTCGGCGATCTGTTCGGCGGTGGCCGCCTCGCCGGCGACCCGGGCGGCCGGGTCGCCGGGCGAGGCAGAGATCAGCACGAAGATCAAGAACACGACCGCGATCAACTGGAGGACACCTTGTCCGATGCGCTTCAGCGCGATCCAGGCCATGACTTACACCAATCCGTGCCGAGGGTTCGGGCGCCAGGGACTCAGTCCTGGGCGACTCCGACGACCCGCATGTTCATCAGCAGAGTGCGGGGATCGACGTCGACGACGTTGTCGGCGTGGATCATCGACCAGACGACGTTGCAGGCCACCACGAGGGTGGAGATGTCCTCGGCCAGCACATGAGCGATCTGCTCGTTGGCCGCCGCGATCTCATCATCGGTCGCCGTCGGCGTGTTCACCGAGGCCAACAGATCCAGGATCGGTTGATCCTCACCC
>JBKEAH010000145.1:0-2370 GCA_047972065.1 Desertimonas sp.
GCGACGACCGACCCAGAGGTGATGGCAGTTGCGCCGGCGACGAGCGCGGCGGCGAACGTGTGACGGATGCGGGCGGGGCGCATGGCCGCAGCCTTCGACAACGCCCCCACCGGAACGGCGAGAATCCGCGCCGTGGACGAACGACGGTTCGACCTCCGACTGACACCGCCCTCACTCGCGACGGATGGTGTCCGGGGCGATGCGCGGGTTGGCGGCCAGCACGGTCAGCGCGGCCACCGCCGACTCGATCCACTGCACCCGTCGCAAGACCGCCCCGGGCACCCCGACCAACTGGAGCGCGACCGCCTCCCGGCGGCGCTGCATCGCCCGGTCGATCGCGGCGACCGCGAACCCGAGCAGGCCGAGCCCGAGCACCGGCACCCCGACCGCCAGCACGATCGCCCGCAGCGTCGCCACCATGTCATAGTCGGCGCGATCCCAGGGCGCGAACGCCTCGGGGTACTCAGCCGCGCTGACCACCTCCGCCAGCGGCCGGCCCGACGGACCGGTGACGATGATGCTCGCCCGAGCCTGGTCGGTGTGATCGAGCCAGCCGTCGGGCACGAGCGATGGCGACAGCACGATCGACCCGGTCGACCACTCGAACTCATCGGCCTCGATGACGGTGTCGGCGACGACCAGGTCGAGCGTCGGCCCCGCCGGCGGCCCTTCGAGGTCGTTGCTGGGTGTGAACGCCAGCGTGGCGCCGGGCGAGCCGACGCCGGGCGCCCGCCTCGTTCCACCCCGCGCCCGGAGCCAGACGCAACCAGGCGGGTAGCGGCTGAGCTGCGAGCGTGTCAGAGCGCCTCGACGATGGCGGCCGCCTCGGCCACGATGTCGACGTCCATCGGCTCGGGGGCGGCACCGGTCGGGTCGCCGGTCACCGACGTCCGGCTGTTCGACACGGTGATCAGCACATCGCCCTGACGCACGAGCACGGTGTCGGTCCATACCTCGAACGCACCGAGGAGGTCCACCGAGATCTCGAAGCCGAACCGGGCGCTGCGCTCGCCGACGCCGACATCACCGGTCGAGGTGATCACGACCTGCGGGTCCACCGGCAGCTCCGGCATCGTGAAGTCCGGCATCTCCGGCATCGTGAAGTCCGGCATCCCGGGGATCGACAGATCCGGCATCGTCAAGACGGGCATCTCGGGCAGCGTGAGGCTCGGCATCTCGGGCATCGTGAAGTCGGTCATCTCATCGAGCCCGAGATCGCCGACGCTGGCCCGCACCATCACCTGCTCGAAGCAGGTGGCGAACTCGGGCGTGCCCATCAGGCCGACCATGTCGTCGACCCGTTGGACGTCCTTGGGCGCCAGGCGGACCGCCATCGCGCTGACGGCTTGTTGGTTGCCGAAGAGGTCGAAGAGGTCGGTCGTGGTGGTCACCGCACCCGGGTCGGTGGCCGGCCCGTACTCGTGGGATTGCGCCGTGCCGGGAGCGAGGATGCCGGCGAGGTCGTTCATCGTCGTCAGCGCGCTGGCCATCTCCGGTGAGCAGCCCTCGTACCACTCCGGGTCGTACCCCCCCTCGCCGACCATCACGTCCGCCGCTGGCCCGAGGTCGGCGTGGCCGGCGGCGACCATCCGTTGGTCGAACACGGCGACGGCGGCGGCCACCTCCGGGTCGGGGACGGCGGCCGACTCATCCGGCGGAGTCGTCGCGCCGACGACACTTCCGGCGCCGATGGCCAGCGCGACCGCAACGGGGATGAGCGAGCGCCGCAGAAGGGTGGCATGCATGGGCCGCACAGTACGGGACGAGCGGCGCGTTGAACACTCGCTCGGCGTCCAACACTCGGATGGGTGTCGTCAGGTGCGGGCGACCTCGACCTCGTCGAAGGTCTCGATGACGTCGCCGGGCTTGAGGTCCTGGAAGTCCGACAGCCCGATGCCGCACTCGAAGCCGGCGCGCACCTCGGTGGCGTCGTCCTTGAACCGCTTGAGCGAGCTGATGGTGCCCTTCCAGATGATCGCCCCGTCGCGCAGGAAGCGGACCTTCGAGCCGCGGGTGATGACCCCGGAGCGCACGGAGCAGCCCGCGATCGCGCCGATCCGTGGCACGCGGAACACCTCGCGCACCTCGGCCTCACCGGTGACGACCTCTTCGAACTCGGGCTCGAGCATGCCGACCATCGCCTGCTCGATGTCCTCGAGCAACTGGTAGATGATCTCGTAGGTCCGAATCTCGACTCCTGCCTGCTCAGCGGCCTTGCGCGCCTTGCCGTCCGGACGCACGTTGAACCCGATGATCGTCGCGTTGGTCGCTTCGGCCAGCGTGATGTCGTTCTCGGTGATCCCGCCGACCGCGCGATGCACGAACGACAGCTCGACCTCGTCGCGGTCGAGCTTGCGCAGCGACTCGGTC
>JBKEAH010000148.1:0-5419 GCA_047972065.1 Desertimonas sp.
AAGGCGGTTCACTCTCTCCACCGGGTGTGTGAGTTGCCGCGTCGCCCGCGCGCTCGACGGATGAGCGCTTGACCGGTCGGGCGTCTACTGTGCGCCTATGTCGGTTGTGGTGGAACCGCCGCCGTGGGAACCTCCGAGGGCACCGGAGCGGCTGCTGGGTGAGCTGGCTACCCGGGGCGGCGAGGTCGAAGACGATGCTGATCTGTTGCTGCTGAGGGCGCGCTGCCATCAGGTGCTGGGCCGTTACGACCTCGTTCGTGGTGATCTGGAACGCGCCAATGATTTGCTGGCTGACGATTTGGGTCCTCGGGGGCGGTGGGCGCGGGTGTGGACGGCGGCGTTCGTCGGCGGCGTGCAGCTCGATCACGACTGGAGTGAGGCGTTGGCCTCATCTGTCGCCGCCACGGCCCAACCCAGTTCATCGGATCTTGATCTGGCGTGCAGCGCACTGGCGATGCAAGTGCTTGCGAGTTGCGATGCGCTCCGGAAGCGGTGGCATGAGGCCGATCTTCGCTACCAGCTGGCTTGTCGCCTGTGGGACCGTCTCGGGTCACGCGACAACGTCACGCGGGTCGTGTGTGAACGGGTTCAGGAGGTCTTGCTGCCGACAGGTCGCTTCCTGGAGGCCGGTCAGGCGGTTGACGAGGTGCTCGCATGTCCGGTCGATGACGCGCTGGTCGGTCGCGTGCGGTTGCTGCGTGGATCGGCGGCACTGTGGGGCGGGGAACTCGTGGACGCCGAGACGCATTTTGCCGTGGTGGCCCGGCTCGGCGCGTTCAATGCCACGCTGCGGGCGTGGGCGGACTGGGGTCGGGCGATCATTGCGCTGCGGCGCCGTGACACCGCGACGGGGACACAGGCGGCCGATCAGGCGATGCGTCAGGTTCGTGTCGTTCACGCCTCGGTGCCGTGGTTCGCGTCGCGTCTGTCGATCGAGCTGGGGGCCTGCGGTGAGCTTGAGCTGGCCGAGCGCTATCTCGCTGAGGCGGCCGAGATCGATCCCGATGGCTCGGAGGTGTCGACCGCACGGTTCGTGCTCGACGCCCGGCGGGGCATCAGCGGCGACCTTGACGCGGTGCTGGCCGGTAGTGAGCCGGCGGTGTGGCCACGTCTGCTGCTGGTTGGTGCGCACGCAGCGGCGATGGCCGGCGATGTGCAGCTTGCCGGCGAGCTGTATCGGGGAGCGGCGGAGCGGGCAGATCTGGGTCGGCTGGGTGAGCCGGCCGCGCTCGAGACCGTCCGACTGCTGACTGCCGGGCCCGGTGCCAGCGGTGGCGAGGGTGCGTGGCAGGTGCGTGTGTTCGGTCCGGCTTCGTCGCTGGTGATCGACCCGGCGGGCGAGTTGGTGGTGGTGTCGTCTGGGCGCGAGGCCGCGCTGCTCGCCGCCGTCGCGTTGGCCGGCGGTGAGTTGCCGGTCGAGCAGGCGGCCGAGGCGCTCTGGCCTGGGGAGCCGGCCGGGTCGACCCGCTTGTGGAACGTGCTGTCGCGGCATCGCAACGGGCTCAATCTGCTGGAGCGTCGCGACGATCGCATCAGGTTGCGGGCGGGCGTGTGGAGTGACGGCGTCGAGTTCTGGACCGCGGCACGTCGTGCTGTTGCGGATATCGACGTCGATCCTGATCGGGCTGCGATCTATGCGGCGCAAGCGACGGGCTGGGACGTCAGCGAGATCGTCCCACACCAGGGTTTTTGGTGGGAGCGGGCGGTAGCGAAGGTGCGGGCCGAGGCCCGCGAGCTGGCAGCGTTCGCTGCGTGCCGCCCAGCGGGGGGTCTGGCCGAACGTGCGGGGCATGCCGGTCGGGTGTCGGCGTAGGTTCACACCGCTGTGCTGGTCAAAGTTCCGTGCGACACTGCGGGGCATGGGACCAATCCGCTGGTGGTAGCACCGCGTTCTCGAACGCACTAACGACAAGGTCGACGCCGTCGCCACATCCCTACCGTGCGGCCTGCAGGGCGCCTGGTAGGGGGTGGTAGGCGCGACCAGGTAGCACTCCTGTTGGCGGCAGCGAACGGGAGGTGGACCTGGGTGGCAGCGGCGGCAGAGACAACAGCAGTAGCGAGAGATGGTGGGGTGTGCGCGCCCGCGATGCGGGAACCGTTCGGGCCTGAGCTGCGCCCGGCCGACGATGGCCGTGCCCATGACGCCGTCGACATCGTGAACCATCTCGCCCGATGGTTGTCACCGCGGCTGCTCGACCCGGTGGCAGCCGACCGGATCCAAGCGGCGGTTGCTGCGCTCACCGGCGATCTCGACGCCGAGCAGCGGTCCCGGCTGCACAGCGCTGCGCTGCGCTGGCTGACTTGACCGACTTGCGAACCTCGGCCAGCGCACGTCGGGCGAGATCACTACGGTCAGGGTGATGACTGCTGGGGAGGAACGCTTCCGCCCGCCAGCGTCTCCGATGGACCCGGCTGTCCGGGAGCTCGGCCGCCGCAAGGTGGCCGAGCTCCGCCGCCAGCTCGGTGTTGATCGCCGCCACGCTCCGCCGCCGGTTGAATCCGTCGATGAGGGTCTGTCGGTTGATGCGATGACGGCGCAGATGGCGGCCGGTGCTGAACGCGAGCGGCTGGAACGTCGCGTGGCGGAGCTTGAAGCGGAGGTGCGTCGCCTGCGGTCGATCGTCTCTGCGGCGATTGGTGACCTGGCGGCAGGGCTCGTGACGCCGGAGAGCCGCCCGCCCACGCGTCTGTAGCCGGTCAGCGGTTGGTCGGGACGGTGGGCCATCGAAGCCCACCGTCCCGATCGCACGTTCCGGATCAGTCCGCCGGAGGTTCGTAGCCGAGCTGGTCGAGCCACGTAGCGACAGCGGCGCTGGCGTCGGGGTACCAGCTGGTGCGGGCGGCTTCGACGTAGGCGATGGCGAGGAAGGCGCGTTGTAGGTTGGCGGTGGACTCGGTGGCCCAGGTGCGGAACGGTCCGGCCCAGTCCTTGTGGCCGTGTGGGCTGGTGTCGGGTTCGGTGACGGCGAGCAGCTTGGCGGCGTCGGTGAGTTCGGTCTGTCCGGCGGTTGCGAGCAGCACCGGCAACACGACGGCGGTGAGGTCTTTGGCTCGGATGCGGCCGCTGATGGCGTCGCGGGCGAAGGCGTCGCGGTGGGCTTTGGCGGCACGCTGGGCCTTCTGTTCGTCGAGTTCGGCCTGGCGTTCGGGGCTGCGGGCGGTGACGGGCTTGGTCACGGTGAGCGTGCTGTCGCCTTTGGTGTGGTGGCGGCGGTGGTCGGTGCAGTAGGCGACGATCTGCACGTCGCCGTCTCCCCAGCGGTCAGCTTTGACGACGGCGATGTGGCAGGGCTCGGTCTCGTGGGCGGCCGGGTCGATGCCGGCCAGGTGGTCGAGGGGCTTGGCGGTCACGTCGTCGGGGAGCTGACCGGGGTAGGCGGTGATGCCGCGACCGGTCAGGTCCTCGACCACGGTGAGGATCGCTTGCGCTTGGTCGTAGCGCCGGTTGATCCGCTCGAGTTCCCATTCGACGTCGTTGACGTAGTGGGCGTCGAGCACGGCGTCGATCACTTCGGGTCGGTCCGTGTACTTGGCGAAGGTGAGGGCGTCGGAGATCTCGAATCGTCCGAGGTCGATCGCCTGCTGCACGTTGGTGGGGAGCCCGGCGAGGGCGAGGCGGGCACGGACCCAGCTGAGCGGCCGGTTGAGGGCGGCGGCGAGCGCCTTCTGCTTCATGCCTTCGCTCATGATCCGGGCGACGGCGAGGGCTTCCTGGCTTGGGGTGAGGTCGGCGCGGGCCAGGTTCTCGACGGCTTGCCACACCCCGGCGTCGGTGTCGGTACCGGTGTCACGGATGACGGCGGGGATGGTGGTGTGCCCGGCCGCTTTGGCGGCGCGGTAGCGGCGTTCGCCGGCGACGATGCGGTAGCGGTCGTCGGCGGTGGGGGTGACGAGGATCGGTTGCAGCACGCCGTGGGCGGCGATGGACGCGGCGAACGCGTCGTCGACCGGTCGGGCCTGGTTGGCGGGGTCGGGGTCGATGACGTCGAGCGGCAGGTCGGCGGTGTTGGTCGTGGTGTTCATGGTCGGTGTCTTTCTGTCGTTGCTGTTGGTGGGTTGGAGGGGTCAGATGAGTCGGGCCGCGGCGGCGGCGAGTCGGTTGGCCCAGGTGGGCGGGGCGTTGTTGAACAGCGACGGGTTGAGTGCTGTGGCGATGGCGTTGTCGCCGTTGCGGGTGATCGCCCACCAGGTGGGCGAGTCGGGGTCGCGGACGGCGACGGGTCGACCGGCTCGGAGTGACGCGGCGACGACTCCGGCGGCGGTGGCCTCGGCGCAGTGGTGGAGGCCGGCCCGGTTGCGGATGGTGAGGTTCATGCGGCGACCGCGACGGCTGGGCTGGTGGGGTCGGCGTAGTGGGCGGCGAGGTAGTCGGTGGCGGCTTGTGCTCGGCTGGCGACGTGCCACAGGTGGGCGGGTCGTTCGCGCAGGATGCGGCACCAGTGGGCGAGGTAGCTGGTGTGGTCGGTGCGGGCGACGGTGTCGATCCCGACGAGGGCGCAGATGAACGCTGCGGAGAGTTCGGCGACGAGTTCTTCAGCGGCGTAGGCGTCGGTGCCGAACCGGCCGGTGAGGTCGCGGGCGAGGCGGCTGGGGTGGCCGGTCCAGTGGCCGAGTTCGTGGGCGAGGGTGGCGTAGGCGTCGGTGGCGGTGTTGAACGCGTCGAACGCGGGCATCACGATGCGGTCGTAGGTCGGCTGGTAGCAGGGGTTTCCGCTGGCCCAGGCGATGCGGGCGGGGATCGCTGCGAAGAACGCTTCGGCGCGGCCGTCGCGTTCGAGGACGGGCAGCGCCTCGTCGTGGTCGTGGTGGGGGTCGTTGTCGACCTGGGCGGCGTTGAACAACGAGAAGGCGACCGGGATGAGTCGGCGGCGGGGCTTGGCGTCGCCCTCGGCCGGTTGGTTGGGATCGTCGGTGTTGGGCTTGGCTTCGACCCACTTGATGGCTTGGGTGGCTCGTTCCCCGCGGCGCACCTGTGCGCCGAGGCTGTGCCACTGCTTGTAGGTGGCCCACCGTCCGGTGGGGTAGGCCCGGTCGGTGGCGGTGAGGTAGAGGACGAGGACGTTTCCGCCGCGGTAGGCGTTGGTGGTGGCGGCGTTGGTGGGCCAGATGCTGCCGGTGAGGGTGCGCCACGGCATCGACCAGGTGCCGGCGCCGGCTTCGATGCCCTCGATGAGGCGGGCGACGACGCTGTCCATGACGTCGGCGGCTTTCATCCCCACACCACCTGTCGGCCGAGGTGTTGCGCGGCGACGGCGATGCGACGCAGGCGGGGGAGCCGGTCGATCGCGTACGGGCCGTAGGGGTGGGTGTGGTCGATGCGGCGGATGAGCTCGTCGGCGTCGATGGTGCCGGTGTGGTCAGGGACGATGCGGATCTGGCGGAGCAGGTCGAACGCTCCGGCGTGGTGCAGGTTGAGTTC
>JBKEAH010000195.1:0-2231 GCA_047972065.1 Desertimonas sp.
CGCCGCATCCGCCACGCCGAGTCCTGGCTCCGCAAGACGTGACCGCCCCAACGCCCTGTAACACATGGGGTCTGACCCCATGTGTTACAGGGCGTCGAGGGCTTGGGAGATGCGGCGGGGGCTGATGCTGCGGTGGGGGCCGAGCGCTTGGGCGAAGGTCTGGGCCCGCAGCTCCTCCAGCATCCACTGGAGCTCGTCGGTGCCGGGGTTCGATTCGGCGGCGTGACCGGTGCGGGCGAGGTGCCGGGCCAGACGCTCCTCGAGCGGTTGGATCTCGGCGATGCGGCGGCGGTCCTTGCCAAGATCCTCGCTCACGCGTTCCAGCCGATGTTCGATGCCCCGCACGTAGCGGTGCAGGTCGGGGAGCCGGCGAGCGCCGGCCCGAACGACGAACCCGGGTCGTGTCAGCCGGGCGAGATGGTCGGCGGCGTCGGCGGCGGTCGCGGCGGCGGCCGACGCCGACAGCCGATCGAGCAGCCGCTCGACCCGACCGGCGGCGGCGAGGACGTCGGCCGCCGCCGCCAGCGCATCGGTCGCGATCGACCCACCGCGGGCCCGCACGTCGCGCGCGATCACCTCGAACGCCGCCCGGTCCCAGGGCAACGCGTGGTCATCGAGCACCCATGCCACCGCCGCCGTGGTCGCCTCGGCGGCGAGGTCGTCGAGGTCGCCGCCGGCGGCGACGACGGCCAGCCGGGCCGCGTTGTCCAGCGAACGCGCCACCGGCTTGGCCGGCGGGCGCGCCGTCAGCAACAGCAGCCTCAGCACACCGCCACGCATCACCCGCTGCGCCAGATCGGGGTTGGTGAGGACACGCAGCGACACGCTGGCGTCACCATCGAGCAGCGCCGGGTAGCCGATGACCGTGTGCCCGGGTCGCGCCGCGGTGGTCCGGCGCGGGATCGCCCCCAGCGAGGCGTCCCAGGCCGTGATGCCTCGCCGCTCCGACAGCGGGACGGCCGTCGCGATGGCCTCGCGGGTGGCGACGGCTTGGCGGGTGCGGATCACGGCGAGGTCGGTCCCGGCATCGACCACGTTGCCGTCGTCGTCTTCGACCACGATGTTGACGCGCAGCCAGGCCGGCACGGCCTCGGGGCGGAAGTCACGCGCCGTCACACCGACCCCGGTGATGTGATGGACGGTGTTCGACAACGCGTCGAGGAACGGGCCGCCGGGTGCCGGGAGCGCGCCCACCACGGCGTCGGCGGTGTCGGCCGCCGGGATCAGTTGGCGCCGCACCTCCTTGGGCTGGGTGCGCAACAACGCCTCGACGAGGTCGGGCCGATACCCGGGGATCTGCCAGTCGAAGCCCGGGTCGGTGAGCTGGTTCAGCGCCGTCAGCGGGACGTGGGCGGTGACCCCGTCGACCGGGCTCGACGGCTCGAACAGATAGGTGAGCGACAGCGTGACGTCACCGGCGCGCCAGCGGTCGGGGTAGTCCTCGATCCGCACCAGCGCGCCGGAGCGGTCGCGCAGCGACGCGATCGACAGATCGAGCGCGTCGGGTCGCTCGGGCCGGGCGTCCTTCCACCAACGGTCGAACCGACGCGCCGAGGTGACGTCGTCGGGCAGTCGCTCGTCGAAGAAGGCGAACAGGTCGTCCTCGTCGAGGAGGTTGCCTCGCCGCACACGGGCTTCGAGCGCGGCGACGTCGTCGGCGAAACGACGGTTATGACGTACGAAGTGGTGGCGGGACTGCCAGTCGCCGGCGACCAGCGCGTGACGGATGAACATCTCCCGGGCCCCGAGCGGATCGACGCCCTCGAAGCCGACGCGGCGGTTCTCGACGATCGCCAGGCCGTAGAGCGTGACGGTCTCGCCGCACACGGCACGGCCCGCACGGGCGTCCCAGTGCGGCTCGCCGTAGGAACGTCTGACCAGGTCGGGTGCCAGCTCCTCGGCCCAGGTGGGGTCGATGGCGGCGACCCGCCGGGCGAACAGGTGAGAGGTCTCGACCAGCTCGGCGGCCATCACCCAGCGCGGTGGTCGGCGCGCCAGCGCCGATCCCGGCGCGATGACGAACGTCGATCCGCGGGCGCCGCGATAGTCGCGCCGATCGCCGTCGCGCACACCGATGTGCGACAGCAACCCGGCCAGCACCGCGCGGTGAACGACGTCCGGCGACGCGGCCTCGCGGCTCGGCCGGATGCCGATCTGTCCGGCGACCTGACGCAGCTGGCTGAACAGGTCCTGCCATTCCCGAACCCGGAGGTAGTGGAGGTACTCGGCCT
>JBKEAH010000214.1:0-2362 GCA_047972065.1 Desertimonas sp.
CCACCTCATGTTCTGGGCGGTCCTGGTCATCATCGGCTCGTTCTTCCGGGGACCGGGCTTCAACTTCTACCTGCCGTGGACCGACCGGCTGTACTTCGAGCTGTGATCCACCAACCGACCATTCGACCCGATCGTCCGAGGGGCTGACCAAAGGACCTCACCATGTCTGCTGCCGCCATCATCGCCATCGCCATCATCGCCGTCGTCGTCCTCGGCGGGCTCGCGTTCATCACGCTGGCCCGACGAACCGACGTGCGCGGCGCCGGCGCGCTGTCGGGCGTGACCCGTCAGCGGGCCGAGGCGGCGCGCCAACGACGAGAGGTCGACGCACCCGTCGAGGCGACCGTCGGGGCCCCGCGCACGGCGGCCGAGGTCGAGCAGGCCGGGGTCGTCGCCCGCTACGGAACCGACGTCGAGTCGGCGGCCGATCGCACGCCGGCGCCGTGGGTCCCGCCCGATCCCGAGGCGCTCGGGGTCAGCCGGCGGATGTTCCTCAACCGGGCGTCGATCTCGTTGATGAGCGCCGGGCTCGGCGCCTTCGCCGCCGCCGGGTTCGTCGCCTTTCTCTGGCCGACGGCGTCGGGTGGCTTCGGTCAGCCGGTGGTCATCGGCAAGCTCGGCGACATCCTCGAGTCGATCCGCACCGGCAACGGGTTCTTCTACGCCTCCTCGGCGCGCACCTGGGTCACCGAGTACCCGGCCGACGCCCTGCCCAAGGCCCGTACCGTCTACGACGACGCCGTGGTCTCCGGCATGGAGAACGGCATCGTGGCGCTCTATCAGAAGTGCCCGCACCTCGGCTGCCGCGTCCCCGAGTGCGCGACCAGCCAGTGGTTCGAGTGCCCCTGCCACGGCTCGCAGTACAACCGCGTCGGCGAGAAGAAGGCGGGTCCCGCTCCTCGCGGCATGGACCACTTCGCCCTCACGATCGGCGGCAACGGTGACGTCACCGTCGACACAGGCACCGTGTTCGACGGCGCCCCGATCGGGACCAACACCACCGGTCAAGAGGCCGAGGGCCCGCACTGCATCACCGGCGGTGGCGAGCACTAGTGAATGCGTTCCCCGGCCACGCAGGCCGTTCCCTGCCGCTCGCTCGCTGGCGCTCGTTCGCTCGCATCCATGCGGCGCGTCCTGAGACGTCCGCGTCGACCCTGCCCAGTTCGTCCGACCTCTTGGGGGCTCGCCCGTGATCGCTCTGACCACGACGACGTTGGCGTGGATCGTCGGCGTCGTCATCCTCTTGGGCTGGCTGCTGTACGCGCTGTTGAACATCGGCAGCGCGCGTCCCGAGTTGGGCTCGGAGGTCGAGCTCGCCGCCAACCGCAAGCCGTACTACGACGACGAGATCCTCGAAGGTCGGCGTTTGACGATGGTGCAGTTCTTTGCCGTCGTGCTGCTGGCCGTCATCGTCATCGCCCTGCCGCTCTACTGGATCCTCGAGCCCGGTCGACAGACCGGCGCCACCGACGGTCGTGACAACCGCTTCGTGTCGTGGGGATCGTCGCTGTTCGCGACGACCGCCGACGGCGGATTCAACTGTGCCGGCTGCCACGGTGGCATGGGTGCCACCGGTGGTGTCGCCGAGTACACGGTGACCGATCCGGTGACCGGCGAGGTCCAATCGGTGCAATGGGTGGCGCCGGCTCTCAACACGGCCGCCTATCGCTTCGACCGCGACGAGCTCACCTACATCATCACCTACGGCCGGCCGGGCTCGCCGATGTCGGCTTGGGGCCTCGACGGCAGCGGGCCGCTCAACTCGCAGCAGGTCCGCTCGTTGGTCGACTACATCGTCGATATCCAGGTCCCGCGGGAGGACTGCGGCGAGGGCGAGGCCGAGGCCGAGTTCAACGGCGACAAGATCTGCGAGTCCGGCCACCTGCCCGACGAGATGCAGGCCGAGATCCAGGCCTCGGCGCAAGCGTCGGTCGACGACGGCACATACGCCACGTTGGGCGAGGCGTTGTTCAACAACCCGCTCGCCTCCGGCGCCTACAGCTGCGCCCGGTGCCACACCGAAGGGTGGAGCTACGGCGACCCCGGCGTCAGCGGCCAGGGTGCCCTGGGCTGGAACCTCACCGGCGGCTCGGCGAACCGGCACTTCACCACCGAGGCCGACCTCATCGAGTTCCTCCGAACGGGGACCGTCGATGGTCAGCGTTACGGCAACCAGGGTCAGGGCAGCGGGCGAATGCCATCGTTCGGATCGATGCTGACCGACGACCAGATCGAAGCGATCGCCGAGTACGTCCGGAGCCTGTGACAGAGATGAGCAAACTGCGACAGACGATCGGAGATCGCCGATGAACGCGGCCGTGCTGGCCATCGGGTGGGACCCCGAGATCCGTGGCATCCTCAC
>JBKEAH010000249.1:0-6159 GCA_047972065.1 Desertimonas sp.
CGGACCGTCGGTCGTTGCCAGTACCGGTAGGCGCACCACACCATCAGCGTGAACATGAACGTCAACATCGTCTCGACGTGCAGACTCGGGATGTAGCGCAGCAAGAGGGGATTGAGGGCCACCATCAACCCGGCGATCACCCCGGTCCGCTGACCGAAGTGACGCCGCGCCATGTCAGCGGTCAGCGCGGCCGTCGCGGCGAACATCACGCACTGGACCAGGACGACCACGTTGGGGTGCACACCGAACACGGCGTACAACGCACCGATCAACAGGGGATACAGCGGCGTGCGGCGACCGAGCACGCTGCCGAAGCCCTCGAAGCCATCACCGGCCGCGACGGACTCTCCCATCTCGCCATACCCGTACGGATCGATGCCGGCGTCGGCGAGCCCGCCGCTGCCCGACGTGGCGAACGCCACGATGAGCGACGTGGCCAGCGCCACGCCGATGACCACGAGAAGCCGCCGGTGCTCGGCGACGCTCCACCGGCGCGAGCGCACACTCGAACCTCCGTCCACCGCTCGGTCCCTCCCTGTTCGCGTCGGGGCCACCATAGGTCAAAGGTCCGAGCGATTGCGGGTGCATTGGCCGGCGCGCCGACCCGGGCGACGAGACGGTCGCCGACCCAGGATCTGCCGACCTCGGTAGCGTCGCCCGCCATGGTGACGTGGACCCCTTCCCGACTCGCGATCGTGCTCGCGCCCGTCGTTGCGGCCACCGCGGGCATCGTGCTCGGCGGATCCGCACCCGTCGAGGGCGCGGTCGGCGTGTCACCGGCGCTGACAACACCCGCCGACATCGGCTCGCCGGCGGACGACGGCGTCTGGCAGGACGTGACACCGAGTGGGATGTCGCTCGAGGCCGGCAGCTGCGACAGCTATGGGCTGCAAACGGTCGCCGTCGACCCGCAGCGGCCGTCGGACGTGTACGCCCAGGCGAACTGCGCCGGGGTGTGGCGGTCGACGGATTTCGGCGCCACGTGGGAGGGCCCCATCAACACAGGGATCGGCGGGCGGCTCGCCGGCGACTGCGCCGGTGGGATCACGCTCGCTCCAGGTGCCGAAGGCGAGCCGCCGATCATCTTCCAGGGGTGCATTCGCGGCGAAGGAATGGGGTTCTGGCGGTCCGACGACGGTGGGGTGTCGTGGCGGCGCTACGACGTTCCCGGTGCCCCCATGGGACGCCAGGACTTCTACCCGCCCGAGGTCGACCCGTACGACCCGGATCATCTGCTGATGGCCGGGCACGAGTTCGACATGCTCGTGGCCAGCGACGACGGTGGCCGCACTTGGTATGAGATCTCGATGGACCCGGGGATGAACCAGGGCGTCGGCACGGCGCAGATCGCGATCGTGGATACCGGGGATCCGAGCACCACTCGTGACACCTTTCTCTGGCTGGCTCAGTCCACCGACGGGAGCACGGGGACCTGGCGGACGACCGACGGCGGCGCCACCTGGCAGCAGGTCGAGACGATCGAGCACCCCCACGGTGGCGGCCAGCACTATCAGCCTGAGGGCGGCGTGGTCTTCCTCGCCGGCCAGCACGGCACCGACGGCAGCGGGGTGTACCGCAGCACGGACTCCGGCGAGACCTGGGAGCGGATCGGGATCGAGGCGGACGCGGCGGTCGTGACCGGCACGTCCGACCGTCTCTACGCCGGCTACTCGTGGGCCTGCGGGCATTGCGAGGTGCCGGCCAACCTGCAGACGGCGGGTTTTCCGGGGGACTCGTCGTGGTCGGAGATCGATCAGCCGTCGGGCATGCCGATGGGTCCGATCCGGATGGCGACGACCTTCGACGGCGAGCGACACATCGTCATCACCACGAACTGGATGGCGGGTCTCTGGCGCTACGTCGAGCCCGTCACCTGACCGGCGGATCGTTCGCCAGGCGCTGCCACTCAGGCCCGCAGGGCGAGCAACTGGTCGGCGATCGCGTCGTAGATCATCGCCGCGCCCGGCCCAAACACGTGCACACCGTCCCAGCGATTGGCGAGACTCGACGAGACCGTGTCGTCGCCGCACCACTCGTCGGGGCCCTCGACAAACGTCGTGGTCGCGGCGTTGGTCGCCGCCGCCTGTTGCAACAGCTGGTTGACATGCGCCACCCGGGTGTCGTCACGACGCTCGGGAAGTGCCGGTACCGCCGCACCGTCGACATCCTGGGGGCGCATGCACGCCGCCTCGAGCAACGCGATCTTCGTCCCCGTGGCCGCCAGGGCATCGAGACCGGTCTGCAGCTGACCACCGACGTAGCGGTCCCACGCCGGCGTACCGAACGTCAGCACGGTGCCGTCGCCGGTGTCCAGATCGAACACGTCCCAGGCGCCGAGCACCACCAGCGTCACCTCGGCGTCGTTGGCGACGGCGGCATCGGCCCACTGCTGCGCCCACCCGTCGCACATCGCGAAGTTGTTGCGCATCCCCTGCCGGGTCGTGCGGATGCTGCCCACGTCGTAGACGCTGCAGCCCGGCAGCGAACCGTTGGACACGTCGATCGTCTCGCCCAGCCCGCGGGGCTGGTTCACCGCCAGCGAATGGCCCTGCGAGTCGCCCACGATCGTGACCCGCAGCGGACCCGGCGCCGCCGCGGCGATCGTTGGAGCGACACCGCCGGACGCGGTGACCGAATCGACGGTCGGGGCGACGGCGCCGGCCAGGGTGGAGGTCGGAGCACTGAAGGTCCCCTGCTCGCCCCCGACGGCCACGTCGGCGGGCTGGAATCTGACATAGGCCACGGTGACGGCAAGGGCGACGACCGCGGTGACGCCGAGGAACCACCGCCGACCCTGATCGCCCGACTGGCGCCACCACGTCCCGAACTGCCCGGCCCGGAATGGCATCTCGACGTACCGGTACGAGATCTCCGACGCCAGCGCGGCGACGCTCATGGCGACCAGGAACCGCCCACCGTCGCCGCCGATCGCACCGGCGAACACGAAGATCGGCCAGTGCCAGAGATAGAGGCCGTAGCTGCGCTTGCCGATCTCGACCAGCGGACGCCAGCCGAGCAATCGTCGCATCCCCCGAGCGGCCGGGTGCACGATTATCAACACGAGCAGGGTGGCGACCACACCCATCAACGGCAGCAACCACTGGTACACGTACCCGGCGGTGATCACCGCCGTGAGCGACACGGCGGCGAACAACCCGACCGCCAGCCCGCCGACCCGGTCGAGGGTCGTGCCGAGCCTGGCCCGTTCGGCGCGCCGCATCCGCCCGACGGTCCGCCACGGCTGCCAGACGAACGCTGCCGCCCCGCCCAACAGGAGCGTCCCTGCCCGCGTCACCGTGGACAGGTACGCGAAGTTGGTGCGATCGGCGCCCTCGAACCAGCCGCCCATCAGCGCCGGACTCCCGGCGTGGACGACGAACGTGACGACCCAGGTCACCACGGTCAGCCCGAGCAGCACCAGCGCGGCGTGCGTCGAGCGGAGGCGGCGGAGGCCGAGGAAGGCCAGCGGCCAGAGCAGATAGAACTGCTCCTCGATGGCCAACGTCCACAGGTGACGCAGCAGCGGGGGGTCGGCGGCCCAGTACGGCACCTCGCCGGTGATCTGACCCCAGTTGCTGAGGTAGCCAGCGGCCCAGGGAAGGTCACGGCGGAACGTGGCGATCTGCTGGTCGGTCCCGGCGAACAGGGTGACGACGGCGACGGTCGCCAGCAACACGCCCAGTGCGGGGAGCAGCCGACGCGCTCGCCGCACCCAGAACTCGCGCAAGCTCACCCGCCTCGTACGGCTGACCTCCTCGAGCAGCAAGGTGGTGATCAGGAAGCCAGACGCGGCGAAGAAGACGTCGACGGCGAAGAAGCCCCCGTGCATCCAGCTGAACCCGGCGTGGTACAGCATGATGGTGACGACCGACAGCGCCCGAAGGCCGTCGAGACCGGGCTGGTAGCCCATCGTCGACGTGGCGGCCGGGCGCCGGCGAGCAGGTCCCGCGAGGCGAGAGCGACCGGTCGGATGGCGACGGCGCGCGGCAAGACGCTGTTCCAGCTCGGCGGCGGTGATCGGCTCCAGCGGCGCCAGTCGCGGGCGCGGGATGGGCCGGCTGGTCGGGTGACGTGCGCGGGCGGCCGACCGTTCGACGAGATCGAGCGCCGCGGACTCGTCGGGGTGGTGGGTGCGCGAGCGGGTTGGCCGGGCCGTCGCGGCCGACGGTCCGGTGGTGATCGGTTCCGGTGACTGATCCGGACCGAACGGCGGTGCTGCGCGACGGGACACGGTGATGATGAGCCGCTTCGCATGGCCCGCCGGCGACGATAAGCAAGCTCGTGGCGCGAGACGCGGATGCCCGGTGATCCGACCCCCAGCGGCTCGTCACGACGCCGGGTCGAGCGACGCGACGATCGCCAACACGGCCAACATCACCGGGACCAGGAGATAGGCGGTGCGAACATCGAATCCGGCCCGCAGACCAGCCATCAACGCCGGGGCGGTCACCAACGCGATGCCCGAGCACAACAGCCCATAGGTGGCGCCGCGTTGTGGGGACCGGGGGAAGCGTCCCATCAGCACCGCCAGCCGGCTGGGATAGAGCGGTGCGGCGCCGAACCCGGCGATCGCGAACCCGGCGATGGCCAGCGGCGGGGTCGCCACGATCCACATCGCGCCGAACCCCACGGTGATCAGCACCAGTCGCGGCGTCGCGGCGCTGGCGCGGCTGGCGTCGGACACGAACCGGCCGGTTGCCATGCCGACGCCCCAGGCCGCACCGCCCGCCGCGGCGGCGGCATTCGACAGGCCGAGCTCCTCGCTGAGGTACGTCGCCGCGAAGTAGGTGAAGCAGAACTCCACCACGATGCACGACGTCAGCACGACCGCCGGGCCGATCCAGCCCCGTGCCGCCTCGGCGGGGACGACGAGCGTGCTGATCGCCGCCGTCGCCGCTTCGGGGGCGGTCGGCGCGACATCTGTCGCCGCCGTCGATGGCACGAGACGGACGATGGTGACCACGACCGCGGCGCCGGCCACGACAGGACCCACGAAGCCGACCCGCCACCCGACGGACACGGCGATCGCGGCACCGACCGCCAGCGGCGCGACCACACCGGCGGCGCTCGACACCCCGTTGGCACGCATCAGGAGATGCGTCGTTCGTCCCGGGTCGGTGGAGGCGAGGACCCCCGGCACCAGACGCGCCAGGGCGGCGGCGCTCCCGGCGACGCCCACCATCCCGACCATCGACACGACCGCCGGTCGGCTCACACCGAGCAGCAACATCGCCCCGGCCAGGGCGACGAAGGCGACGACGACCGGTCGCGTGTCTCCCCCGGCGGCCGGCGACTCGGACCCGGAGGCGGCGCGATCCCGCGTCGCCAGGGCGAGAGCCGACGTAAGCATCGCGACACCGGGAATCAGCGGGTACAGCCCGGCGATCGGGCCGACCTGCTCGCGCAGCGGAGGCAGCACCGAGCCCAGCCCGTTGAGCATCCAGCCGAGGGCTCCGTAGGCGATCGTGCACACGACGACCGCGGCCGGCGCCGAGGGAGAACTGGTGCGGCGGCGCTGTGACATCCGGCGGCGGCTCCACGGACGCGTCGTGCTGGCGCGCCCAGCACCGACGCGTCATTTGGGAGCCGGGCGGCGTGACGCTATCGACGTACGGTCGTACCCTGCGCGCCGGTCTCGACGATCCAGCCGGCGGCCTGCAACTCGCCTCGGATGCGGTCGGCCTCGGCGTAGTCCTTGGCCGCCCGGGCCGCGTCGAGGGCCGCCGCCAGCGTGGCGGCGTCGTCATCGACGACGCCGCCACGCAGCTCCACGCCGAGCGCCGACGCGATCTCGCCGACGGCGGCGACCAGCGAGCCCACATCGTCACCGGCGTCGTGACCAGCATTGGCGCGACGCACGGTCTCGAACAGGATCGCCATCGCTCCCGGCGTGTCGAGATCGTCGTCCATTCGTTCGACGAACCGGCCGAGCACGTCGGGGTCGGGCGCGGCCCGCGCCGTGTCTCCCGCCGTGTCTCCCGCCGCCGTCAGCCGCGCCACGAACGCGTCGAGACCGGCCAGAGCCTTCTCGGCCGCGCCGAGGTTGTCCAACGTGATGGTGATCGGGCTGCGGTAGTGGCTTTGCAGCAGGAGCATCCGGTACGTGCGTCCGTCGTAGCGTTCGAGCAGGTCGAGGAGGTTCGACACGTTGCCGAGGCT
>JBKEAH010000254.1:0-5598 GCA_047972065.1 Desertimonas sp.
CGGTCACTCCCGCAAGGGCCTGCTCAACGTGTTCGAGCTGATCATCGACACCACCGTCACCCGCCGTCGCGAGCGCGAGCAGGGCGTGATGAGCCTGTTCGGTGACTGGGGTGGCGACGACGGTGACGGCGACGGCGGGGGAGGCGCCGGGTTCGACGAACGCACCCCGATCCCCGACACCGAGTTCGACAAGTCCGACAAGCTGCGCGCCGAGAAGGAGATGCTCGGGCTCTACGTGTCCGACCACCCGTTGTTCGGGGTCGAGGCCGCGCTGCGTCGCAAGGTTGAGCACGCCCTCGTCGATGTGGCCGAGATGACCGACGGTGCCACCGTGCACATCGGTGGGGTGGTCACCGGACTGACCCGCAAGTTCACCAAGAAGGGTGACCAGATGGCGGTGTTCGTGCTCGAGGACCTGGAGTCTCAGATCGACGTGACGCTGTTCCCGCGTACCTTCGTCGAACACGGCCACAAGCTCACCGACGACGCCGTCGTCGCCGTGCGCGGCCGTCTCGACCGCCGGGACGAGGCCCGCACCCAGGTGATCGTGCAGGGCATCGAGGTCCTCTCCGGGCTCGAGTCGGGCCCGGCACCGCCGCTGACGCTCAAGTTTCACTCGAGCGCCATCGACGAGCTCAAGATCCAGCGGCTCAAGCGGATCCTGCGCGACCATCCCGGCGACTCGGTGGTCACCCTCGATCTCGGTGCCCAGGTGCTGCGATTGGCCGACGATTTCCGCGTCGACGTCGACCGCGCGGTGGGCGAACTGCGGATCGCCTTCGGTCACGACGCCGTGGCGCTGTGATCGAACCGCGCCGGGCGGTCGAGGCGCTCGTCGCGCTCGCGGCCGACCCCGAAGCGGTCTGGTCGTTCGTCACGTCACCGGCGGGCATCGCCCACGAGTTCGGCCCCGTTCCCGTCGATGCGGATGCCGCGCCCGTGGCGTGATGCCCGGCTCGATGAGCTGCCGGTGGGTGTGCCGCTGGGTCGGGCCTGGCTGCTGTTTGCCCACCGTCACCGACGTTTGGAGGCCCGGTTCGGCCCCTTGCCGGGCGTGTGAGCGCGCGGCCGCCGCGCTGGCGGAGCGGGCATCGGGCCGGCGGTCGCCTCTCACGGGCGCCGTGATGGTCGGTACAATGGTGTCTCCGTGTGCCCAACGAGGGCATGGCCGGGCGACGACGTGATCGGGAGCAAGGGGTTATGGCAGTCCAGGTGCAGACGAACGACTCATCGGCGCTGACCGACGCCGATCTCGACGAGCTGGCGTCGATGGAAGGTTCGTTCGGAATCGGCGAGCTCTCGAAAGCCAAGGAGGACTGGGTCCTCATCACCACGGCGCGGATCGACGGCAAGCTCCACGGCTTCACGTTCTCGACGCTCGAGCGCATCGGCGGGACGCCCTGCGTGCTGCTCGGTCTGATGAGCGTCCGCCGCAGCTCGAAGCGCGACCAGATCCTGCGCGGTCTGATGGGCGAGGCGTATCACCGGGCGCTGATGGCGTTCCCGGACGAGGACGTCGTGGTCGGGTCCCGATTCGTCTCGGCCGACGCCTTGATCGCCTTCAAGGACCTCGATGACGTCACGCCCACTCCCGGCACCCGCGCCGTGGGTGAGGAGCGGGCATGGGGCCGCCGGCTTGCCAAGCGCTTCGATGTCGATGCCAACTACGACGAGAAGTCGTTCGTGGTCAAGGCCAACGGCCAGACCGGGTACATCGACTTCGAGGCCACGAAGCCCGAAGGCGTGGACGAGACCCGCGTCGAACAGTTCGGCAAGGTGCCCTCGGCCAAGGGCGGATCGTTGATCGTCTACGGCTGGACGATGGCCGAGGACCTGGTCAAGCTCGGCGGTCGCTGAGCGCGCACCGCCCAACAGGGCCACCCGATGGAGGACGAAACGACTCGACCGCCGGGCGGCCCGCTCACCGAGGTCATCCGCGCCCGCCGGATGACACGTTCGTTCGACCCCCGCCCGCTGCCGCGTGAGGTCATCAGCGAGCTGGTGGAGCTGGGCTCGTGGGCGCCGAGCGCCGGCAAGACCCAAGGCTGGCACCTCGTGGTGCTGGAAGGGGACGAGACCAGCCGCTTCTGGGACGTCACGCTCCCACCGACCAGGCGGCGTAGCTTCCGCTGGCAACAGCTGCTCGATGCGCCGGTCATCGCGCTCCCCCTCGCCGACCCCCGTGCCTATACCGAGCGCTATTCGCAGCCCGACAAGCAGGCCAGCGGGCTCGGCCAGTCGACCGAGGCGTGGCCGGTGCCGTATTGGACGGTCGACACGTCGATGTCGGTGATGACGATCTTGCTCGCCGCCGAGTCGATGGGGCTGGGCGCGCTGTTCTTCGGCGTGTTCCGCGGTGAGCGCGAGCTGCGCCGTGCGCTGGGCATCCCGGCGTCGATGCAGTTGCTCGGAGCGATCGCTCTGGGCTACAAGCGTGGTGATGGCCCATCACGCCGAGGCGAAGACACCAGCCCGGGCGGCGCCGGACGATCGGCCAACCGCCGTCGGCGTCGACCCGATGAGATCATCCACCTCGGTGGCTGGCGGTTGACGTGACGACGGATTCTGAGGTCTCCTATCCCGGCGCCGAGGCGCCGGTTCGGGTGCATCGCATCGACTCCAACGGCGTCGAGCTGGCGATCCACGAGTGGGGCGATCCCGACGCCCCGCCGCTGATGCTCGTCCACGGCGGCTTCGACTTCGCCCGCACCTACAGCGTGTTCGCCCCGCTGTTGGCCGCTGCCGGATGGCGCTGCGTCGCCTGGGACCAGCGCGGCCACGGCGACAGCGGCCACGCCGAGCTGTACTCGTGGGACGCCGATCTGCGTGACGCGCTCAACGTGATGGACTGGATCGGCCCCGACCCGCTCCCCGTCATCGGGCACTCCAAGGGTGGGGCCATGATGATCCAGCTCGCCGACGCCCGCTCGGCCCGATTCAGCCATCTCGTCAACCTCGATGGCGTCCCCTACAAGCGGGCGGTTCCCGACGTGCCGAGCCACGAGCGGACCCGGATGCTCGCCGGCGACGTCGAGCGCTGGCTCGACTCGCGGCGGCGTACCGCCGGGGCGCGTCGCAAACCGGGCACCCTCGACGAGGTCGCCGCCCGCCGTGGCCGGATGAACCCGCGATTGCCGGCCGAGTGGTTGCGCTATCTCGTGTCGGTCGGCGCTCGCGAGGACGAGGACGGCTGGCGCTGGAAGATCGATGCCTCGATGATCATGGGAGGGTTCGGCCCGTGGCGGCCCGACGGGACCGTGATGCGTCTGCCGGGTCTGCCGATGCCGTTCCTCGCCGTGCTCGGCCGGCAGATGGAGGAGATGGGCTGGGGGACCGAGCCGGAGAAGGTCCGTCCGTTCCTGCCGCTCGGCGGCCGGCTCGAGATCCTCGAGGACGCCGGCCACTTCGTCCACATCGAGCAACCCGAACACGTCGCTGGGCTGGTCCTCGATCTGATCGGCCGACCGGCATGAGCGACCCGACGACGCCGATCAGCTGGGTTCGTCACGGCAAGGTTCGCCTGGCGCTACACCATGTCCGCGCCGGCCGAGGCCGCCCGCTCCTGGTGCTTCACGGCCTCGGTGAGGCCACCGCCACCCATCCGCCCGGGGTCGAGGACTGGCCGGGGCCAGTGGTGGCACTCGACTTCACCGGTCACGGCGCGTCGACGGTGCCGCGTGGCGGCGGCTACACCGCCGAGACCCTGCTCGCCGATGCCGATGCCGCCCTCGCCGAGCTCGGCGCGGTCACCGTGTACGGCCGGGGGCTGGGTGCCTACGTCGCCACGATGCTGGCCGGCGCTCGACCGACGCTGGTGCGCGGGGCGATCCTCGCCGACGGCCCGGGCATCGTCGGTGGGGGAGAGGATGGTCCGACCCCCCAGGCCTACTTCCGGCTCGGTGAGGCGTCGGTGAGCCCGGACCCGTACGCGCTGTTCGAATTGTCGCGAGACCTGCGACCCCCCGACTACGCCACGCTGTTCGTCCGGTTGGCCGTCGCTGGCAGCGGTCTCGACGAGCCGTTGGCCGTCACGGCCACCTACCGGCCGCCGTGGCTGGCCGCGGTGGCCGACGAGCCCGGCGTCGCCGACGTGACCCTGGCCCGTGCCCTCGCCATGTACGCCGCCGTCCAGTAGCCCCCGCACCCCGCCCGCCTCCTAACCGAGTGTTGGAGCGCATCGGAGTGTTGGACGCCGGGACGTCCCCGCCTCCAACACTCCGATGCCCGCTCATTCGCCGCGCATCCGCGCCTCGGTGGCCGCCGTGAGGTGAGAGTGATACGTCGCCGGCTCATGTGAGGCTTGAGACATAAGGGCCCGCGCTTCGACGTGCGTCCAGTATTGGGTGATGGATCAAATGATGGTACGTTCCCGGTCGTCGGGCACGGGCCCGGTACCAACGTTCGGGAGGGGAACGAAATGCGTCCAGCACGGACTCACCGCCACCGCGATGGCATCGGAGCGGTCGTCGCTCTCGGGTTGCTGACGGCGGTCGGCAGCAGCGGAGCGACCTCGGCTGCTGTCGGGCATCCGGTGGTGACATACGGCATCGCAGCGCCATCCGACGCCGAGTACGACACCGAGGGCACCATCACGTACGCAGCGGCCGCCGACATCGCCACCTTCGACCCGCACAAGTCGGCGGCTGGTGGAACGATCGTGGAGTACGGCACGCTCATCTATGCCGGTCTCACCGACATCGACCCGGGCGGAAACCCCATCCCCGACCTTGCTACCGACTGGGAGTTCATCGAGGAGGATGGGTCGCCGATCCTTCGGATGAACCTGCGGGAGGGCGTGGCCTTTCACGACGGAGAGCCGCTCGACGCCGAGGCCGTCAAGGCGAACCTCGAGCGGGGGAAGACCGTCGAGGGTTCCACAGTGGCGCCGATTCTGAGTTCTATCGAGGAGATCGAGGTCACCGGGATCTACAGCGTCGACCTCGTCCTCAGCACGATGGACGTCTCGCTCCCTGGGGCGTTCGCGCACCAGGCCGGCCGCATGCTCAGCCCGGCATCCTTCGATGACCCGAGCATGGACCAGCATCCCGTCTCGGCCGGTCCCTATCGGGTCACGGACTATCTCCCAGGTGACCGCATCGAGCTCGAACGATTCGACGCGTACTGGAACACGGACGCAGTCGCCGGTGGACCTCGCTACTTCGTGTACCGGATCATGCCCGACGCCACCGCCCGGTACTCGGCGCTCCAGACCGGGCAGATCGATGCCGCCAGCGTGACGGGGCTGCAGATGGCCGAGGCCGAGTCCGCCGGGCTGGACACGTACAGCTTCCCCGGCCTCGGCTACTACACCATCTGGTTCAACAGCTCCCGGGAGCAGTTCCAGGACGTGCGTGTGCGGCAAGCGATCAACATCGCGATCGACCGCGAGGCGATCAACCAGTCCATCCTCCAGGGCTACGGAACGCCGACCATCCAGCCGTTCCCGGAGGGCTACATCGCCTACAACCCGGAGTTCCCGGTCGACTACTACGCCTACGATCCAGCGCGGGCCCGCGACCTGCTTGCCGAGGCCGGATTCGCCGACGGGGTCGAGTTCGAGTTCATGTCCTTCCCGCTCTCGCCCCACGAGGACATTGC
>JBKEAH010000303.1:0-1678 GCA_047972065.1 Desertimonas sp.
GTTCGTACTCTCTGGGGCGAGTTGGCCTGGCAGCTCGGCGGGCGTGAAGCTTACGACCTGATCGCCGAGGACGACCGCGCCGGCACCAACCCCGGTGAGGCGTTGCGCACCCTGATCGTGCGCTACTCACCGTCGCTGATCCTGATCGACGAGTGGGTGGCCTACGCGCGCCAGCTGGTCACCGACAAGGAACTGCCATCTGGTTCGTTCGAGACGCAGTTCACCTTCGCGCAGTCGCTGACCGAGATCGTGCGCTCCGTGCCTGGCGTGATGCTCGTGGTCTCGATCCCGGCATCCGACACCGGCACCGAGGGACGCGGCAGCGATATCGAGATCGGTGGCGCGAACGGGCAGCGCGCGCTGGAACGTCTCCAGAACGTGATCCGCCGTGTCGCGGATCAGTGGCGGCCGTCGAGCAAGGACGAGTCGTTCGAGATCGTCCGGCGTCGGCTGTTCCAGGCACCGAACGCCGAAGGGCTCACGACCATCTCGGCTGTGGCGCGCAGTTTCGCGAACCTGTACCGCAACAACACCGCGCTGTTCCCGCGTGATGCGGCGTCACCGAATGACGACTACGAGAAGCGCATCCGCGCCTCGTACCCGTTGCACCCCGAACTGCTGGATCGTCTGTATGAGGACTGGTCGACGCTGGAGCGGTTCCAGCGCACCCGTGGCGTGCTGAAGCTCGTCTCCTCGATCGTGCACGAGCTGTGGGCATCCAACGATGCCTCGCCGCTGATCCTGCCCGGCAACGTGCCGCTGGATGCGACGACAGTGAACACCGATCTGACGCAGTACCTCGAAGATCAGTGGAAGCCGATCATCGACTCCGACATCGACGGCCCGGGCTCGACCGCGCAGCAGATCGACCTCGACCGTCCCAATCTCGGCCAGCGGTTCGTCACCCAGCGCATCGCCCGGACGATCTTCATGGGCGCAGCACCTCGGATCAAGAGCACCCGCAAGGGGCTCGACAAGCAGTACCTCTGGCTCGGCACCGCGGTTCCCGGTGACACGCTCGGGAACTTCGGCAGTGCTGTCGAGCTGCTCGCGCAGCGCTCGACCTACTTCTACGAAGAGCAGGGCCACTACTGGTTCGACACCCAGCCGTCGGTCACCAAGACCGCGAACGACTATGCCGAGCGGCTCCGCGAAGATGTCGAAACGGTGTGGAACGAGATCAGCCGCCGACTTCAGGGAGAGGAGCGCGTGCGCGGTGTGTTCGACCGGGTTCACATCGCCCCTTCGTCGTCCGCCGACATCCCCGACCTTGAAGACACGCGCCTGGTGATCGCCCACCCCCGGCACGCCCGTCGCAAGCAGGACGGCGCCGACTCGGCCGCGCATGCATGGGTTCGTGACGCTATCGAGAGCAAAGGCGCGAGCCAGCGCATCCACCGCAACACGCTGATCTTCCTTCTCGCCGACAAGAGCGAGCTGGAGAGCCTCGAAGCCGCGACCCGCAGCTACCTCGGTTGGAAGCGCGTCCAGGCCACCAGCGACAGCCTCAACCTGTCCGCGCAACAGCGCAAGCAGACCGACGACTGGGTGTCCCGGCTCGATCAGACCGTCTCCGACCGCATCCGCGACACCTTCGTCTGGGCCGTCTACCCCGAGCAGTTCGACCCGACCAAGCCGTTCGAGCTCGTCGCCGACAGAGTGCCCGACTCCGGCGGGC
>JBKEAH010000018.1:0-31196 GCA_047972065.1 Desertimonas sp.
TCGCCGCCGCGACCACCGTCTGACGGAACTCGACAGGAAACGGCTTCGGCATGACAACATCCTCTCAGCGAAGCATCCATACTCCGCAGTCTAGATGTCGCCCAGACCCAGCCCGTTCCCATCGACGTAAGGCGGCTGCGCACACGTGCTTCGCGGGCTGCTTCAGCCCAACCGGTCGCAGCGTTCGTAGAGCATGGCCAGGCCGTCTTCCCACCGGCCGATCTCGCAGAACTGCTCGGCGATGACCTCGTTGGGGGCCTGGGAGCCATGCTCGGCGGACGTGTTGGGTTCGGTCCAGCCGTCCCAGAGGCCCGTCAGCAGCACGAAGTCGGCCGACGCGACGTCGTCGGCCAGGCTCGATCCCTCGGCGTTGGCCAGACCCGGGTCCATCTCGATGTAGTAGGTCGCCGGTTCCAGCTCGGGGAAGAACCAGTAGATGAACACGTCGCTGTACCACGTGCGGCTGAGATCGGACGGTCCGACGAGCAGCCGGTCACCGGGTGCGGCCCGGCGATCCACCTCGTCGACGGCGGCCTGGACGGCGAGGTGGGCCCGGTAGTCCCCGAGATAGAACACGCGGTCGTCACGCCGGACCAGGAACGGGGTGTTCACCTGCTCCAGGCCGACCCGGACGTGCAGCAGCCAGTAGCGGAACGTGAACAGCGAGGTGAACACGAACGTGAGCGCCAGCGCGGCGGCCCCACCGATCAGCACCACCCGGCGCGCCGACAGCGCCGGCCGGCGGTGGCCGACCAACTCGACGACGGCGACGACGACGAACGGGAAGCTGACGCAGGTGACCCACAACAGATGAGCCGAGTCCGGTCGCTGCAGACCCTGGGGGAGAACGCCGATCGACACCAGGGCGGTCACCAACAGCGCCGTCGACGGTCCCGTCGGCCCGGAACGTCGCCGTCGCCAGACGGCGACACCGAGCAGCCCGAAGGGCGTCAGCAGCATCAGCCAGAACCAGAAGAACAGCGTGTGCGAGGCCGACAGCGATGGGAACGGCCAGAACGGCGGCACCGTCTCGGCGATCACCTGCAGGCTGCCGTCGAGGCTGGACCACGACGGCGGGCGGGGCAGCTCGCGCCCGGCGCGCAGCTCGAACACCGGGTCCAGCAGCATGCCCCGGATCGCCGGACCGGGGCCGGCCATCGCCAAATGGACCCACATCGGGATCAGTCCGACGGCCCCGCCGATCGCCAACGCCCGCCAAATGGGGCGGTACCGCCAGATCATCCAGCCGACGACCAGCCCGATGGCGACGATCAGATCGGGTCGGAACGTCAGCGCCAGCCCGTACAAGGCCCCGGCGGCCAGCCAGGCGTACCCCCGGCCGGCGCCTTCCAGATAGATGCCGCGGACGGCGAACACCGTGCCCCACAGGGTGAGGGCAAGGCCACCGTTCCACGCCATCGCCGTCAGGGCGACCGGGGTGAGCACGTAGAAGACGGCCAACGCGCCGACGAAGGTGGCGACGAGCCGACCCCATGGGCGGGCCAGCGCGAACAGGCCGAGGATGATCCCGAGGTGCTGGATCAACCCGAAGGTCCGTTCGGCGCGCAGCGAGTATCCGAACACCTCGAACCAACCGAACAGCGCCTGCAGCGACCCCGGCCCGTAGAGGTGCAGGAAGTCGACGTTGGGCACGTCGCCGAGCGCGACCCGTTCGGGGAAGTAGAGCATGAAGCCCTCTTCCATCGTGCCGCCGGTGAACACGTAGAGGCCACGCAACGGCAGGGCGATCAACAACCCGATCACCGCCAGCCCGGCCCAGGTGCCCAGCGCGCCGCTCGACCGCCGCCACAGCCCGCCGGAGCCACCGAGGGCGAAGGCGACGGCATCGCCCTCGAGTCGGCTCGCTTCCACGAGCGCCACAAGCTACCGGGGCTAGCCTCTGGCCACCGTGACCCTTGGCGGCCTGCTCCGACGACCTCGGCTCGTGCTCGCCGCGGCGACCGGGCTGCTGGTGCTACCGCTGGTCGTGGCGCTGGTCGCGCTCCACGGCCGGGACTGGCACCCGGTGCTCGACCTGGCGATGACCGAGTTCCGGGTGCGTGACGTCGGGACCGCGAACACACCGCTGATCGGGCTGCCCGGACGCATCGGGACGTACCCCGACCAGGGCAGCCATCCCGGCCCGCTGAGCTTCTACGTCGTCGCCGTCGGCTACCGGCTGACGGGGTCGTCACCGTGGGGCATGGAGTTGGGCACCGCGATCGTCCACACCATCGCCGTCGCCACGGCGTTGTGGATCGGCTACCGGCGACGCCGCTGGGCCGGTGTCGCCGCGGTGGCCGCGCTGGTGGCGTTGGTCGTGCGTGGCTTTGGTCAAGTCGTCTTGGTGCAACCCTGGAACCCCTACCTGCCCGTCGTGATGTGGGCCGTCGTCTTGGTGTCGTTGTGGGCGGTGTTCGACGGCGACGACTGGATGCTCGTCCCGCTGGCGGCGGCGGCATCGTTCTGTGCCCAGACCCATGTGCCCTATCTCCCGCTGGGCGTCGGTTGTGTCGTGATCGGCGCCGCGGCGTGGGGGTGGCGCAAGCGGTCCGACCCGGCGATGACGTGGCGGCCACCGTTGGTGGCGCTGGGCGTCGGTCTGGTGCTGTGGCTCCCACCGTTCCTCGACCAGGCGACCAACCGGCCCGGCAACATCAGCGTGCTCCTCGAACACTTCGGGACACCGCCGGAGGCCGCGGTCGGCGTTCGCGAGGGTGTGCGCCTCGCCCTCCACCACCTCGACGCCTGGACCGGGGTGGTCATGCAGGTGACCGGCACCGAGCGGTTCCTGACCGCCACCTCGGCCTGGCGGGGTCTCGTCGTCCTGCTCGTCTGGCTGGTCGCCGCCGCCGTCGCCTCGGTGATCGGGTCGCGTTCGCTGCGCGCCCTGCACGGCGTGGTCGCCGTCGGGCTGCTGCTCGGCACGATCTCGATGGCCCGCATCTTCGGGCGCGCCTGGTACTACCTGATGCTGTGGGCGTGGGTCGTCACCCTGCTGGCGGTGGCCGCGGTGGTCTGGACGGCGCTCACCTGGTGGCGTCGACGAGCGGCCGAACCCGCCGTGGTGACCCGTCGGGCGGCGATCGCCGCGGCCGGGCTGGCCGTCGTCGCCTCGCTGTCGTCGGGTGTGGCCTTTGCCGACGCCGAGCACGCCGAGCCGCGCCTCAGCCGCGCCGTCGGGGATCTCGGCGACCAGGTGGCCGACGCCATCGACGCCGGCGCCGAGGGACTCCCCGGACCCGACGGTCGGTACCTCGTGCGCTGGAGCGACGCCGCCGACATCGGCAGCCCGGGCTTTGGGCTGCTCGCCGAGTTGGAGCGGCGGGGATACGACGTCGCCGCCGACGAGTTCTTCGCCGTCCAGGTCACGCCGCACCGGGCCGAACCGCCGTCGTGGGTTGACGTCCAACTGCACCTCGCCACCGGCGGCTACATCCAGCGGTGGGACGCGGTGCCCGAAGCGACCCGCATCGCCAGCTACGACCCGCGCACGCCCGGACAGCTCGACGAGTACCAGACCGCACGGGCGCGTCTGGCCCAGCGGTTCGAAGCCGAGGGTCTTGGCGACCTGGTCGAGCAGATCGACACCAACCTGTTCGGTCTGGCCATCGACACCCGTCTGTCGAGCGCCGATCTCGCCGACCTGGCGGTCCTGATCGACATCGGTCAGCCGATGGCGGTGTACGTCGCGCCGCCCGGCATCGACGACGCCCCGGGGGAGCTGTAGCCGTGGACCTGCGCGAGCGAGTGCTCGCCGGCGACGACGCCCCGCGCCACCCGTGGGAGCGCTCCCGGGCGCGGGTCCTCGGCGACCTCGTGTCGGCACTGGCGGCGGCGCAGCCGATCCGCCGGGCTCTCGACGTGGGTGCCGGCGACGACTGGCTGGCCCGCTCCTTCGTGCCGATCCTGCGCCATCACGGCGCGCCCGACGCCACGGTCACCTGCTGGGACGTCCACTACACCCCCGAGGATCTGGCCCGGCCCGCCGCCGAGGGGATCGTCCGCACCGCCACCGAGCCCGCCGAGCCCGCCGGCGACTTCGACCTCGTCACCGCGCTCGACGTGATCGAACACGTCGCCGACGATGACGTCTTCGTGCGCGACCAGATCGCCGCCAAGCTGACGCCGGGCGGCCGAGCCCTGATCAGCGTGCCCGCCTACCAGGCCCTCTTCGCCGATCACGACCGGATGCTCGGCCACCATCGGCGCTACCGGCCGGCGCAGCTGCGCGCCGTGGTCGGCGCCCACCTCGACGTCGTCGAGTGGGGTTCGTTCTTCACCACCCTGCTGATACCACGCGCCGCGCAGGTCGTGCTCGAACGGCTCGGCCGTCACGGTGACCGGCGCGGCGTGGGCGAGTGGACCGGCGGACCCCGCCTGACGACGGCGATCGAACGCGTCCTCGACGCCGACGCGACGGCGGGGCGACGGCTGCACCGCTCCGGCATCCGCGTCCCCGGGCTGTCGGCCTGGCTGATCGCGAGGCGCGCCCGGTGAGCGGGGCACGGGTGATCGTCGTGCCGTGCTTCAACGAGTCCCGCCGGCTCGACGTCGATGCGCTGGTGCGGTTGGCGCGAGGTGCCGACGCCACGGTGCTCGCCGTCGACGACGGCTCCACCGACGACACCGGCGTGATGCTGGCCGCCGCCGCGACCGAGCACTCCGAGATCGACGTGTTGGTGCTCGCCGGCAACGGCGGCAAGGCCGAGGCGGTGCGCGCCGGTCTGCGCACCGCGCTGGTGAGCGGTGCCGCCGTGGTCGGGTACTACGACGCCGACCTGGCCACACCGGTCGGCGAGATGGTGCGGCTGGTGGAGACCCTGGCCGGGGACGACCGGCTCGAGGTGGTGGTGGGCTCACGGGTCGGCCTGCTGGGCCACGACATCGAACGCCGCCCGTGGCGCCACTACCTCGGCCGCGTGTTCGCCACCGCCGCCAGCGCCGCGCTCGGGGTGCCGATCTATGACACCCAGTGCGGCGCCAAGGTGTTCCGCGCCACCCCCGCGCTCGGTGTCGCGCTCGTCGAGCCGTTCACCAGCCGGTGGGCGTTCGACGTCGAACTGCTCGGCCGTCTGCTGCGCGCCGGGACATCACCCGATGCGCTCAAGGAGGTCCCGCTGCGCGCCTGGCGCGACGTCGCCGGCTCCGGCCTCCGTCCGCGGCCGGCGGTGCGGGCCGGTCTCGACGTACTCGTGATGGGTTGGTCGTGGCGCCGTCAACGCGGCGCCTCGAACAACCCGACGGTGTAGACGGACTGGCGGCGGCTCAGCTCGACGTACCGCTCGACCAGCGGCCCGAGATCGTCGGGCACCTCGAGATAGCCGGCATCGAGCATCCGCCACAGAAGCCCCTGGGCATCCAGGTCGACGACATCGGAGACGTCGCCGCCCGGTGCGACGACCACGTCGGCGGTGTCGATCCGGCCCGCCGATCGGGCGTCGCGTCCATCGTCGGTGAGGCGGAGCCCGACATCGGCCAAGCGGCCGAACAGCTCGTCGTCGACCGCCGCCAGCTCGGACGTCGTCGCCGTATCCAGCCCGCGCACGACGGCGACCGGTACCGACCCGGCCGGTGGCTGCTCGATCGCGGGACCCTCCAACAACACCAGCCGGCGCGTCTCGGTGCCGGCGGCCCGGCGACCCGTGCCGGCCTGGTGCACCATGCCCTCGTCGACGAAGCGCACCTCGACGTCCTGGCGGGCGAGGGCGGCGATGATCGGACCGCTGTAGGGCTCGGCGAAGCGAAGACCGACCATGTCGAACACCACCGGCCCGGCGGGGTCGTAGTCGTCGAGCTGATCGAGTAGATCGATGACGGTCTCGGTGTAGCCACGGTCGGCGGTCGGCCCCTCGGGGGCGGCGTACATCGGCAGGTTGAGCACACCGAACAGCGCCGTGGCGGCCAGCGCGACGCCGGCGACGACGCGCTCGGGTGCTGCCCAGCGCGCCACGGCGACCAGCGGCACGGCCCAGACCACCAACGCCACCGGCCAGAGCCAGCGCACCTGATGGGCGCTCAGCCCCAACGCGTTGATCGGGGAGGCGACGACCGAGATCAGACAGGCGGCGAGCGCGGCCAGCGCCACCACGCCCAAGGCGAGCACCCGCCGGTCGGCGCGTCGGCGGGCGGCAACGGAGAGCGCGACGAGCACCCCGACCACGGCGAGGAGCCCGAGGGTCGCCGGCCACGTGCCGGCGACATCGCCCTCGGCAACGTCGAGACGTCCGTCGGTCTCGATGACGCCGGTCGACACGATCGTCGCGCTGAACCCGCTGCGCAGCCACCACGGGGAGAGCGCGACCACCGAACCGATCAGCCGGGTTCCCAGCGACAGCCCGATGCGTTGCCCGCTGCCGCTGCCCGCCGTCAGCAGGGCGCCGAGGTTGCCCTGGCCTGTGAACTGGTCGATCACCGGCTGCACCCAGGCCAACCCGGCCACGACGGCGGCGAGGGCGACCGGCCGCCGCCAACTCCGCGCCGGGTGGTGCGGTTCGCCGCGGCGCACCGCCAGCGCCGCCGAGACGATGGCGGTGGCGCCGACCACGGCGATCAGGTACACGAAGCTGAGATGGGTCTGCACCACCAGGCTGGCGAGGCCGACCACCCACGGTGCCAGCGCGAGATCGCCGGTGGCCAGCGCCCACAGCGCGACCAGCAGCGCCCAGGTCGGCAGCAGCATCGCGTGGGGTTGCCAGGCGTCGTAGAGCAGTTCGCTGCCCATCGACCAGGCCAGACCGGCCGAGAGCGTGGTGATCACCAGCGCCGCCGCCGTGCCCCCGGCCCGCCGCGCCGCCCAGGCGGCGAACACGATCGCCGCGGTGTTGGCGACGGCGACCCCGACGGCGAACCCGACCGCCGGTCCGAGAACCTTCTCGAACGGCGCCAGCACGTCGAACCACAACGGGCCGGGGTTGTTGATCGGTCGCCCCGCCGTCAACGAGGCCGACGTCCAGGTGCCCAGCAGCGGATGATGGCGGGTGCCGACGTCCTGGGTGCGCAGCAGCAGCAGGCCGTTGTCGCCGATGGCGACCCAGCCGCGCACCAGGGTGCGCACGGTCGCCACGATGATCGGGATGACCGCCACCACGACGGCGATGGCGAGCGCGCCGGGTTGGCGCGTCGTGAGTCGGCGGCTCACGACGGCTCGCCGTCGTCGCGTCCGACGGCCATCGCCACCAGCGCGACGGCGGCGAACAGGCCGAGGCGGTGGAGGTGCTCGAGCCGTTCGGGCACGTCGTAGGGGAACGCCGGTGGGTCATGCAGCAGCACCCAGTTGAAGCCGGCGACGATGGCCGCCAGGAGCCCAGCGCCGAGCAGCCCGACCAGGCGCGGTCGGCCGAGCACCCCGATCAGCACGCCGCCGGCGGCGAGCGCGGCGAGCCCGCCGGTCGGTCCGACCAGGACCGTCGCCGCGACGGCCCAGACCAGCACGGTGTGGCGGCGCGGCGCCCCGGCGAGGGCCGGCCCGGGGAACGCCCACCGGGCCGGAGCGGCAGGGAGCGCCGGATCCAGTGCGGGCCGCGTGCGACCTCGCCACCAGCCCACGCCCACGAGGCCGAGGCACGCGAGCAGTCCGACGACGCTGACGGCGAGCGCCAGGTTCAGCGGGCGCTGCGCCCCCCACTGGATCGTGACGACCACCTCGCCGTCGCTCGGCTCGATCCACCAGCCGTTGAACCCGCCGTCGACGAGCTCGGGGGGACCGAGCGAACCGTCCGCGGTGCCGGCCCGCCACTGCGGATGCCAGCCCTCGCCGAGGACCAGCCAACACCCCGCCGCACAGCCGCTGACGGCGACGGTCCGGTCCAACCGGCCCTGTTCGGTGACCGTGGCGACCGGTCCCGCCGCGGCCGACGTTGTCGCCGCCGTTGTCGGGGCCGGGGTTCCCAACACCACCCGGTCGATCGTCCACCCGCTGCCGGATGCGGAGCTGGTCAGACGGTGGGCTCCCGGCGCGAGCGTCGTCACGCCGCAGGGCGTCGCCGTGACGGCGTCTCCGGCCAGCAGGTCGGTCACCGACCCGGTGATGCGGATCGGAACGGGTGTGTCGTCGATCGACAGCAGGTCGTCACGGCAACCGGTGTCGACCCGGGCCGGGATCGCCGTGCCGGTGGCCTCGCGGATCTCGCCGATCGCCGCCGGCAACTCGACCGGTTCGCCGTAGCGGCGATCCAGCGTCTCGCGGGGCTCGATGGCGGCGATGGTCACCGTGACCGGGCCGGCCGGCAGCTCACCGCCGAGGTCGACGACGCCGATGTTGTCGGCGCCGCGCACCACCGGGGCGGTGACATCGATCGGGCCGCCCTGCACCCGCACCGAGGTGATGGGGGACAAGGCGCCGTCGGGTTGTGTGAGGTGGAGGCGGGTGGTCGGGGCGTCGATCGTGAACGTCAGCGCGCTGGCGGTTGCCGCCGCGAACCCGGTGATCCACGCCGTCGAGGGGTCGCCATCGGCGGCCGCCCAGCCGGCGGCGCCGATGGCGCCGCTCGCATGGGCGCTGCTGGTCGGTCCATCGATGCCGAGCGCGGCGGCGAGTACCTCGTCGCCGGCACGCCGGTCGAGGCGCACGGTGGCGGTGAGCGCGGCATCGTCGGTCGCCACCAGGTGTTCCCACTCACGCACGATCTCGGGTTCGGGGTCGGACCGCCAGCGGTCGAGCGGGTCGGTGCGCAGGCGGGTGAACACGTAGCTGGTCGCCAGCTCGTCGGGCACTGCGACGTCGGCGAGGTCGTTGCCGACCCGCACCACCTCGGTGGTCGGGCCGAGTCCGAGATCGATCTCGGCGAACCCGACCGCGGCGAGGGCGGGCCCGATCGTCGGATCGGGCACGGCGACGTCGACGATGGTGATCGAGACCAGGACCGCGCCCGCGCTGGCCGGGATGTCGATGCGCTGGCCGTCGCCGCGCAACGAACGCTCGTCGAGCTCGACGACCTCGTCGAAGGTCATCGAGTAGTCCTCGAACACCGCCAGCCGCACCCGTGAGATGTGCCGGACCGCGGCGGCGCCGTCTGGCTGGCGCAGCGTGACGTGATCGACCTGGCCACTGGTGGACAGCTCGATGCGGGCGTTGGTCGCATCGAACCGTTCGGCGACGCGCCATGCCGTGTCGACGTCACCGTCGATCGCCATCACCGGCCGATCCTCGGGTTCGAGCCCGAAAGGATCGCCGTAGCCGGTGGCCCGCGCCGTCACCGGGCCGTCCTGCACGGCGTCGGTCAGCGTGGCGGCGGCATCCGGGCCGAACACGTCGAGCCGGACATCGTCACCAATCGGGTCGAGCAGGTCCCGGCCCGGGACCTCCGACGACTCGGTGAACCCCGTTGTGTCCTGGCTCCCGGCCCAGTTCTGCGTGCGATCGCGGGCCGAGTCGGTGACGATCAACCTCGACGCGCCGTCGAGCGTGGTGTCGTCGTCGGCCAGCGAGCCGGTGTAGCGCACCAACTCGGTCCCGTCGAGCAGCCCGGCCGCCGCGGCGTCGACGAGACCGTCGCCGCTCCCGGCCACCAGCACGACCTCGTCCTTGGCGCGGATCACCGCCACCGGATCCTCCACCGGCACCAGCTCGACCGGTGCCACCGGCGCGCCGACGCGGCGATCGCTGACCGAGGTCTCGTCGACGGTGGGCACCGCCGCGGTGTTGGCGACGGGGTCGCCGTAGGCGATCGGCAGGCCGAGGCCATCGCCGGGGACGGCGAAGAACGCCGACGTCAACTCGGGGCGCGGGGTGCGGTAGCGCTCGTAGGCGGCATCACCCATCAGCCAGATCTGATCGGCGCCGAAGAGACGGGCGACCGGCGCCACCGCGGCGTGCTCGGCGACGCCGTCCTGGAAGCGGTTGTCGAGCGCCCACAGCAGGTCCATCGCCGGGCCGCTGCCCAACGGCAGCAGATCCCTGGTGACGACGGGGCGATCGGTCAGACCCGGCAGCGGAGGGTCGACGGTGACACCCCACCGGAACGCACCGAACTCGAGGCCCGGCAGCTGCATCACGCGGTACCCGGCGGGCATCTCGTCGAGCGCGGCGGCGGCCTCGTGCCACGCTGCGGGGACGTCGTGCTGGCGGCTCAGCGAGGGGTCGACGAGCTGGCCATGACGCAACGCCGGCATCGCGGCCAGCGCCACCATCAGGACCGCCGCCGTCGCTGCCCACGGCCGCCACGATCGACCTCGTGCGGCACCGGTGGCGTCCACCAGTGCCGCCACCCCGAACCCGAGCCCCAGCAACAGCACCGGGATGGCGCGGGTGCTGCTGCGCAGCGCCAGCGCCGCGCCGCTCTCCTCGTCGCTCAGGATCAGACGCATCAACGGGGTCGGGTCGTCGATCGGGTGGACCCCAACGGCCAGCACCAGCCCGACCGCGACCAGAACGATCGCATACCGCCGGGCGCCGAACCGGGTGGTGGTCAGGCCGGCCACCCCGGCGATCGGCACGAGATAGGACACCAGCATCAGCGGCCGATCGGTCGCATAGGCCAGCGCGGCCGTCGTCGACGACGACACGTGGTCGGTGAGGTAGGCGAGCCAGTACCCCATGCCTCGCCACACCTCGGCCGATGTCGATGTGCGTGACACGGCGCGCAACGTCTCCGAGTATGACAACACCGCGGCGCCGTAGCGGCCCTGCACGACGACGGCGCCGACCCACCAGGCCGACGCGGCGAGGCAGAGCACACCGATCCGCGCCGATGTCGCCAGTGCCCGGCGCCAGCCGATCGTGCCGTCGAGCACGGCGACGAGCAGCCACAGCGCCGGTGCCGGCACGATCATCAACAACGCGGTCGCGTTGACCGCGCCGACCGACGCGACGACGAGCGCCAGCAGCGCGGGATACCGCCAGCCGCCGCGGCGGGCGGCGAGCACCGTCAACCCGACGATCCAGCCGAGGCCCGCCCAGGGCAACAGCATCGCCGAGGTCCGCGACACGTACGGCAGCAGATACGGGCTGAGCTGGTAGACGAGCGCGGCGGCCAGCGCGGCGGCCAGCCCGAACCCGAGACGCCGGGCGCACCACAGCACCCCGGCGCCGGCCAGGACCATCAACGTGCCGATCCACAAGCGGTGGACGACCCAGTCAGGCAGCCCGATCCGGTCCCCCAGCCAATACCACGGGCCTTGGGGCCAGAGGTAGGCGATCATCTGGTGGGGCACCCAACCGGCGAACTGGCGGCCGTCGAACGTGTAGGGGGCATCGCCGATCAGCCGCCCCGGGTCGAGGTAGAGGTACAGCTTGGTGTCGGCCGGCATCACCCCACGCGACGAGCCCAGCGCCGGGAGATAGGCGAGCGCGGCGAGGACGGCGACGGCCAGCCGGCCAGGCCAGCGCCGGCTCGCGTTCATCCCGGCAGGAGGCCGCTGACCCGCTTGAGCAGCCCCAGGGCGCCGGCGTGCGCCGTTCGTCGGTGGTGGGAGACGCCCGCGGTGGTGGCGTCGCGGTTGGCGAGGAACCACTCGTAGCTCTGGACGAACATCTCGTCGTTCGACCAACTGGGCGACCAGCCGAGCCGGTCGCCGACGTGGTCGATGTCGAACCACATCGAGCGGGCGTACATCAACCAGTGATACGGGGCGAAGGGGGTCAGCCCGGCGCGCGCCGACCAGCGCATCGCCGCCGACGTCGGACCGGCCGGCAGGTGGCGCACCCGGGACCCGGTGCCGGCGTGATCGCACAGGTGGGTCAGGGCATCGGCCATCGTCCCGAAGCGATCGGTCCCGACGTTGAACAATCCCGGACCGTCGTCGTCGCCGGCGAGGATGCAGGCCTCGGCCAGGTCGTCGGCGTGGACGAACTGGTAGCGGTTGGTGCCATCACCCAGCACGACGGGGTCGGCACCATCGGCGATCCAGTCGAAGAGGATCCCGAAGATGCCCAGGCGCCCATGCCCGAGGATGGTGCGGGGCCGCACGATCGACGCATCGAGCCCGGTGGCGACGGCACGGAGCACGGCCCACTCGGCGGCGAGCTTGGCCTCCCCGTAGGCCTCGGCCGGTCGCGGCACGGTGGTCGGCAGCACCGGGTTGGTGGCCGGCACGCCGAACACGGCACTCGACGAGGTGTGCACGATCTTGCCGACACCGGCGTCGCGGCAGGCGTCGAGCAGCCGCTGGGTGCCCTCGACGTTGACGGTCCGCAGCAGCTCGGGGTCCTTGGCCAAGGGCACCTGGGCGACGTTGTGGAACACCCGGTCGGCGCCATCGACCGCGCTGCGCACGGCGTTGCGGTCGCGGATGTCTCCGGCGATCACCTCCACACCGGTGCGCCCCGCCCCGGTGACGTCGATGTCGAACACGACGACATCGTCACCGCGATCGACGAGCCGCCCGACCAGCAACTGCCCGAAGTACCCGTTCCCTCCGGTCACCACGCTGCGCGTCATCCCAACAACCCGTTCTCGACACACCAGCGGATACTGCGGCGCATCCCCTCCTCCAGGTCGACCGTTGGCTCGTACCCGAGCTCGTCGCGGGCGGTGCCGATGTCGCAGGCGATCGTCTTGTCCATCTCTCCGAGGACGTGGATCTGCTGGTGGTAGCGCCCGGTCCGCTGGATCAACCCGTCGGCTCGCTCGGCCAGACGCCCGACGATCCCCGGGATCCGCAGCCGGTTCGGTCGGACCGCGAAGCCCTCGGTGGTGAGCGCCCGCCCGACGGTCTCGACGATCTCGATCACCTCGTAGGGCTCGGCGTCGGCGATCCACCAACCCCGCCCGGGCGGCGTCGGCGTCAGCTCGGCCCGCACGATGCCCTGCACGATGTTGTCGGTGTAGGCCATCGAGCGCCGTTGCCGGCCGTCGCCGATCACCGGGAAGCGGCCGCGCTGCACGAGCCGGAAGAACGTCGTCTGACGCGCCGGCTGATACGGGCCGTAGAACCACGGCGGCCGCACCATGACGGCATCGAGCCCGGCACCGACGGCGTCGAGCACCCGCTGCTCGGCCAGCATCTTCGAGCGTCCGTATCCGTAGTACGGCGCGTACGGCTCCTCGTTGCGGAAGGTGTCGTCGCGGCTGGCGTTGGTGCCGAACGGGCTGTTGGACGACACGTGCACCACCCGACGCGCCCCGGCCCGGTGGGCGGCCGCCATGACGTGGGTGGTGCCCCGGACGTTGATCTCGACGAAGTCGTCGACCCGGATCGGGTGGATCACCCCGGCGGTGTGGATCACGTCGACGACACCCGACAGGCCCGCAAACAGTTCGTCGACGTCGGCGGCGCGGCGGAGGTCACCGACCACGACCTCGACCCGCTCGATCCCCGCCAGCGCAGCGGCATCGGCGCGGTCGCGCACCAGCGCCCGCAGCGTTCCCGGACGGGCCCATGTCCCGCCATCGGCGGTCAGGGCGGCCACGACGGCCCGCCCCAGCCAGCCGGCGGCGCCGGTCACCACGGTGACGTCGGGGTTGTCGATCATGCGATCGACCGGCGGCCGGGGGTGTGGGTGGCGACGAACTGGCGGGCGTTGCGCACCGCGACGGCCATCACGGTGGCCTGCGGGTTGACCCCTGGGGCATCGGGGAGCAGCGACGCATCGTTGACCCGCACGTTGGCGGTGCCCCGCACGAGCCCGAAGCTGTCGGCGGCCGAGGTGGCCACCTCGCCGAAGGGCACCGTCGAACACAGGTGCACCGTCATGACGCTGGCGCGCGACAGGGCGAAGCTGCCGGCCACGTGGGCGAGATCGGCGGGGGTGCGCACCACCGGTGCGTCACGGTACGACGGGAACACGTCGGTGGCGCCGGCTTCGAGCAGCAGCCGGGCCAGCCGGGACAACCCGCGGCCCAGCACGGCGCGGTCGCGAGCGGTCAGCCGGTAGGTGACGACCGGGTCGCGGAACCCCGGGATGGCCCGGACGCGGCCACGACCCTCGCTGGTGATGGCGGCGTAGTAGACCGCCATGCGCTCCCAGTCGGTCACCGCCGGGCCGAAGCGGTCCCATGAGTCGCTCAACGCCAGGGCCACCAGGCCGGGGTTGGAGGCCGAGCCGCCGAAGGACAGGTCCGGGGCGAACTCCTTGACCTGGTGCACCGGCACGTCGTCGGACACGTTGAGCACATCGGGGAAGCGGGCCGCCAGCTTGACGGTCGGGTGCACGGCGAGCCGGCGCCCGATGTTGAAGCGGAGCCCGGATCGCTGGAGCAGGGCCGGTGTCTGGATGGCCCCGGCGGCGACCACGACGTGGTCGATGTCGATGGTGACCGGACCCAGCTCGCGCTGGTGAGCCCGGGTGGCCTCGACCCGAAACGCCCGTCCGCGGTCGAGGATCAAGCGATCGACGCGCAGCCCGGTGACCAGCCGTGCGCCCGCCCGCTGGGCCCGGGGAAGATACGTCTCGGTCATGCTCTGGCGGCGGCCGGTTCGCGCCGCCCCGCCCTCGGGATAGGTCATCCAGCGGGGACTCTCGTCGTGGCGCCACCCCAACCCGACGGCGCCGCGCCGCAGGGCCTCGCTGGCGGGGATCTGCTCGCCGGGCACGGTCTGCACCGAGAGGTCGCGTTCGATCTCGGTGCCGATGTCGTCGAGGGCCAGCGGGTCGAAGTCGACCAGACCGTGTTCGGTGCGCCAGCGCTCGAGCAACTGTTCGGGGGCGCGGCGGTACAAGCCGCTGTTGATCTCGGTGCCCCCACCGACACAGCTGCCCTCCGTGTAGGCGATCGACGGCAGCCCGATCGCCGCGGTGACCCCGCCGTTGCGGTACTGGCGGTCCATCTGGGCGAGCGAAAACGGGACCACCTCGCCCTGGTGGACCAGCGCGCCCTCCTCGACGATCAGCACAGCGAAGCCGGCCTCGGCCAACAGCGCGGCAGTCGGGGCTCCCCCGGCGCCCGAACCGACGACCAGCACCTCGGCGTCGAGTCGCCCGTCATCGGGGATCGGCGCCGCCGTGAGCGGTGGCGCGCTCATCGGCACCCACCGGTGGCGGTCGTCTCCGGCCACGTTTCCCAGATGTAGGCGTAGGCCAAGGAACGCACGACCCGCACGTACTCGCCGAGCAACGGCAGCGGTCGAGCGGCCATCAACCCGCTCACGCGTTCGGCGCCGATCACCCGGCCGAGCGCGGCGGTCAACATCGCCACCGACCCGACGCCGGCCCGCATCGGCGAGGGCATGCCGCCGACGCGCCGGGTGACGAAGGCGACGACCTCGGCCCGGCGTTCGTCGGGGAGATCGGGCAGATCCCGGGCCAGCACTCGGTCGCTGAACGCGCGGAGAGGAGCTTGCAGTGGCGACGCCATGGGCGGCCGCATGGTACCGAGCCGCTCGGGCCGCTCGGGGGCATCCGCTCCCGCCGGGATGTGGGGCCACGTCGTCGGTACGGTGGGTCCATGAGCGAGAACTCCTCCGGCCATCACGGCCAGATCTACATCGACGGCGGGTGGGTGGCGTCGTCGGGCACGGGAACGATCGACGTGTTCGACTCGACCAACGGCGAGGTCATCGGCAGCGTGCCCAACGGCACCGCCGCCGATGTCGATCGGGCCGCCCAGGCGGCGGCTGCGGCGTTCGAGACGTGGTCCCAGACCACCCCGGCCGAGCGGGCCAAGTTCTGCACCCGCATCGCCGAGGGCCTCTCGGCGCGGATGGACGAGATCGCCACCGTGGTCACCCGCGAGGCGGGCATGCCCAAGTGGCTGAGCACCATGGTGCAGGCCGGCTTGCCGATCAACTCGTTCAACACCGCCGCCCAGCTGGCCGAGGACTTCCCCTACGAGGAGCAGGTCGGCAACAGCGTGGTGGTGCGTGAGCCCGTCGGTGTCGTCGGGGCGATCACGCCGTGGAACTACCCGCTGCACCAGATCGCCGCCAAGGTGGCCTACGCCATCGCCGCCGGCTGCACGGTCGTCCTCAAACCGAGCGAGGTGGCCCCGCTCGACGCCTACATCCTGACCGAGGTCATCGACGACGCCGGCCTCCCCGCCGGTGTGTTCAATCTCGTCAGCGGCACCGGCCAGGAGGTCGGCAACGCCATCTCCTCACACCCGCTGATCGACATGGTGTCGTTCACCGGTTCGACCCGCGCCGGGTCGCAGGTCGCCGCCAACGCGGCGGCGTCGATCAAGCGGGTGGCGCTCGAGTTGGGTGGCAAGTCGGCCAACATCCTCCTCGACGATCTCGACGCCGACGGGTTCGAGAAGGCGGTGCGCGACGGCATCGGCAAGGCGTACCTCAACTCGGGACAGACCTGCACGGCGCTGACTCGGATGCTCGTGCCGCGCGACCGGCTGGCCGACGCCGAACGCTTCGCCGCCGACGAGGTGGAGACGAAGTTCCAGCCGAGCGACCCGTTTGCCGAGGGTGCGATGCTCGGACCGCTGTCCAGCCAGGCCCAGGTCGACCGGGTCACCGGCTACATCCGCCGGGGCATCGACGAGGGCGCCAAGCTGGTCACCGGCGGACCCGAGCGCCCCGAGGGACTCGAGGCCGGGTTCTATGTCAAGCCGACCGTGTTCTCCGAGGTCACCAACGACATGACGATCGCCCGCGAGGAGATCTTCGGCCCGGTGCTGTCGATCCTGCCCTACGACGGTGAGGACGACGCGGTGCGCATCGCCAACGACACCGAGTACGGCCTGTCGGGTGGGGTATGGGCGGCCGACGCCGACCGCGCCCAGAAGGTGGCGCGGCGCATCCGCACCGGTCAGATCGAGGTCAACGGCGGGCGCTTCAACCCGAACGCTCCCTTCGGCGGCTACAAGAAGTCCGGCTACGGCCGCGAGTACGGCCACTACGGCTTCGAGGAGTTCCTCCAGGTCAAGTCGATGCAGCTCTGACGCCTCCGACCCGACGGTGAGCATCCGACGCGCACCGTCGGGTCGAGCGGGTGGTACAGTATTCTCATGGTTGAGAATACTTCGATGCTCGTACATCCCGTGCGGCTCCGGATCGTCAGCGAGTTCGTCGGTGGGGAACGCACGGTGGGCGAGCTGCGCGCCGCGTTGCCCGACGTGCCGACGGCGACGCTGTACCGGCACGTGGCTTCGCTCGCCGGCGCCGGCGTGCTCGAGGTCGTCGGCGAGCGAGAAGCCCGCGGCCCCAGCGAGCGCGTCTATCGGGTCGCGCCCGAAGCCGGCCGCATCGCACCCCACGTCGTCGACGGGATGAGCCGGGCCGACCTGCAGCGGATGTTCGAGGTGTTCGCCGCCTCGTTGATCGACTCGTTCAACGCCTACGCCGGCTCTCCCGGCGCCGTCCCGAGCGAGGACGGGTTGGCCGTCAACCGCGCCGTCGTCAACCTGTCGCCCAGCGAGCGTGAGGCGTTCGGCGAGCGGTTCGACGCCCTGGCGGCAGAGGCCCTCGCGCTCCCGCCCGCAGGTCACCGGCGCCGCTACCACCTGTCCGCCGTCGTCATCCCCGCGCCGAAGGTGTCGGCATGAGCGGCGACGCGCTCGCCGTCCACGTCAGCGGCGACGCCGAGCACCCGGCGATCGTCTTCCTGCACGGACTCGGCGTCAGTCGGTGGATGTGGGACGAGCAGGTGGCGGCGCTCTCCAACCGGTACCACTGCGTGACGCTCGACCTCCCGGGCAACGGCGAGAGCGCGCCGGTGGCGTGGACGAGCCTGGCCGACGTCGCCGACCGCGTCGCCGAGGTCATCGCCGATCTCCCGGCCGGGAGGGCGCATGTCGTCGGCTTGTCACTCGGGGGTTACGTGGCGGTCACGCTGGCCGATCGGCACCCGACGCTGGTCGGCCGCGTCGTCGTCAGCGGGATCACGACCACCCCGTTGACCCCGGCGTGGCGATACCGCCTCCTCGTCGGCGTCAGTGGGTTCGTGATCCGCCGGCCGCGCCTGGTCCGGCTGGCGGCGCGGGCGATGCGCCTCCCCGCCGAGGCGAGGACGGCGATGGCCGGCGACTCGCGGCGGCTCTCGGCCGACACCGTCCGCCGCGTGTACGACGAGATCTTCTCCTTCGACGTGCGCCGCCTGACCCTGGAAGCGGGTGACCTGCTCGCCGTCGCCGCCGACAAGGACACCCGCTCGATCCGCGACGGCCTCGGCGTGCTCGCTGCGGTCGGGGCGACGGTCGCCGTGGCGCCCGACGCTCATCACGCCTGGAACGCAGAGCGCCCGGAGTTGTTCACCGACCTCGTGGCCCGATGGGTGGCGGACGGCGTCGTCGCCGACGGGATGACCGACGTTCAGCCGAAGACGTCGGTGCCCTCGACGTAGCCGGGCTCCAGCAGCTCGGTGTCGGGGGATGTGGCCGCGACGACGGCGCGCAGCGGACCCATCTCGGTCGCCACGGAGAAGCCCGGCAGCCAGTCATCGTGATGGCCGAGGAACAACCGTTTCGGCTCGAGCGCGGCGACCTGGCGGCCGATGAAGTCGGCGAGGCTGCCCTGGATCGGCTCACCGTCGATGTTCCCGCGGCCCGCTGCGGCGAGGATGGCGACGTCGGGGGAGAGGTCGTCGAGGATGCCCGACCAGTGCCCGCTGGTGTCCTGGAACAGCACCGTGCCTTCGGGTGTCTCGAACAGATAGAGCAGCGCCCCGCCGTCGCCACGGGGGCTCTGCCCGACCGCGGTGGCGCGCAGGTGCTCCACGGCGTCGGTCGACAGGGAGCCGAGATGGGCGGCCAACTGGGCGAACCGCTCCTGCTGCTCCTGCCACGTCACGCCGAGGTCACCGAGGCACACCTCGCCGCTCTGCAGCATCGACGTGTGGCTCCATACGCAGCTGTGCTGGCTGGGGAACACGTTGACGACGACGTCGTCCGACAGCCGGACCCGCTCGCCGCCGGCGACGGCGATCATCCGCTCGGGTGCGATCCCGGCCTGCTCCATCAGCTTGACCGACTCGTAGCTGCCGATCAGCCGGGCCTCGGGGTGGTTGGCGAGGATCCGCTCGGCGCCGGCCAGGTGATCGAAGTGGGCGTGCCCGACGACGATCCAGTCGCACCCGTCGATGTCGTTCGCCGTCAGGCCGGGTCCCGCGGCGCCCGGCACCCGATCGATGTAGGCATCGAGGAACACGGTGAGGTCGCCGATGCGCAGCCGGAAGGTCGCACAGCCGTACCAGTCGAGCGTCGCCATCGCCCGACCGTACCCAGTTAGCGTCGCCCGACGTGGCGGACACCGGGCGCGAGATCGAGCGGCTGGTCGGCGAGGTGATCGACCACGGTGTTCGGCGGGTCCACGTGTTCGCCTGGCGTGACCTCGACGACGACGATGCCGGTGGCTCCGAGGTCCACGCCGACGAGTTCGAACGGCGCTGGGCGGCGGCGGGGCTGGACATCGTGCACCGCACGTCGGCGGCGGTCGGCCGAGGGGCCACCGACACCCGGAACGGCTACCGGGTGATCCGGCGGGGGAGTCGCTACTCGGTGTTCCCCCGCGCCATCGCCGCCGAGGTCACCGGCCGGATGGGCCCGGCCGACGCGGTCGTCGAGATCTGGAACGGGGTGCCGTGGTTCTCCCCGCTGTGGCGTCGGCGACCCGGCATCACCTTCCTCCACCACGTCCACGGGCCGATGTGGGACCAGATGATGCCCGCCCCGCTGGCCGGCGCCGGCCGATTCCTGGAGTCCCGGTTGGCGCCGCCGTTCTACCGACGCTCCGAGGTGGTGACCCCCTCCGAGGCGACCCGTCAGGAGTTGATCGGGCTCGGTCTGCGACCGGCGCATGTCACCGCCGTCGACAACGGGGTCGACCCGTTCTTCTCGCCCGGCGGTGAACGGTCGGCGGCGCCGCTGGTCGTCGCCGTCGGACGGCTCGCCCCGGTCAAACGCTTCGCGCTGCTCGCCGACGCCGTCGAGCGGGCTCGTCACCGTGTCCCCGATCTGCGGCTGCGGATCATCGGCGAGGGTCCGCTGCGTCCCGACCTGCAACGCTGGGCCGCCGAGCGCGGTGCCGACTGGCTGGAGCTGCCCGGACACGTCTCGCGTGACGAGCTGCGCGACGCCTACCGCTCGGCGTGGGTGGTCGCCTCGGCATCGCTGGCCGAGGGTTGGGGGCTCAGCCTGACCGAGGCGGCGGCGTGTGGGACCCCGGCCGTGGCATCGGACATCCCGGCCCACCGCTGCTCGGTCCTCGATGGACGGACCGGTGTCGTGGCGCCGGTCGAGCGGATGGGCGACGAGCTCGCCGGCCTGCTCGGGGATCACCGGCGTCGCGAGCGGCTGGCGACCCACGCGGCGGCCCGGGCGGCCACGCTGACCTGGGACGCATCGACGCTGGGCATCCTGCGCGTCTTCCACCGTGTCGTGCGGACGCGACGCTGACCGGGTGGCGGAACCACCCCCACGCGTCCTCGCACACTCGGGTGGGCCCAGATACTCGGGTCGGGTGCGGCGCTAGCCTCGCCGGCCGTGACCGACGCCGACCCCGCCGCGCGCCGTGCGGACCCGGGCGTCGAACCGGCCGCCGGGGCCGGGGTGGTGGTCGTCACGCCCACCTACAACGAGGCGGAGAACGTCGAGACGCTGCTGCGCGCCGTGCGGACCGTCCTGCCGGCGGCACGGGTGCTGGTGGTCGATGACGACAGCCCCGATGGCACCGCCGAGCTGGCCGAGAAGGTGGCCGCCGACATCGGCGGCATCGACGTGCTGCGACGACCCGGCAAGGACGGCCTGGGCAGTGCCTACCGGGCCGGGTTCCAGCGGGTGCTCGCCGGTGACGCCGACGTGGTGGTCTCGATGGACACCGACATGTCCCATGACCCCGCGGCGCTACCCGAGCTGTTGCGTGTGCTCGCCAGCGGTGCCGACGCCGTCATCGGCTCGCGCTATGTGCCCGGTGGAGCGACGGTCGACTGGCCGCTGCACCGCCGGCTCCTGTCGCGCTGGGGGAACCGCTACACCTCGCTGGTGCTGGGCTTGCAGCTGCGCGATTGCACGTCGGGGTACCGCGCCTACCGTGCCGAGGCCCTGCGGGCGATCGAGCCGGCGAGCACCGAGGCCGAGGGCTACGCATTCCTCACCGAGCTCGTGCGTCGCCTCGTCGGGCGGGGCTACCGGGTGCTGGAGTGCCCGATCGTGTTCGAGGACCGCCGGTACGGCCAGTCCAAGATGTCGGGCCGCATCATCGCCGAGTCGATGCTGCGCGTCACCGGCTGGGGGGTACGGGATCTGGTGGGTGGTCGGACTCGCGCCCGCCGCCAGCCGCACCGCTGATCCGAGTGCGGACCCGGGTGCCCAACGGCGAGTAGCGCACGATGCACACCATCGCCCGCACCCCGTCGCGCCAGCCGATCTTCTTGCCCTCGTCGTAGGTCCGCCCGTTGTAGGAGATCCCGACCTCGTAGATCCGCCAGCGCGCCGCGGCCAGCTTGGCGGTGATCTCGGGCTCGAACCCGAAGCGGTCCTCCTCGATGTCGATCGAGCCGATCACGTCCCGCCGGAACGCCTTGTAGCAGGTCTCCATGTCGGTCAGGTTCAAGTCGGTGAACATGTTCGACGCCAGGGTGAGGAGACGGTTGCCCAGCGAGTGCCAGAAGTAGAGCACCCGATGTGGCCGACCCGACAGGAACCGCGACCCGAACACCACGTCGGCCACGCCCCGCTCGAGCGGCTCGAGGAGAAAGCCATACTCGGTCGGGTCGTACTCCAGATCGGCGTCCTGCACGATCACATAGTCGGCGCTCGCGGCACCGAACCCGGTCCGCAAGGCCGCGCCCTTGCCCCGGTTGTGGGGGTGGGCGAGCAGCCGGACCCGGCCGTCGTCGATCTCGGCCACGGCGGCGACGGTGCCGTCGGTCGAACCGTCGTCGACGACGACGACCTCGGCGGTCCATGGCGACGCCAATACCCGTCGCAACAAGGTCTCGATGGTGGCCGCCTCGTTGAAGGCGGGGACGACGACGGCCAAGCACGGCCGCGGGGACGGCGTCGTCACGGCACCGCTCCGAACTGGGCGTACAGGGCGGTCAGCCCGGCGAGGCCGGCACCACAGCTGACCAGCATGAGGTCCCACCCGGCTCGGTCTCGGCGTGGCCACCACGCCGCCGAGGAGATGATGAGCGGGAAGGCGGTGAACAAGAAGCGGGGCCGGGCGGTCACGGTGGCCGGCGCCAACATCAGCGCGACGACGACGACGACGTAGGCGATCATCGGCCACGGCAGGGGGTAGCGCCGCAGCGCCCACAACCCGAAGGCCAGGGCGACGAGGGTGGCGAAGGTCACCGCATTGGTCGGTGACGACAAGGGCTCGGTCACGAACTCGAGGGTGTTCTTGACGGCGGTGGCCCCGAAGCTGGTGCCTTCCTTCCAGGCTTCACGCTGCACCCGGAACCACGCCGAGCGCTCGCCGGTGTGGATCGCGAGGTAGACGTGAAAGGCGATCAGCCCGATCGGTGACAACAGCGGTGCCCACAACGAGCGCCAGTCACGGCGGCGACGGACGGCGAGGAACGACGCCACCACACAGGCGGCGATCAACGCCACGGCATTGGGGCGCGACGCCGTGGCCAGAGCGGCGGCGAGCCCGGCGAGGATCCACCGCTCGTCGAGCAGCCACCACAGGCACAGCGCGGCCAGCACGATCAGCAACGCCTCGGAGTAGGCGAACGACAGCACGAACGAACCGGGGAACACGGCGAACAGCACCATCGCCCGTTCGGCCACCGTGTCGTCGAACAGCCGGCGGGCGAGCAGGCCGACCAGGAAGGTGGCGGCCAGCCCGAGCACCACGTTGAGCCCGACGGCGGCGAGCACGTCACCACCGGGCAGGACCGTGTCGACGGCCCCCACGAGCATCGGGTAGAGCGGGAAGAAGGCGGCGCGCGCCTCGAGCTGGTGGAACGTGATCGGCTCGGGGATGACGGCGGGATACCCACCGCGCACGATCTCCAGGTACCAGCGGGCATCCCACAGGGTGAAGGTCTCGAACGCCAGCCGGCCCGGCGAACCGGGGTGGGGGACCCCCGCTTGGTTGGCTTCCACGGCAAGCTGGCTGGCCCGGACCCCGGCGCCCACCAGCACGCACAGCCGCGAAACGACATAGGCCGCGGCCCCGACGATCAGCGCCCGGTGCCACGACCCCCAGCGCGCCTGGGTGGCCGGCGGCGCGGTCTCGGTCCGCTCGGCGGTCTGGGTCGTTGCGCTCGGCCGGCCGGAGTCGTCGAGCTCGTCGGGGTCGGTGTCGTCGGACAGTGGGTTGGTGGTCACCATCGGTGCATGGGGAGGATGCGTTGGCGGGGGCCGAATGCCGGCGCGCCCTCACCGACCAGACCCAACAGCCGGATCACGCGTCCGCGCTGGCCTCGGTACGGTTCGAGCAGCGCGAGCATACGTTCGTCGTCGGCGCGGGCCTCGCCCATCAGGTTCCAGGCGACCATGTTGGGAATGTGGTAGTCGCCGACCGCCACGGCGTCGTCGTCCCCGCAGGCGGGCCCGAGCACGGTGCCGATCGTCCACGGGCCGACGCCGGCGATGGTGGCCAACCGGTCGGCGACGGCGGCCGGTGGTTCGGCGGCCCACGACCACAACCGGTCGGCGACACCTGCGACGGCCAGCAGCGCGCGGGCTCGCTTGGCCTCGATGCCAAGGGGGTGGAACCACCACGCCGGTTGGCCAGCGAGCATCTCGGGACGCGGCGGTAGCCGCAGCGTCGGGTCCGGGCCGGGCGCGGCGTCGCCGAGCGCGTGGCAGAGCCGGCGCCACTGCATCTTGGCGTCGCGCGAGGTGATGCGTTGTTGCAGGATCGCCGGCAGCAGCTCGTGGTAGAGGTCACCGCTGGCGCCCGCCCACAGCCGGCGGTGGCGGTGCATCGCGGCGGACACCAGCGGGTGACATGGTGTCGGGGCCGGCGAATCGACAAAGAAAGCGCCCGCCATCCGGTCGAGCGCGGCGGCGGCCCACGTCGCGCCGGGGCCCCAGCCCTGGCGACGCCAGGACCCATCGGCCCAGGTGGCGGCGACGGTCGCCGGCCCGTCCGGGGTCCACATGGCGCGCACGAAGGAGGTCGCGGTGATCCGGGTGGTCGGGTCACCCCGTCCCTGGCGATACCACCCCAGGCGGTGGCCCAGATCGGGGTCGACCCGCACCGCTGGCGCCATCAGCCTCATCGACGCGGGAAGGTACCAGCCGGGTGTGACGTCGCCTCGGGGACCGGCCGACCGGTTCGACGCTCCGATGCGACCGATCCGTGCACGGGCGGCCAGCATGCCGGCATGAGCGTCGTGGAGACCAGCCGCCCCCGTCCCGGCATCGTGCAGATCACCCTCAACCGTCCCGAGCGGCTCAACGCGATGACCACCGAGCTGGTCAGCGGGCTGCACGAGGCGCTCGACGAGGTCGCCGCCGACCCCGACGCGAGGGTCGTCGTGCTGACCGGCGCCGGTCGTGGCTTCTGCGCCGGTCTCGACCTTGGCGGCTACGGCAGCGCGCCGAACACCGAACACCTGGGTCGTACCCAGGCGGGCTTTGCCGTGCAACGTCACATCGCCGATCTGATCCCGCACCTGCGCTCGCTGCCGCAGCCGGTGATCGCGGCCGTCAACGGCCCGGCCGCCGGGGGTGGTTTCGCGCTGGTGCTGGGGTCCGACATCCGTGTGGCGGCCCGGTCCGCGAAGTTCAACGCCGCCTTCGTGCGCATCGGTCTGTCGGCGTGCGACATCGGTACCTCATGGCTGCTGCCGCGCATCGTCGGTGTCGCCCGGGCGCAGGAACTGATGTTGACCGGGCGAGTCTTCGACGCCGCCGAGGCGCATCGCATCGGTCTGGTCGTCGATCTCCACGATGACGACGCGCTGCTCGAGGCCGCCTACGCCAAGGCCGACGAGGTGATGGCGAACAGCCCCTTTGGCATCGCGTTGACCAAGGAGGGCATGTGGACGGCGCTCGAGATCCCCGGCATGCGGGCGGCGATCGATCTCGAGAACCGCCAGCAGATCATGGCCAGCGCGACCCAGGACCACCGCGAGGCGATGACGGCGTTCGTCGAGCGGCGTCCACCCTCGTTCACGAACGCCTGACCGCTCCCTCGCCGGGCCCGTCGGCATCCCGCCCGGGCTCGTACCGGCGGGTGACGTCGGCCCCCGACGCCGAGCCGGGGATCGCGGGATCGTGGTCGAATGAGCCGGTTCACCGGCAGGTGCCGTTGACGTTTTGTACAGTCGGCGCCCGATGGGCGTGATCACACCGATGAGCCTCGACGACGCCGTGCGGGTCGCCGGTTCGCACCCCGACGCGCTCGTGCTTGCCGGTGGGACCGATCTGATGGTCGAGGTGAACGGTCGACACCGTGCCCTCACCGGCGATGAGACCGTGATCGCGCTGGGTGGCGTGCCCGAGCTGCGGTCCTGGCGCGTCGATCAGCCTCGGCGCGCGCTGCGTCTCGGTGCCGGCGTCACCTACGCCGAGATCGAACGGTCACCGCTCGCCGGTCTGTGCCCCGCGCTGTCGCAGGCGGCGCGCACCGTCGGGTCGCCGCAGATCCGCAACGCCGCCACGATCGGCGGCAACCTCGCCACCTGCTCGCCGGCCGGTGATGGCCTCCCCGTCCTCGCCGCCCTGGATGCGACGGTCGAGCTGCACGGGCCCGGCGGGGTTCGGGCGTTGCCGGTCACCGACTTCATGACCGGGGTCAAGCGCACCGATCGCCGTCCCGGCGAGCTGATCGTTGCCATCGAGATCCCGCTGCTGACGGGGTGGCAGGGCTACGCCAAGGTCGGGGTCCGCAACGCGATGGTGATCGCCATCGCCAGCGCCGCGCTCGCCGTCGACGGGCCCACACGGTCGGTGCGCCTGGCGCTGGGCTCGGTCGCCCCGACGGTCGTGCGGGTCCCCGCCGCCGAAGCGCTCGCCGCCGCCGAGGTCGACTTCGAGCGCGGCGCCGTCGACGACGACGTCGCGACCCGCTTCGGTGAGCTGGCGGCCGCCGCCTCATCGCCCATCGACGATCACCGCTCCAGCGCCGCATACCGGCGGCGGGCGGTGTCGGTGCTGGCCCGTCGGCTGTTGCGTCGGGCGTTCCCGGCCGGTGAGGCCTGATGGAGCACTACCGGTTGCACGTCAACGGCGTCGAGCGCGACGTCGCCGACTCGTGGCTCGGCGAGAGCCTGCTGTTCGTGTTGCGTGAGCGGCTCGGGCTTGTCGGGGCCAAGGGCGCCTGCGAGGAGGGTGAGTGCGGGTCGTGTTCGGTGCTGGTCGACGGTCGGCTGGTGTGTTCGTGTCTCGTGCTGGCGGCCAGCGCGATCGACGTGCCGATCGTGACCGTCGAGGGCATCGCCGCCCACGGGGTGCCCAGTGACGTCCAGCAGGCCTTTGTCGACGCCGGCGCCGTGCAGTGCGGGTTTTGCACCCCCGGGCTGGTGATGGCCGCCCACGCGCTCCTCGAGTGCAACGCGGCACCCACCGAGACCGAGATCCGCGAACAGCTGTCGGGCAACATCTGCCGTTGCACGGGCTACGGCCGGCTGATCGAAGCGGTGCAGCGGGTCTCGGTCACCCGCCGCACCGGCGGTGCGCGATGAGCGTGGTGGACGACATCGGGATGCGGGCCGGGCGGATCGGGGATTCGCCGACCCGTCCCGACGGGATCGCCAAGGTGCAGGGGAGCTTCTCGTTCTCCTCCGACGTGCCCATCGACGGTGCCCGGTGGGGAGCGACGCTTCGCTCACCGCATCCCTACGCCCGGATCCGCACCATCGATACCGGTCCGGCGCTGGCCATCGACGGCGTGTCGGCGGTCATCACCGCCGACGACGTGCCCGGCCAGCTCACCTACGGCTTGCTGGCCGACGACCAGCCGGTGTTCGCCCGCGACGTCGTGCGCTACGTCGGCGAACCGGTGGCGGCAGTGGCGGCCGATCACCCCGAGACGTGTCGGCGGGCGCTCGCCGCCATCGTCGTCGACTACGAGGTGCTCGACCCCCTGCTCGACCCGGAGGCGGCGATCGACGGCTCGCATCCGCCGATCCACCCCGACGGCAACATCCTGCGAACCCAACGGATCCACTGCGGTGACCTCGACGCCACCGGCGACGTCGTCGTCGAGGGCACCTACGAGATCGGCATGCAGGACCAGGCCTTCCTGGGGCTCGAAGCGGCCGTGGCGATCCCCGATCACGACGGTCGAGGCGTCGAACTGCACGTCGCGACGCAGTGGCTGCACGAGGACCGCAAGCAGATCGCCGCCTGCCTCGGTCTCCCCGAGGAGCGGGTGCGGCTCGTGCTCGGCGGGGTCGGTGGCGCCTTCGGGGCCCGTGAGGACATCAGCCTGCAGGTCCACACCTGTCTGTTGGCGCTCCGGCTCGGTGGGCCGGTGCGGATGGCCTACTCGCGTCCGGAGAGCTTCCTGGGTCATGTCCACCGGCACCCGGCGTCCATCCGGATGCGTCACCACGCCACCGCCACCGGTGAGATCGTCAAGATCGAGGCCCGCTTCGTGATGGACGGCGGCGCCTACGCCTCGACGTCGGGGCCGGTGCTGCTCAACGCGATCACCCACACCCAGGGCCCGTACCGCTGCGACAACGCGGTGGTCGAAGGGTTCGCGGTGCGCACCAACCACCTGCCCTGCGGGGCGATGCGCGGCTTCGGGGTCGTGCAGGCGTGCTTCGCCCACGAATCGCAGATGGACAAGCTGGCCGCCGCCTGCGGGCTGGATCCCGTCGAGATCCGGCTGCGCAACGCGATGGTCACCGGCGACCCGTTGATCACCGGGCAGCGCGTCGAGAGCGTGGCCCCCGTCGCCCGGTGCATCCGCGAGACCGCCGCCCTGGCGATGCCCGACGCGTCGATCGGCATCGATCCCGAGGGTCGTGCCGACGTCATGCGGCTCCCGGGCGGCGCCGGCCGCACCACCGACGCGTCCCACGTGCGTCGTGGCGTCGGCTACGGGGTGGCGATCAAGAACCTCATGTACTCGGAGGGGTTTGACGACTTCTCGACGGCTCGCTGCGTCCTCGCTGACGGCGTGGCCACGCTCAAGTTCGCGACCTCCGAGGTCGGCCAGGGGTTCGTGACGATCGCCCAGCAGATCGCCCGGACGGTACTGGGTGTCGACACCGTGGTCCTCGAGCCGATCGACACCCAGATCGGGTCGGCCGGCTCGACCTCGGCGTCGCGTCAGACCTGGATGTCGGGTGGGGCCGTCGACGCCGCCTGCCGGGCGGTGCGCGAGCGGCTGTTCGAACATGTCGCCGCCGGGGCCGGTCTCGACCCGTTGCGGCTGGTCGTCGCCGGCGACGAGGTGGTCGATTCGATGGGCGATCTTCGGGTCAGCGTCGTCGACGCCTCGGCCGGGCGGCGTTTCGACGAGACCGTCGAGTATCACCACCGACCGACCGAGGAGCTCGACGAGGACGGGCAGGGGGACTGCCACACCGCGTTCGCCTTCGTCGCCCATCGCGCCGTCGTCGATGTCGACGCCGAGTTGGGGCTGGTCCGGGTGGTCCAGGTGGCGACGGCCCAGGACGTCGGGCGGGCCCTCAACCCGTTGTCGGTGCTTGGACAGATCGAAGGCGGCATCGCCCAGGGCGTCGGGCTGGCGGTGATGGAGGAGATCGTCCAGATCGACGGGCGGATCCGCAACGCCAGCTTCACCGACTATCTGTTGCCGACGTTCTTGGACATGCCGACCGTCGTCGCCACGTTGATCGAGGAACCCGACCCGCAGGCTCCGCTGGGTGCCAAGGGTGTCGGGGAGCCGCCGTGCATCTCGGTGACCCCGGCGGTGGTCGCCGCGATCCGCGACGCGCTGGCCCAGTTCGACGGGCCCGACGCCCCGCCGCGCCTCATCGACCGGGTTCCGGTCCGCCCCGCCGACATCGCCCTGCGCTGACCGGTCCACCTCCAACCCGATCGAGGGCTCAACCGCTGACGAGGGTTGGCCGCGCCCCTGTGGTGCCTCCAACCCTCGATCGACGGGCCGGGGACCGGTACGGTCGGTGCCGTCATCGACCAAGGGGGGTCATGCGATGAAGCTGGCGGCCACGCCACACGAGCGGACGATCGATGTCGACGTCTCCTCCGACGAGTTCTGGGCCAAGTCCTTCGAGGAGCGCGACGAGACCTTCGCCCGCCTGCGCCGCGAGGCGCCGGTCAGCTGGCACCCACCGACCGAGTTCAAGTTCCCCCACGACGAGCAGGGGTTCTGGGCGGTCGTCGGGCACGACGACATCAACGCCGTCAGCCGCCAGACCCAACGGTTCGGCTCCCGCTACGGCGTCGGGCTGGACCCCGTGCCCCTCGACCTGTCCCGTTCGCTGAGCTTCTTTCTGACGATGGACGCCCCCGAGCACGCCCGCTATCGCGGGCTGGTCAGCGCCGCGTTCACCCGCCGCCAGGTGGCGTTGATCGACGATCAGATCCGCACGGCCGCGGCCGAGATCATCGACGACCTGGTCGGTGCCGGCGACGTCGACTTCGTCGAGCACTGCGCCGGGCGCCTCCCGATGCGCACGATCGCCGACATGATGGGCGTGCCCGAGTCCGAACGGGTGCCGGCCGCCCGCGCCGGCGACGCCGTGATCGGGCGCGCCGACCCCAGCTTCGGGTTTCCCGACGACCCGATCGGTCAGATCACCGCCGCCCGGGACTACCTGTACGGGCTAGGGGCCGAGCTGGCCCAGCACCGGCGGGCTCACCCGGGCGACGACCTGCTGACCAACCTGGTCAACGCCGAGGTCGACGGCGAACGGTTGACCGACGACGACATCGGCGCGTTCATGGTGCTGTTCACCGTGGCGGGCAACGACACCACCCGCAACACCACGGCGCTGGCCACCGTCGCCCTCGACCGCAACCGCGATCAGCGCGACTGGTTGCTGGCCGACTTCGACGGGCGGATCATGCCGGCGATCGAGGAGTTCGTCCGCCACGCCAGCCCGGTGATGCAGTTCACCCGCACGGCGTTGGTCGACACCGAGCTCGGAGGTCAGCAGATCGCGGCCGGTGACAAGGTGTGCATCTTCTACTGCTCGGGCAACCGCGACGAGTCCGTTTTCGATCGGCCCCACGCGTTCGATCTGACCCGCACCCGCAACCCCCACGTCGGCTTTGGCGGTGGCGGCCCGCACTTCTGCCTCGGCGCGGGGCTGGCGCGTTCGCAGCTGCGGGCGATCTTTGGTCAACTCCTGACCAAGGTCCCCGATCTCGAGGTCGGGGAGCCCGAGATCCTGCCGGCCAACTTCATCCGCGTCGTCACCAACCTGCCGGTCCACGCCCCGTGACGGCGCTGCGCCCGCCCATCGGTCACGATGGCGAGGTGAGCGAGATCCCGCCTCAGGCGCTGCAACTTCGATCCCAGCTCGACGGCGACGGCACGTTGCGCCTCTCGCTGGTCGAGACCGAGGTGCCGGTGCCCGACGACGACGAGGTGCTGGTGCGGATCGAGGCGGCGCCGATCAACCCGTCAGACCTCGGTCTGTTGCTCGCCGGCGCCGATCTCGGCGCCGCCGTCTACGAGGGCGAGGGCGTGGCGGCGACGGTCATCGCCGCGGTTCCGCCCGCCGCGCTGCCGGCGATGACCGCCCGGTTGGGCCAGTCGCTCCCGGTTGGCAACGAGGGTGGTGGGGTCGTCGTCGCCGCCGGATCCTCGGCGCCCGCCCAGGCCTTGTTGGGTCGGACGGTCGGGGTGCTCGGCGGCGCCACCTACGGGCAGTATCGGTGCCTCAAGTTGCCCCAGGTGCTGGCGTTGCCCGACGGCGTCACGCCCGAACAGGGGGCGGCCTGCTTCGTCAACCCGCTGACCGTGCTCGGTCACCTCGGCACGATGCGCCGCGAGGGTCACACCGCCCTGGTGCACACCGCGGCGGCCTCGAACCTCGGGCAGATGATGGTGCGGGCGTGTCTCGCCGACGGGATCGGTCTGGTCAACGTCGTGCGCTCCGGTGCGCAGGTCGAGCTGCTGCGCGGGCTCGGCGCCAGCCACGTCGTGGACTCGTCGACGTCGACGTTCGCCGACGACCTCGCCGCCGCCATCGACGCCACGGGGGCGACGATCGCCTTCGACGCCATCGGCGGTGGCGAGATGGCCGACGCCATCCTGACGGCGATGGAACGGGTGCTCAGCGCCCAGGCCGGCGAGTACAGCCGCTACGGCTCGGCCACCCACAAGCAGGTCTACGTGTACGGCGGCCTCGATCGCGGCCCGACCGTGCTCAACCGGAGCTACGGCATGGCGTGGAGCGTCGGCGGCTGGTTGCTGATGCCGTACCTCCAGTCGATCGGCCCCGACGAGGTCGCGGCGATGCGCCGCCGGGTGGCCGACGAGATCACCACGACGTTCGCCAGCCACTACACCGATCGGAT
>JBKEAH010000034.1:0-18606 GCA_047972065.1 Desertimonas sp.
CGGCGGTCGTCCAGGCCGACCATGCCCGCTATCGAAGCCTCGTCCCCGCCGACCTGCCCGGCGTGCGTGTCGTGCTCGACGGTCGCGGGGTGCTCGACGCCGCCGCGTTCGACGCCGCCGAGGTCGAGGTGGTGCGGTTGGGGGTCGGTTCGCCCGACCGGCGCTGAGGACCGCCTCGCCCGGCGGCCCGCGACCGTCACGAACCGGGAGGGGCCACACCGAGTCGCTCGGCGACGGTCGCCGCCCGGGCGACCCAGGAGTGCGCGGAACGCTGGGCGAGCACCCGGGCACGGACCGACTCGATCCGGCTGGGGTCGTCGATCAGGTCGTCGAGCAGTCGCACCAGGTCGTCGTCGTTCTCGACGCGCCACCCGAGGCCGTGTTCGACGACGAAGTCCGCCGCCGTCGTGCCACCCGAGGTGATGGTCGGGGTCCCGGCCGCGACCGCTTCGAACAGTTTGATCGGCATCGCGAACGCCCGGTATTCGTTGGGGGGAAAGACCAGGCAGGCGGCATCGGCGGCGACGGTGCGAGCGCGCACGGCCGCGCCGCGCTCGTGGACCACCTCGACGCCGTCCAGGAAGGGGCGCAGCGTTTCGAGCTGGTCCCGTTCGCGCTCTGGGCAGCACAGGGTGAGGTGAGCCCGCGGCACGCGGGCGACGGCACGCACCAGCGGGGTGACGTCGCAGATCGGTGGGGTGATGCTGCCCACGTAGAACAGGTCGAGCCGGCCCGGTGGTGTCGGTGGGCGATCGGTGGCTCGCGCGTCGACCACCCCGCCGGGTGGGAGGGCAGCGACTCGCGGCGAGCCGTGCCAGCCCGGCAGATGGTCGGCCATCGCCAGCGAGGGGAGGAACAACACGTCGAGGTGACGCCGATACCAGGCGAGGTCGAAGCGATAGCCGACCGTCGCGACGACCCGTTTGGGCCAGCGCACCGATCGGCGGTACTGCGGGAACCGCCAATACGCATCGCGATAGAACAGGCCGCTGGGGATGCCCTGGCGCTTGAGCCACCGGTACAGGCGGGCGTCCACGAACGGTCGCCGCGGCAGGTGATGGGGGTCCGACATCGATGTCGGCACCGTCGTCGACTCGCCGTAGCAGAATTCGATCCGCCGCCCCCTGGCGACCTCGTCGCGCAGCGTGGTCGCGGCGGCGGCCCGCTGGGCGCTGTGTCCGGCGATGGTCACGACGTCCCAGCCCAGCTCGGCGAAGGCCGAACGCATCATCAGCGGGCGTACCCCGCTGCCGGCATCGGGCTGCTCGGGCAGCGGGGCCGGATAGTGGAACACCATCGTCGGGGAGCTCGCCGCCACGGCGCGTGAGGCTAGCCAGACGCCGGTGATGGCGCTCGGTGCACCAGCGCACCGAGCCTCCGGGGTGCGATCAGCGAGCGGGCGGGCCGCCCGACGGTGGCGGCGATGTCGCGGATGTAGATGACGACCGCGATCAGATACACGCCGAAGGACGCCAACGCCGGGCCGAGGACGGTCGACAGCGGCAGCACGGCCAGCACCCCGGCGGTGGCGAGCACCATCATCGCGACCTCCAGCCGGGTCACCTGGAGCGGTCGCCCGAGGCTCCGCAGCACATTGCCCAACACCAGCCCGAGCTCCAACAGGATCGCCGCCGGGACCATCACGACCGCCGCGCCGAGCGCCGGGGCGAACTCGGCCCCGTAGATCGGACCCCACAGCAACAGCGTCGCCGGGATCGCCCCCAGCGACACGGCGAGACCCATCACCACGCCGGCGGTGATCACCAGCCTGACCCGGTCCGCCACCTGATGGGGTTTGGCCGACGACACCAACGGCATGGTGACGTTCGACAGCCCACGCATCGCCGGGATGGTGATCATGCCCCACCCGACGGCGGCGGCGTAGAGACCGACGTCGCTGCGCGACACGAGCGCCGACATCAGCACCTGGTCGATGCGGGCGCTGGCCGTGCGTGGGATCGTGCTGGTGACCGAGTGCACGCCGTAGGCGACGAACTCCTTGCGGGTGGTGTCCGGCTCGTCGCGGTCGGCTCCGAACCGCCGGTGGGCCCACGCGACGGCGACCACCATCACGACGGCGGTCAGCGCGAGATGGGTCCACACGACCAGATGAGGATCGGGGTCCTGGCGGGCCAAGCCGACGACGAGCGCGGCGGGCCAGGCGAGCCCGCGGGCCAACGCCAGCACGCTCCACGCGACGTACCCGCCGGTCGAGCGGAAGGTCTCCTGCGCCAGGGTGGTGAAGGCGACGACCGGACACAACAGCAGGTAGATCCGCACCACGTCGGTGTCGGCGTCGATCCCGCCGGTGACCGTCGATGCCAGTGCTTGGCCGAGCGCGATCATCGCCACCGAGCCGATGAGCGCCGGCTTCACCGACCATCGCAGCAGGGTCGCGATCGTGCGCGGCTGGCGGGCCCCGTAGTGGACCATCGCGAACGGGAGCCCGATCGCGGCCAGTTCGGCCACCAGCTGGGGCAGCACCTGCAAGCTCACCAGCCGTCCGCGCCCCTCGGGCCCGAGGATTCGGGCCGCCATCGGGGCCGTCACCAGCGCGGCGATCCCGAGGGTGAGGGTCACCCCCGTCGACAGCACCCAACCGTGGCGGCTCCGGGTTCGCGGCGTCTCCGGGCGGACGTCGGCACCCTGCGATGCGGCCATGGCGAGCGAGATCGTATCGACCGGCATGGCGACCCACCTGGCTAGCGTGAGCGGTCGTGCCGGTGCTCCGTCGCATCCCATGGGGCGCCGTGGTGGAGACCCTCGTCGTCGCCATCGTCTCGCTCAGCTTGACGCTCGGACCCGTGTACCAGTTCCGGTTGCGCTGGCCGACCACCGTCGATCTCGCCTCCGACCCGCTGGTGTTGTCGTGGCTCGGGCTGATGCACCTGGCGGCGTTGCTGCTGGTCGTGATCCGCCGGCCCGACCTCGTCCGGGTCGGTCGCCCCCCACTCGTGGGCATCACGGCGCTGGCCATCCTGGTCGCCGCGATCGTCGTGTCGACGGTGTGGTCCTTTGCGCCGGTCGTGACCGCCACCGCGGCCTTGGGAATCGCCGCGACCGCCGTCACCGGGCTGGCGTTGATGGCCACCGTCGCCCCTGCCCGCCTGCTGATCGGAGCCGCGATCGGGCTGCACGTCGGGGTGGCCTGGAGCGGCTACCGGATCTGGCGCGGCATGCTCGGTGCGCTCGATGCCGAGGGCAACTGGGTCGGCGTCTACTTCAACCGCAACTCGCTGGCCCCGGTGACGGCGATGGCGCTGCTGCTCGCCGGCGTGGCGACGATGCTGGCGGTGCGGGCGACACCGGCGCGCCGATGGCGGCCGGCGATCATCGCCGCCGGTGTCGGCGCCGGGCTGGTCGACCTGCGCCTGTACCTCGGGACGGGGTCGCGCACCTCGGCGCTCGCCATCGGGGTCGCCGTCGCCGTGGTCGCCGGGCTGGCGGTGGCCCGCTCCCGGGCCGCGGCCGCCCAGACGGACCGCGTCGTGATGCTCGGTGGGGCCGTCGTGGTCGGCGTCGGCATCGTGGTCGGGGTGGCGAGGGCCATGTTCGTCGGGGCCTTCGACGTCTCGGCGACCTTGACCAGCCGCACCGGGGTCTGGTCGGTGGCGCTCGAGTGGTGGGCCCGTCGCCCGCTGCGGGGGTGGGGCTATCTCGGCTTGTGGGGTCGCAACGTCGACTTCACCCTCGATCTCTACGCCACCAACGACGGTGTCGCCGCCACCAGCGCCCACAACTCGCTGATCGAGGTGCTGCTGGGCGCAGGTGTCGTCGCCGCCGTCGCGTTGGTGATCGTCGTCGCCCTCGGGTGGTGGGTGGTGGCCCGGTTGGTCCTCACCGGCGACGTTCTCGTGTGCTCGGGCATCGCGGCGATGTGGTCGTTCGTCGTCGTGCTCAACGTCACCGAGACGTTCGTGATCGCCAACTCCTGGTATCTCGCCGTCCTCGTCGGGGTACTGGCCATGCCGTGGCGGGCGGATCTGACGTCGCGGCGGGGTCGGCCCGTCGATGACGCCCCGGTCGCCGCGACCTGTTGACCTGTCGGTCGAAGTCTTTAGGGTGGGCGGCTGTTCGTCGACGACCGATCCGGGTCGTCACCGATGACGAGGCCGCCGCCGGTCAGGGAGTACTGCAGAGAATGTCAGGATGCACGCGTCTCGTGCGAGACCGCCTCGTGCTGGTCGCGACCGCCGCGGCGTTGGTGGGAGCGCTGGTGGTGCCCGGTTCGTCGACGGCACAATCGGAGCCACCGCCGGTCGACGCCAGCGACGCCGCCGTCGCCGCCGGTGAGCAGAGCGACCAGGCCGAGCCGTCGGCCGAGTCGCAACGCCAGGTCGACGAGATCGGGAGCCCACCGCAGATGCGTCGGGTCGCGCTGCCGGCCATCGACGACTTCCGCTACGACACGCAGCTCACCGCCGGCACCGCCGCCGAGGTCTGCTACGGGTCGCTACGGACCGGGACGGGCTGGACGTTCAACGAGCTGACCCGCCGCTTCGGCGGGACGCCGGGATCGATGTACGTGTGCCGGGAACGATGGGACGTGCAGTCGAACCCGAACTGCAACGGTCAGGTGATCAACCCGCAGACCAACCCGAGCTTCTACACCGACTGCTGGAGCAATCACGCGGCCGGGCGAGCCCTCGACATCATGGTGGGCACCACCGGCGGGGGCTACAACCAGGCCCGCGGCAACGCGATCGCCGACTGGCTGCTGGCCCCCGACGCCGACGGGAACCAGAACGCCAACGCCCGGCGGCTGGGGGTGATGCAGATCCTGTGGAACGACAAGTGCTGGAACGCCGATGGTGACCGCGGGGTGGCCAGTGCCGTCGACATGCGTCCCTGCGGGATCGGCCACTTCGACCACGTGCACATCGACATGAACCTTCCCGGTGCCGACGACAACGTCTCGTTCTGGGGGGCGACCCCCGAACCGGCTCCCAAGCTCAACGGCATGATCATCTGGCAGCAGCCGATCGGCTACTACGCCGCCCAGCGTTGGATCAACATCTCCAACGCCACGATCACCCGGGGCTATGTCGGCACCCAGTACGACAAGATCGCCATCGGGGACTTCGATTCCGACGGGGTGCGCGACGACGAGCTGCTCTACTCCTCATCGACCGGTGAGATGCAGATGTACAGCTGGGAGGAGGCGACACCCGAACTGGTGGCGAGCGGCCAGTGGACCAGCGGCTGGGGGGAGCTGCTGGTCGGCGACTTCGATGGCGACGGGTTCGCCAACGACCTCTTCCTGCGCGACGTCGACTCGGGCTACTACCAGGTGCACTCCTGGCACGGCTTCGCCAACGTCCTTCGTTCGGACGGCACGATCACGCTCAACCGAATGGTGGTCGTCGGCGACTGGGATGCCGACGGCCGCGACGACGAGACGTTCTGGTACGAGCGTGGCACCGGGCGGTACATGGTGCACACGTGGCAGGCATGGCAGCCGACCCTGCGCCGATCGGGCACCTTTCCGAGCCAATGGGATCTGATCGTGCCCGGCGACTGGGATTCCCAGGGCCGCAACGACGACATGTTCATGTGGGACGCCCACACGGGCCGGTACGCGGTCTACGAGTGGGGCAACGTCAGCCTGCAGCGGATCACGCCGGGTCGCCTGTCGATGCAGTGGGACACCTTCATCACCGGCGACTTCGACGTCGACGGACGCAGCGACGACATGATGATGTGGGACCGCCACACCGGCCGGACGGCGATCTACTCGTGGCGGCGGTCGGTGCTCTACGCGACCGGGTTGCGCCAATGGTCGACGGCCTGGACGCAGTTCCACGTCGGGACCTTTGGCTGAGTCGACGGCCGCCGCCGCCCCCGCGGCCGGCGCCGAGACGTCGTCGTTGGGCTACCGGCCCGAGCTCGACGGGCTGCGCGGGCTCGCCGTGGTCGCCGTGGTCGTGTACCACCTCGACCGGTCCTGGCTCCCCGGCGGCTACCTCGGTGTCGACGTCTTCTTCACGCTGTCGGGGTTCTTGATCACCGGCATCCTGCTGGCCGACCACGAGGGCGGGAGGGTTCGGCTGTCGCGGTTCTGGACCCGTCGGGCGCGACGGCTGTTGCCGGCCTCGCTGCTGGTGGTGTTGACGGTCGCGTTGTGGCTGTCGACCCAGGACGACCTCGTCGCCTCGACACGGCGCGGTGATGTGCTGGCCTCGCTGTTCCAGGTGCAGAACTGGCGGTTGATCGCCACCGGCGAGTCGTACTTCGAGGGCTTCGCGGCGCCGTCGCCGTTGCGCCACTTCTGGTCGTTGGCGATCGAGGAGCAGTTCTACCTGGTGTGGCCGTTGCTGTGCGCCGTGCTGTTGCGTTGGGGCCGACGGACGCTGGCGTCGGTGGCGGCGGCGCTCGGCGTGGCGTCGGTGGTGGTGATGGCGCTGCGGTTCGACGCCGCCGACCCCAGCCGCGCCTACTACGGCACCGACTCGCGGATCCACCAGCTCCTGGTGGGTTGTCTGCTGGCGATGGGGTGGCCGGCGTTGGATGGATGGCTGCGCCGATCGGGCGTGGCCGGCACCCGGCGTCTGGCCGGCGTCACCGCGGGGATCGGTCTGGCGGTGGTGGCGGCGGGCGCGGTGGCGATCGCCGATGGCGAGGCGTTCTACTACCGGGGCGGCTCGCTGCTGATCGCGTTGGCGACGGCGGCGGTGATCGCCGGGTGCCTGGTGGCACCGAGCCCGGTCCGCACGCTGTTGTCGTGGCCGTGGCTGGTGGCGGTCGGCACCGTGTCCTACGGGCTGTACCTGTGGCACTGGCCGGTCATCGTGTGGATGCCGGCGGGCACCTGGGGTCTCGACGGGGTACCGCTGGCGGTCGCCCAGGTGACGGTGACGGCGACCGTGACGATGGCCTCCTACCGTCTCGTCGAGCAGCCGATCCGCCGCGGCCGGGTGACATGGCTGCGTCAGGGCCGCCAGGTGCTGGCCGCCGCGGCGGCCTCGATCCTGGCGGTGGCGGCGGTCACCATCGGGGTCACCTGGGGTGTGACCACCCCGGACTGGGCGGCGGCCGGCGCCGGAACGGACGTCGTCGGGTACGGCGATGGGCCAACGACGGTGGGCGTCGTTGGCGACAGCGTGGCGGTGAGCCTGCTGCCCGGCCTGGTGGCCGAGGCCGATCGACGCGGTTGGACGCTGCTCGAGGGCGCCCAGAACGGTTGCCCGCTCACCGGGTTCGGCCAGGTCACCGATGACGGGGTCCCGCTCGAGGTGCGAGATCCGTGCTCGCGCCTGGTGCCGCTGCTGCGTGGCGAGATCGCCGCGGCGCGACCCGATGTGGTGATCTGGCACGACCTCCAGTCGACGATGGGCATCAGCACCGAGGACGGCGCGATCCTCGCCGCCGGTACCGACGCGTGGGCGGCGGAGACCCTCGGGGGGTGGGCGGTCGCGCTGGACGAGTTGCGCGCCACCGGCGCCGACGTGGTGGTGATCGTCCCGCCGTGGCGGCCCAACCGGGCGCCGGGAGACTGCCGAGCGGACTCGTTTACGCCACGATGCGAGGACCTGACCGCTCAGGACGAGCGCATCCGCGCTGTCACCGAGCGATTCGTCGCGACGGCCACCGATGATCCCGGGGTCCACGTGCTGATCCTGGACGACGTGCTCTGCCCGCAGGGGCGGCCGTGCCCGCCCGAGCTCGATGGTGTCGAGCCCCGGCTCATGGGTCGTGACCGGACCCACTTCACCGAGGCGGGGGCGGCGTGGATCGCCCCGACCATTGCCGATGCCGTCGACGCGGCGTTGGCGGGCTGACGTCTCGGCGTGCGGCGTGGCGCGGTGACTAGCCTGAACGCGCCCGCGACCCGAGGAGACCGCCCTGTCCGTCGACAAGCTTGAAGACGCCCAGCTCGAAGCCTTCGACCGGGAGTACGTCGACGACTATCGGTGGGAGCCGATCGGCGAGGGGCTTGCCGCCGGGCCATCGACGTTCAGCTTCCTCGATCTCGGCGGTGGCCACGGAGCGTTCGCCGACCGTGTCCTGGCCGCGTTCCCCGACGCGTCCGCCGTCGGCGGCGACACCGGGACGCCGCTGCGCGACCGCAACCGACCGCACCCCAACAAGACGGTCCGCGAGATCGACGCCACCCGGCTCGCCGACGCCGAGGTCGATCGCCAGGACGTGGTGTTCCTCAACTGGGTCCTCCACCATCTGGTCGTCACCGGCGACTATCACCGGACCCGCCAGACGATCGTGCGGGCGCTGACCGACGTTCGTTGGCGGCTCCGCCCGGGCGGGCGGGTATCGGTGTACGAGAACCTGTACGAGGGGCCACTGGGCGTCAACCTGCCGGGACGGCTCATCTTCGGGCTGACCTCGATGCGCGTGCTGGCCCCGTTGACCGGACGTCTCGGGGCGAACACCGCCGGTGTCGGTGTGTGCTTCCACTCGGAGCGGGCGTGGCGCAAGATCTTCGAGGACGCCGGCTACGAGGTGGTGGTGGCGACGCCGCGCCGGCCGTGGTCGGTGGCGTGGTGGAAGCGTCTCGGGCTCGGTGTGTCCAGCGTGCGCGCCGGCCACTTCTGGCTGTCACCACGCTGAGCGGCGCCGGCGTGTCGGCTGCTCAGTGGGCCCCGCCGGCCTCCGTCGGGTCGCCGGCGAGCCGTTGGTAGCGATCCGCCAGACCGGCGACCTGGTCGGCGATCGTACGGGCGGGGGCCGACGCCGCCGCGCCGGCCATCAACCGGCGGAGCAACCCGGCGTCGGTGGACAGCGCGGCGATGGCGTCGGCCAGCGCCGCCTCGTCGCCCACCGGCACCACGAGCCCGTTGACGCCGTGGATGACGACGTCGGTCGGGCCACCACAGTCGCTGGTGATGACGGCGCGACCGCACGCCAGTGCCTCGCGGGCGACGATCGAGAAGCTCTCCCGGGCAATCGAGGGGATGACCACGACGTGATGCCGACCGATGACTGCGGCGGCGGCCGACGACGCGAACGGTGGGTGGAATCCGACGGCGTCGGGCGGTCGGTCGCGCCAGCGACGACGGGAGCGCGCCGGGCGTTCGACGCCATAGAGATCAAGGGTCCAGCCGCGGCGGCGTCGCAGGCGCTGCGCCGCGCCGAGCAACACGTCGCGACCCTTGAGTGGGCTGTCACCCCCGACGTAGAGGAACCGGACGGTGCCCGTGTCCGTGTCGGTGTCGGTGTCGATGACGGTGTCATCGGCCCGACCTGTCGGCGCCCGGTCGAGGTCTCGGGTGGCGATCCCGTTCTCGTCGACCTCGGCCGTGCCGCCGAGCATCGCCACGGTGCGGGCCATCGACGCCGATGGCACGAGCACCTGGTCGGCCCGGGTGAGCACGGCGGCCAGCTGCTCGGCGCGTCGGGCACGCCACGCCGCGTCGCGTGCGCATGGGCAGCGGTCGGCACCGTCGGCCAGCGGGCACGACCGCAACTCGGTGTCGACGAGGAACAGACGGGCACACCACCACCAGTAGTCGTGCATCGTGACGACCACCGGCCGGTCCGCCGCCAGGGCCGGCTCGAGGAGCGTCGCCCCGAGGGTCTGGAGCGTGTGGGCGTGGACGACATCGGGTCGCCACGTGTCGACGAGGTCGGCGACCAGCGTCCGGGCGGCATCGTTGCGCCAGTTGCGATCGTCGTCTTGGTGGACCCGCTCGGCCGTGCCGATCCAGTGGACGGCGACGCCGGCCCGCTTCTCGATCTCCGTCTCGCCGTCGGCCAGCCCGCGTCCGATCGCCCCGCTGACCACGGCGACGTCGTGACCGGCGTGGTCGAGCCCCGTGGCGAGGCGCTCGACCAGCAACGTGGCGCCGCTGACGAGGTCGGGCGGATAGTGCGACGTGACCAGCAGAACGCGCATCGGTCGCGGACGGTATCGGGCCCCAGCCCGTAGGGTCGCTCCCGTGCCGCTCACCGAGACACCCGAGGAGTCGGTGCGGCTGCGACGCGAACGCGACGAGGCGTGGGCGCACGCCCGTGCGCTCGAGCACCAGCTCGGCGAGGCCCGGGGGCAGATCAAGCGGCTGGAGCTGGTGCTGTACCGGCGCACGCAGCGGCGACAGGTGGCACGGGCCTATCTCGTGCGGGCCCGCGAGTTGGCTCGGCGAGCGCGCCGGTGAGCGCGCCGCGGTTCTCGATCATCACCCCCGTGCACCGCCCGCCGCTGGCGTTGCTGCGGGCGATGCTGGGATCGTTGGCCGCACAGACCGAGCCCGACTGGGAGCTCTGCGTCGTCGACGACGGCTCGAACGACGATGGTGTCACGGCCGAGCTGGCGGCGTTCGCCTCGCACCGTCGCGTGCGCATGGCCCGCCACGCCCAGGGGCGTGGCATCGTGGCGGCTTCGAACGCCGCGCTGGCGTTGGCGACGGGCGAGTTCGTGGTCCTGGTGGACCATGATGACCGGCTGACGCCGGGAGCGTTGGCGTCGATGGCCGACGCGATCGACGCCAACCCGGAGGTCGACTACCTCTACAGCGACGAGGACAAGCTGGCGCCGGACGGCACGGTGTACGACACGTTCCGCAAGCCCGACTGGTCGCCCGAGCGGCTGCGCTCGCAGAACTACTGCACCCACCTGTCGGTGTTGCGCCGGTCGCTGGTCGACGAGGTCGGCGGTTTCCGGACCGGGTTCGACGGTTCGCAGGATCACGACCTGATCCTGCGGGTCAGCGAACGCGCCCGGCTGATCGTGCATGTGCCCGATGTGCTCTACCACTGGTGCATCACACCGGGGTCGACCGCCGGCGATGCCGAGGCCAAGCCCTACGCCCGAGAGGCGGGCCGCCGTGCCGTCGCCGAGCACCTCGACCGACTCGGGGTCGACGCCACCGTCGAGCATCTCGCCACGCCGGGGCACTTCCGGGTTCGTCGCACGATCCCCGATCCGGCGCCGCGGGTGTCGATCGTGGTGCCGACGGCGGGCAACCGTCGGCCGGTGTGGGGGGTCACGCGGACGTTGGTGGTCGATCTGCTCGACTCGTTGTTCGAGGTCACCGACTACCCCGACATCGAGGTCGTCGTGGTCACCGACCCGCGCACCCCGAGCGATGTCCGCGGCGCGCTCGACGAGCGGCCGGTCACGGTGATCGATGCCGATGGTCCGTTCAACTTCTCGCGTTGGTGCAACGCCGGGGTGGCGGCCTCGTCGGGTGAGCTGGTGCTGCTGCTCAACGACGACATGCGGGTGGAGCAGCCCGACTGGTTGCGGGTGATGGTCGGGATCCTGACCGCCGCCGACGACGTCGGTGTGGTCGGGGCCCGTTTGCTCTACGCCGACGGAACGTTGCAACACGGTGGGATCCTGCTCAACGAGCAGCCGTTGCACATCTTCCACGGCTTTGGTGGTGACGACCCCGGCGTGTTCGGCCTTCTGGAGATCGACCGCGAGGTGTCGGCGGTGACCGGGGCCTGTCTGCTGACCCGTCGCTCGCTGTGGGACCGGTTGGGTGGGCTGCCCGAGGAGTTTGCGGTCGCGTTCAACGACCTCGACTACTGCCTGCGGGTGCGCGCCTCCGGCGGCCGCGTCATCTGGACACCGCACGCCACGCTGTATCACTTCGAGTCGCAGTCTCGGCAGCCCGACGCCGATCCCGACGAGATCGCCCGGCTCTATCGGCGTTGGTCACCCGAACTGCATCGCGACCCGTACGGGAACCCGCACTTCGCGCCCCGCCAGGCGATGTGGCTGGAAGCCGACCGGGCGACGGGCCGCGCCGTCGCCCGCCGCTCCTGGCGCCAGCTCCGCTCCCGACATCGCTGACCCCACCACCCCCCGACCCGACCCCCGTCAACCCATCCGTGTGTTGACCCGCTGACGAGGTTTGGCCGCACCCCCGTGGTGCGCCCAACCCTCGATGGCCGTTCGCCCGGGGTCACCGCTGCCCAACGGTCAGTCGAAACGGACGTCAAGGGCGACGATGCCGTCGGCACGTGTCGAACCCGACACGGTGAACGTCGTCGCCCGGTCGCGCCAGTCGAGCACCTCGCCGGTGGCGCGATCGGTCAGCTTGAGCGAGATCCGATAGTCGCCGTCGAGCAGCCACAGATTGCCGAGGGTGATGCGGGCGATGTGCTCGCCGGCGATCGGTGCGAGTGGCCGGCCCAGGGCGTCGCTGTCGACGTGGTAGATCGGCCGGCCCAGCCGGTCGCCGACCTCGATCGACAACACCGGCTCGGCGATCGGCCGGACCGGACGCACCGACACGTCGATCGTCAACGCCTCACCCGGTTCGAGATGTCGCCGCTCGGCCTCGTGGTCGTGGAACGTGCGCACCCCGGCGATCGGGCCACCCCATGCGGGGGCCTCGGCGGGGTCGCCGTCGGTGGTGGCCTCGGCCCGACCATGGAGGTGGTCGCGAAACACCCGGATGGCGTCGCCCGGCTCGCCGTCGAGCACCAGACGGCCATGATCGAGCACCAGCGCCCGGTCACAGACCCGCCGCACCGTCTCGGCGTCGTGGGTGACGAACACGATGGTGCGGCCCTCGGACTGGAACTGCTTGATCCGGCTGATGCACTTGGCCTGGAACACCTCGTCGCCCACGGCGAGCACCTCGTCGACCAGCAGCACGTCGGGATCGAGGTTGACGGCGACGGCAAAGCCGAGCCGCACGTACATCCCCGAGCTGTAGTGCTTGACCGGCTCGTCGATGAAGCGCTCGAGCTCGGCGAAGTCGACGATGGCGTCGAAGATCCGGTCGATCTCGCGACGACCCATCCCGTAGAAGGCGGCGTTGATGTAGACGTTGTCGCGGCCCGTGAGGTCGGGGTGGAACCCGGCACCAAGCTCGAGCAGCGAGGTGAGACGCCCCCGCACCCTCACCGTTCCCGTCGAGGGGGTGATGATGCCGGCGATGCACTTCAACAGCGTCGACTTGCCCGATCCGTTGTGGCCGACGATGCCGACCGTCTCGCCGCTGGCGATCGAGGCGTCGATCCCGCCGAGCGCGTTGAACTCCTCGAACCCGCCGCGGCCCCTGGTGACGAGACGGACCAGTCGCTCCTTGACCGAGTGGGCCGGCTCGGTGGCGATGCGGAACGTCTTGGCCACCCCGTCGATCTCGACCGCGGTCCGTGTCATCGGTGGGCCCCGGCGCTCACAGCGTCTCGGCCAGATGGACGTCGGCCCGAGCGAACAGACGGAGCGCGGCCAGCGCCAGCACGGCCCACACGGCACAGGTGACGGCGAGCACCCCGAGGTACCAGCCCGGCCCGTGATCGGGCAGCAGCGCGATCCCGTCGACCTCGGCGCGGCCGTAGATCGCCCGCTGGAACGTGATCACGATCGGTGTCGCCGGGTTGGCCAGCAGCGGCCACTCGCCGAACCCGTGGCGGCTGAAGAACCCCGCCGCCCGCTCGTACTGATACAGGATCGGGGTGAACCAGAACCAGCCCAGCACCAACAGGTCGAGGAGGTGCATCGTGTCGCGGGCGTAGACGTTGAGCGGCGCCAGCGCGACGGCCAACGCCGCGCATACCACCACACCGGTGAGCAGGGCGATCGGCAGGAGCCACACGTAGGACCAGTCGACGCGCTGACGGGCGACGACCAGCACGACGGCGAAGGCCACCGACTGGAGCAAGAAGTGGGCGAGCGCGGCGCCCACGCTGGCCAATGGCAGCACGGCGCGGGGGAAGCGAACCTTGCCGACCAGCGAGGCGTTGGCGGTGATCGACACCGTGGCCGAGATCAGACTGGTGCTGATCAGCGTCCACACCAGCAGCCCGCACAGCACCCAGATCGAGAAGCGGGCGAAGCCGGCACCGAGGATGCCGAACACGACGCTGTACACGACGAGCAAGAAGACCGGTTGCACCATCGACCAGGTGAAGCCCAGCACCGAGTGCTGGTAACGAACGGTCAGGTCCTTGCGGGCGAGCATCAGGATCAGCTCGCGGTAGGTGGCCACCTCGCGCAGCTGGGTCACGATCGACGGGCGGGCGGACATCGCCCGCAGCGGCGGTACGTCGCGACCGGCGTAGCGGTCGGCGCGCGAGGTCACGGACATGCGGCTCAACAGGCTACGGCCCGATCACCGGGTCGTCGCGCTGCGGATTCGACCAGCCGGGGCGCGGCGTGGGGTCAGCAACGCGCGCAGGTTGCGCGCCTTCCGCCGCAGCCGGAACGACATCAGGCCGCGCGCCGTGCCTCCGGCGTTGTTGATGTCCCGGAGCCGTACGAGACGGTAGAACCGCGACGGCGAGCCGCCGGCCACCGCCGTGAACCGACCGCTGCTCATCAGGGCCGACCCGCCGTATGGATGGCGCAGGAGGTAGTCGATCGCCGCACTGCTGGCCGACAGGTCGGCGCTGTGGGCCGGCGACATTTCGACCCCGTCGACGCCGATCGTCACCGTGAGCCCGAGATCGGTCAGCGCGACGCGGATCGGTCGCAGGTAGCCGATGGCGCCCAGCAGACGCAGCGTGAAGCGGCCGTTGGCGGCGACCAGATCGTCGGCGAACACCCCTCCGAGCTCGATCAGCTCGGCCAGCGAACGCGCCGCCGAGCGTCGACGTGTGCCGGTGCGCCGAGCCCGCTCGAGATCGGCGTCGTAGCGGGCCACGGCGTCGTCGGGTGATGGAGGCCGAGTCGCCAGGTCCCAGGTGTCGCCCGGTGTCAGCACCAGCGGGTCCGCACCGGTGTCCTCGACGATGCGTGCGACGGCCCGGCTGACCGGCGTGATGGCATCGTTGAGGTAGTCGTTCTCCTCGTGACAGAACCACACGAAGCTGGCCGATGGGACGATCACCTCGGGTGGCAGGCCATCGGCCTGTGCGACGAGCCGATCGAGGACCTCGGTCGCCGCTCGCCGCCTCGCCATCGTGTCGTCGGGCCCGCCGACCTTGTTGGCGTACGAGAACTGGGTGAGCAACAGGCGCGGCCGTTCGCCGACGAGGCGGCCGACATCGGCGATGTCACCCCGGCGGGCGATCACGCAGTCGTTGAGGTTGACGACCACGCCCTGCGCCGTGCGCACGGCGAGGTAGGAGTCGCCGTGATCGTGTTGCACGCACATCGCCGAAAGCTCCCCGATGTCCACCCACGTTCGATCGGGCATCGTGGTGACCTCGCCGAAGCCGATGCGGCGACAGAGATCCACGACACGGCCGTCCACGGTGTCCTGGAACAACACGGTGCAGCGTGCCCGGATCTCGCCGGGGAGGGCCCGCAGGCTGGCGGGGGAGAAGTGGTCGGGGTGCTCGTGGGAGATCCAGACCTGGGTGAGGCGATCGCGCAGTGCCGGGTCGAGGACGGGCCGGGTGTACTGCTCCCATCCGTCGTCGAAGGCGGCGCCGGCCAGCCACGGATCGATCAGCAGGACCGTGTGGCCTTCGGCCAGCACGTGCGCGGCGTGGCCGACCGCCGTGAGGCGGGTGCGGGTGGTCACGTGGGCGAGCCGGGGTCAGACCAGATAGGGGTTGACCGTCTCGGGGTCGATGTCGTAGCGGGCGATGGCGTCGGTGACCACCTCCGGCTTGACATCCCCCTGCGCGGCGAGCGCCGCCAGCGTCGCCACCACGATGTGGCCGGTGTCCATCTCGAAGAAGCGTCGCAGTGCCTCGCGGGTATCGGAACGGCCCATGCCGTCGGTGCCCAAGGGGGTGAACGAACGACCGGGCAGAAACCGGGCGATCTGCTCGGGGACGATGGCCATGAAGTCGGTGGTGGCGACGATCGGACCCTCGCTGTCGGCCAACAGCTCGGCGACGCGTGGCGTGCGGGCCGGCTCGGTCGGGTGGAGCCGGTTCCACCGGGCGGCGGCGAGCGCGTCCTCGCGCAGCCGCTTGTAGCTGGTGGCCGACCACAGCTCGGCGGCGACGTCGTAGTGCTCGGCGAGGTCGACCGCTGCCTGGCGAACCAGACCCTGTGCCGACCCTGAGAACAGCAGCGTCGCTCGCTGGCTCGGCCCCTCGGGTGCCGCCTGCCAGTGGTACAGGCCCTCGACCACCCGGGCGGCCAGCTCGGCGGGATCGCCCTCGGGCTGCGGCGGCATCGCGTAGTTCTCGTTGTACAGGGTCAGGTAGTAGAAGACGTCGCGCTCGGCGGCGGGGGTGTCAGGCCCGAACATCCGGTAGATCCCGGCCTGCACGATCGCCGCCACCTCGTAGGCGAAGGCGGGGTCGTAGGCCTGGCAGGGCGGCACGGTCGATGCCAGCACCAGGCTGTGGCCGTCCTGATGCTGGAGCCCCTCGCCCAACAGGGTCGTACGCCCGGCGGTGGCGCCGAGCATGAATCCGCGGGCCCGGGCGTCGGCCGCCTGCCAGATCAGGTCACCGACCCGTTGGAAGCCGAACATCGAATAGAAGGTGTAGAAGGGGATCATCGGTACGCCCCGGTGGGCGTAGCTGGTCGCCGCCGCGATGAAGCTGGCCAGCGACCCGGCCTCGGTGATGCCTTCCTCGAGGATCTGTCCCCGTGTCGACTCGGTGTAGCTGAGCAGCAGGTCGTGGTCCACGGGCTCGTACTTCTGGCCCAGCGCGGCGTAGATCTTGAGCTCGCGGAACAGCGCGTCCATCCCGAAGGTCCGCGCCTCGTCGGGGATGATCGGCACGATCCGCGCCCCGACGTGCTCGTCACGGGCCAGGTTGCGCAGCAGTCGCGTGAAGCCCATCGTGGTCGAGACCTCCTGGGTGCCAGATCCCGACCGCAACTCGGCGAAGGGCTGATCACCGGGCAGCTCGATGGCCCGACGCACCTTCGTCGAGCGCTTGGGCAACGACCCGCCGAGCCCACGGCGTCGCTCCATCATGTACTGGTACTCGACGGAGTCCTTGGGCGGGATGTAGTACGGCGGGTCATCGGCCTCGATGGCGTCGGCGGGGATCTCGTCTTGCAGGTACAACCGGTCGCGCAGCGCCACCAGCTGGTCCTTGGTCATCTTCTTGATCTGGTGGGTGGCGTTGCGACCCTCGAAGCCCTGGCCCAGCGTCCAGCCCTTGACCGTCTTGCACAAGATCACCGTCGGAGCACCGCTGCCGAGGTTCTCGGTGGCGGCCTTGTACGCGGCGAACAGCTTGCGGTAGTCGTGGCCGCCGCGCGGCAGGTTGCGAAGCTCGTCATCGGACAGGTGGGCAACCATCTGGCGAAGACGCGGGTCGGGGCCGAAGAAGTCGTCGCGGATGTACTCGCCCGATTCGACCGAGTAGCGCTGGAACTGGCCGTCGACGGTCGTGTTCATCTGGTTGACCAACACGCCGTCTTTGTCCTGGGCCAGCAACTCGTCCCACTTCGATCCCCAGATCACCTTGATCACGTTCCAGCCCGCACCACGGAACACCGCTTCGAGCTCCTGGATCACCTTGCCGTTGCCGCGCACCGGACCGTCGAGACGGTGCAGGTTGCAGTTGATGACGAAGATCAGGTTGTCGAGCTGCTCACGCGACGCCAGCGAGATCGCGCCGAGCGACTCGGGCTCGTCGCACTCGCCGTCGCCCATGAAGCACCCCACCCGGCTGGCGCTGGTGTCGTCGAGCTCCCGGTTGAGCAGAGAGCGGTTGAAACGGGCGTGGTACAGCGCCGCGATCGGTCCGAGGCCCATCGACACCGTCGGAAACTCCCAGAAGTCCTTCATCAGGCGGGGGTGCGGATAGCTCGACAGCCCGTGGCCGTCGCGGCCGATCTCCTGACGGAAGTGGTCGAGGTCGTCGACCGACAGCCGTCCCTCCATGAACGCCCGGGCGTAGATGCCCGGCGCGGCGTGTCCCTGGATGTAGACGTGGTCGCCGGGGTTGCCGTCGTCCTTGCCCCGCCAGAAGTGGTTGAACCCGATCTCGTACAGGCTGGCCGAGCTGGCGAACGTCGACAGGTGGCCGCCGATGCCGTCGGCTGGCTTGTTGGCCCGCACGACCATCACGGCGGCGTTCTAGCGGATGTACGCGCGGAGGTGGCACTCGAGCTCGTGGTCGCCGGGGAACCACGGCTCCTGTTCGCGCGGGATCGTGTTGACGTAGGGGGTCGAGACCGTGGTCGGGAAGCTGACCTGGCTCTCGCGGGCGCGCTCGAGCAGCCGGCTGAGGAGGTAGCGCGCCCGGGTCTTGCCGTGGATGTCGATGACGGCGTCGAGGGAGTCGAGCCACTCGATCGTCTCACCGGGATCGGTGTCGGGGATCTGATGGACGTATCCGTCGAAGATCATGCTGGGAGTCTCGCACCCCGTCGCCCCACCCGGCGCCAGACCGGTCGGTAACTTGCGCCGCTACCGTGCCCGGGCCATGGCCGACGCCACGATCACCGTGTACACCGACGGCGCGTGCTCGGGGAACCCGGGCCCGGGCGGATGGGGATGGGCGGTGGCCCCCGACGGTGAGCCGTCGGGCTCGGGCGGGGAGCGCTCGACCACCAACCAACGCATGGAGATCTACGCCGTGCTCGACGCCCTGCGCACCCTGGGGGGCAAGGCCCCGGTGCACGTGGTGTCGGACTCGACCTACGTCGTCAACTGCTTTCGCGACCGGTGGTGGGTGCGCTGGGAGCGCAACGGCTGGCGCAACGCCAAACGCCAACCGGTCGCCAACGCCGATCTGTGGCGACCGCTGATCGAGCTGGTTCGCGACGCCCCCGTGACGTTCTCATGGGTCAAAGGCCACAGCGGCGACCGGATGAACGACCTCGTC
>JBKEAH010000152.1:0-17779 GCA_047972065.1 Desertimonas sp.
TGTGGACGCGCTCCCAGTGCAGCTCGCTGGCCTCGCGGTGGTAGCGGGGGCCGGCGGGGGCGAAGCCGTGGACGGCGTCGGGATAGAAGTCGAGGAAGTCGATCGTGTGCGCCACGCCCGCCGCCTCCAACGCCGCCCGCATCACGGGGACGTCCTCGGGCGGCGCCGTCGGATCGTTGTCGGCCCAGGCGAAGTAGATCTCCGCGTCGACGGCGTCGAGGCCCTGGTGCGGCGAGTCGGACTCGTCGTCGACCAGCCAGGCGCCGTGGATCGACGCCACCGCCTTCACCCGGTCCGGCATCGCCCGCGCCAGCGAGACGACCAAGCCGCCGCTCATGCAGAACCCGACGGCGCCGACCGGCCCGTCGGACCCCGCGGCCGGATCATCGGCGGCGACGTCCAGCAACGCCTCGGCGTCACCGATGATGTTCTGCCTGGTCACCGTGCCCATCAGCTCCTGACGACGGTGCATGTCCTCGTCGGAGGTCCCGAACTCGCGGAACGGCTCGGCCCGGTAGTAGAGGTACGGCATCATCACGTAGTACCCGGCGCTGGCGAGGCGCGATGCCATGTCGTGGAGCGCCGGGCGGATGCTCGGCGCATCCATCAGGTACAGCACCACCGGGTGCGGCCCGTCGTGGGTGGGGTGGTATACCCAGGTCTTCATCGACCCGTCGGGCCGCTCCACGTCGATCTCGCGAACGATCATGGGGCAAGTGTCTCAGGGCGGGACGACCTCGTTGAAGCGGACGAGGATCGGCTCGGCCCGCCGCGTGTCGATCCGACAGATCGAGGCGTGCGACAGATGGCTTCGCCACGACATCTCCGGGCCCACGCCCAGCGCCCAGGCGACGGCCGCCTTGATCGGCGAGACGTGCGAGACGACCACGACGTCTCGATCGGCTGCCCGCGAGCGGATGTCCTCGCACGCCGTGCGGACCCGGGCGTCCAGCGTGGCCAGCGACTCGCCACCCTCGGGCACCCAATCGGGGTCTTGCTTCCAGTTGGCCCAGGCCTCGGATGGCACCTCGGCGTGCGGAACACCCTCGTAGATGCCGTACGACAGCTCCACCCACCGGTCATCGATCTCGACCGGCTGACCAAACGCGGCCGCCGTCTCACGGGCCCGGCGCAACGGGCTGGAGATCACCTGGTCGACCGGGCCGAGATGGGCGGCCGCCGCCTTGGCCTGCGCCTCCCCGACCTCGTCGAGAGGTTCGTCGACCCGCCCCTGCAGCCGCCCTTGGGCGTTGAGGCGGGTCCGCCCGTGGCGTAGCAGGATCAACACGACGTCGAGCGTACGACGGTTCAGCCGGGACCGAGTCGTTCGTACAGACGGCCGGTTCGGACGAGCTGGCGGCGGCGGGACCGCTCGGCGAGCCCGGCGCGACGCCAGAACCACACGACGATCGCCAGACCGACCAGCTCCAGGGGCAGGTTCCACCAGCCCCGCTCGACCATCGGCAAGGCGGCATCGTCAAACGACCACCCGGCCAGCGGCCACAGGAACACCGTGGTATCCGCCCAGGCACCGTCGAACACGAGGTGCAGCATCGTGCCGATCGGCAGGCCGAGCCACAGCCGACGGGCATCGCGACGACCGATCGTGGCCAGCATCACGACCGCCAGCAACGCAAGGCTGAACGCCAACGAGTGCATCACCCGGGCGCCGCCGAACAACCCGTCGAGCTCGGGCACGAGGGCGCCGACGACCAGCATCCGGACGTCGAAACGGCGGTCGCGGAACACGTACCAGACCGCACCGAGCACGGCCCCGAGAAACCAGAAGAACACGATCCGCGCCCGACGTCAGGGGACGAGCATGCGCCCGCACTCGGGGCAGTCGGTCCACTGCCCCGACGGGGTGGCGCGCACCTGATCGAGCTCGGCCGGTGACAGATCGAGGTTGCACCCGGTGCACCGGCGACCATCCAGCCGGGCCAGCCCGATCCCTCCGAAGTGCTGGCGGCGCCGCTCGTAGTCGGCAAGCACGTCGGCGTCGACCCGCCCGACGATCTCGGCGCGGGCGGTCTCGCCGGTGGCCAAGTCCCCGTCGACGACACCCTCGGCCGCGGCCGCCACCGAGGCCGCGGCATCGGCGCTCGATTGGAGGTCCGGTGTCGACGCCGCCAGCGCCGCCAACTCCTCGGCGTTGGCGCCCTGTTCCTCCATGTGCTCGAGCTCGCGCTCGTCGAGCTCGTCGCGGCGCTGGGTGAGCCCGTCGATCTCGTGCATCAACGCCTCGGCTTCGCGCGGCGCGATGACCGTCTTGAGCTGGGCTTCCAGCCGCTCCCGGTGGGCCGTGAGCTGCTCGCTGTCGTGTTCCAGCGAGGCGATCGCGGCGGCCAGGTCCTCGTCACGGCGGCGCAGCTCGTCGGTCCGCTGGGACACCCTGGCCAACGCGACCGCGGCAGCGTCGGCGGCCTCGCGTTCGGGGAGCCGCGACCGCCGATGTCGGAGCTGATCGGCCTGGGTGTCGAGTCGTTGCAGTTCGAGGAGGTCGTCGCTCAACACGAGGTGACCGTAGTGGACAACGGCGTCGTCGGGATCGGCCAGCGCGGGTCGATCACGTTCGCCGGCACGGTCGTGCCGCCTTCGACCCGCTCGTAGCGGGGCACCTGACGGTTGACCACGACGGGGCCGGCGGGGGCCGTCGTGGCCGTGGGGTCGGGCACTGCGACCGTCGTCGGCGGGGCCGCCGGGTTGACGAATCCACCGGGCGCGGCGGCGACGGTCGTCTGGGTGGCCGGGGCGCCCTGGACCACCTCGGTGACCGTGTCGTACCCGGCGACGCGGGCGAGGCACTCGTTGCCCGGCAAGTACAGCCGCATCGGCGCCCGGTAGTCCGGTGGCGGCACCTCCCAGTCCTGCGGGCCGATCCCGGCGTGCGCCGGGTTCATGAAGGTGTTCCAGATCTCGGCCGGATAGTCGGCGCCCTGGACCCGCCCGGTGTCGAACCCGTCGATGCCGGTCATCGGGGTGTAGGCGTCGGGGTCACCGACCCACACGGCGGTGGTCAGGTGCCGGGTGAACCCGACGAACCAGGCGTTCGTGTTGTTTTCCTGCGTGCCGGTCTTGCCCGCCGCCGGCCACTCGCCGTCGAGGGCCCACGCTCGCGCCGTGCCCCCCGCCGCCTGGCTGAGGGTGCCTTTGAGCACGTCGACGGCCGACAGCGCGACCCCGCGATCGAGGATCTGTTGGCCCGGATCCTCGTGGGTGTACAGCGGGGTGCCGTCGGGTCCGTCGACCGACTCGACGTAGTACGGCTCATGATGCAGACCCTCGTTGGCGATCGTCTGCGCTCCCGACGCCATGTCCATCGGGCTCATCTCGTTGGCCCCGGTGGCGAAGCTGGCGAACGGCTCGATCAGCGAGTGCTCGCTGGCCGGCTGACCCAGGTACAGGTACGGAGAGCGAGCCATCCGGTAGGTGGTGTCGACCACCCGGTTGAGCCCGACGATCTGCGACAGCCGGGCGTAGGCACAGTTGATCGAGTGGGCGGTCATCACCCGCAACGTGTTCACCGGTTCGTTCCGGGCGTCGCGGATCTCGAACGGCTGGCTCGGGTCACCGGGGTTCGGCAGCACACAAGGCCGGGTGCCGTCGATCTGGTCATCGGGCATCGCACCGGCCTGGAGCGCGGCGGCGAGGATGAAGATCTTGATGCTCGACCCGGTCTGGCGTGGCGAGATCGCCATGTTGGTCTCGTCGACGTTGGGCTGGAAGCCGCGACCGCCGACCATCGCCCGGATCGCCCCGGTCGTCGTCTCCAACGACACCATCGCCGCCTCGATCCCCGCCGAGTTCTCCGGCAGCCGTCGCTGCGCCTCCTCGGCGATCGCCTGGAGGTTGGGGTCGAACGTGGTGCGGATGTGCAGCCCGCCGCGGTAGAGCGCGGTGTAGCGCTCCTGGTAGGTGGCGCCGAGCACGTTCGAGCGATTGAGGAGGTAGTCGCGCAGCGCCTCGGTGTAGTAGGTGCGCGGGTACTGGCGTTCGGGGGTGGTCAGCGCCCGCTCGGGCAGGATGAAGGCGGCCAGTTCGGCGTCGGCCTGCTCGTCGGTCAACGCCTCCTCGTCGACCAGCCGGTCGAGCACCTGGAGGAACCGGGCCCGGCTGCGTTCGGGTTCGTTGATCGGGTCGTAGCCCGACGGGGAACGCACCAGCCCGGCGAGAAACGCGGCCTGGATGAAGGTGAGGTGCTCGACGGTGGTGCCGAAGTAGGTCTCGGCGGCCGCCTGGACGCCGTAGGCGTTGTTGCCGAAGAACACCGTGTTGAGATAGCGCTCGAGGATCTGATCCTTGGTCATCTCCCGCTCGAGCATCAGGGCGTAGTGGACCTGGAGCAGTTTGTAGCGACCGTCGCGTTCGAGACCGGCGAGAAAGTCGTTCTTGACGACCTGCATCGTGATGGTCGAGGCCCCCTGCTGGGGTGCGTCGGAGGCGAAGTTGGACAGCGTGGCGCGGAACAGCGAGCGGACGTTGACCCCGTCGTGTTGGTAGAACTCCTTGTCCTCGACCAGCAGGAAGGCCCGGATGACGTCCTCGGGCACCTGAGCGAGCGTGATCGGCTGGCTGTTCTCGAGGAGGAACGAGGCGATCTCGACGCCGTTGACGTCGTAGGCGTATGAGGGCTGAGCGAGCGGGGCGAACGGCGGCAGCGTGACGGGCAGTTCCTCGTGGGCGTTGGCGACCCGCCAGAGCTCGGGCGCGACGGCGACCACGACACCGGTGATCAGCAGGGCACCGGCCGCCACCACGAGCCCGAGGCGGGCCAGCCAGGTCAGGGGTCGCACAGTGGGTTCACGGTACCCGTGGCCATCCCCGCCATCCCGTCATCCCCTCGCATCCGGGGTCGGAGACCGAATCGGTCGTAGCGTCCGCCGATGTGAGCAGCACCAGCCCCCGCCCGTTCCGCTTCGGTGTCCAGGTCCAAGCAACCCCCGACGCGGCGACGTGGACCGAGCTGGCCCGCCGGGTCGAGGGCTCGGGCTACGACGTGCTGACGATGCCGGATCACTTCACCGAGCAGTTCGCCCCGGTGCCGGCGTTGATGACGGCGGCCGCGGTGACCGAGCGGCTGAGGATCGGCGCACTGGTGTTCGACAACGACTACAAGCACCCGTTGGTCCTCGCCAAGGAGCTGGCGACGATGGACGTGCTCAGCGACGGACGGGTCGAGATCGGGCTCGGCGCCGGGTGGATGCGCAGCGACTACGACGAATCCGGCATCGCCTACGACCGCGCCGGGGTGCGCATCGATCGCTTCGTCGAAGGGCTCGCCGTCATCAAGGGTTGCCTGTCGGAGGGTCCGTTCTCGTTCAACGGCGAGCACTACACGATCACCGACTATGACGGGAAGCCATTGCCCGTCCAGCGTCCACGCCCGCCGATCCTCATCGGTGGCGGCGGGCCGCGGGTGCTCGGCATCGCCGCCCGCGAAGCCGAGATCGTCGGGATCAACGGGACGATGGCGGCCGGGGTGATCGGTCCCGAGGCGATCTCGACGATGACCTTGGAGGCGGTCGAGGAGAAGCTGGCGATCGTCGGCGCCGCCGCCGGCGGCCGCGCCGACGACATCGAGCTGAACATCCGCGTCTTCTTCGTGAAGGTCACCGACGACCGCGCCGGGACGATCGACGCGGTCGCCCGGACGATCGAGGTCGACCCGACGATGATCGAGCGCTCGCCGTTCGCCCTGATCGGCAGCGTCGACCAGATCGTCGAGGACATCGTCCGCCGCCGCGAACAGCTCGGGTTCAGCTACCTCATCGTCGGCGCCGAGAACGTCGACGAGTTCGCCCCCGTCGTCGCCCGTCTGGCCGGCACCTGACCCGAGACCACGGATCGGGGATCAGTCGAGGACGCGGGCCTTCTCGACGACGGCGATGCCGGCGGGGCTGATGGTGAAGCGCTCGGCATCATGGGCGGCGTCGAGACCGATGCGGTACCACTCGGGAAGCTGCACGTTCTTGTCGATGATGCAGCGGTGCAGACGGGCGCCGGCGCCCACCCGCACCCCCGGCAACAGGATGCTGTCGGTGACGTGGGCGTCGTGATCGATGAACACGTCCGGGGCGACGATCGACCGTTCGACGTGGGCACCCGAGATGATCGACCCCTCGCACAACAGGCTGCCGTCGACATAGGACGGCTCCCCGCCCGGGCCGCGTGACACCTTCGCCGGTGGCTCCGCCCCCCGGTTGGTGTAGACCGGCCAGCGCTTGTTGTACAGGTTGAACACCGGGTGCGGGGCGACGAGATCCATGTTCGCCGCGTAGTAGGCGTCGAGGGTGCCGACGTCTCGCCAGTAGCCACGCTCGCGGTCGTCCTGGCCGGGCACCACGTTGGTCGAGAAGTCGTAGACATGAGCAACCCCCTGGCGCGTCAAGGCCGGGATCACATCGCCGCCGAGATCGGTGTAGGCATCACCCTTGGGGGTGACGACGTCGATCAGCGTCTGGGTGTCGAACACGTAGTTCCCCATCGACGCCAGGCACATGTCGTCACGGCCGGGCACGGTCGGCGGGTCGTCGACCTTCTCGTGGAAGTCGAGGATCCGGCCGGTGTCGTCGACCTCGATCACCCCGAAGTCCCGAGCCTCGTGGCGGGGCACCGGGATCGCCGCGACCGTCACTCCCGCACCGACCTCCTGGTGGTGGGCGACCATCTGGCGCGGGTCCATCCGGTAGATGTGATCGGCACCGAAGACGCACACGATGTCGGGGCTCTCATCCTGGATCAGGTTGAGGTTCTGGTAGATCGCATCGGCCGACCCGGCGAACCAGAACGGCCCTCGACGCATCTGGGCCGGCACCGGCGTGACGTAGTCGTTGAGCAGTGTCGAGAAGCGCCAGGTCTGGGACACGTGGCGGTCCAAGCTGTGACTCTTGTACTGGGTCAGGACGACGATCTTGAGGTACCGGGCGTTGGCGAAGTTGGACAACGCGAAGTCGATCAGGCGGTAGCACCCGCCAAACGGGACGGCCGGTTTGGCCCGATCGTTGGTCAACGGCAGCAGGCGCTTGCCTTCCCCCCCGGCGAGGACGATGACGAGCACGTTCGGTTCGGCGGTCACCACCGCCCAACCTAGTCAGTGCTCGGGGATTGGGGCACGCTCCCCCAGCAGGTGGACGATCGCCGCCGCCAGCGCCGCACCGGTCGTCAACGCAAGCAGCGACGAGGCCGGAAAGAACAACAGCAGGATCAGCACCGCGGCCAGCGGTTTGCGCAGCATCGCCACGCACGTCGCGCCGGCCCCGGCAGCGACCAGCACGGCGGCGGGGGCGGCCGGACACCATGCCGCGACGGCGAGCCCGACGGCCATGCCGGTAAAGATGCCCGGAAAGATCTGGCCGCCGAACCACCCGGTCGACAGACACGCGACGGTGGCCGCGACCTTCAATCCGGCGATCCCCGCCGCCGTCCACCCGGCCGGGGCCAGGTCGATCAGGTCTTGGCCCTGATGGTGACCGGAGAAGATCACGAGGTGTGATGCGGCGCCGCAGAGACCGAGCACCAACCCGCCGAGGGCGGCGCGCACGACGGCGGAGGGGACGACGCCGGTGAGCGTGCTGCGCAGCCATCGCGACAACCCGATGATCGCCAGACCCGCCGTCGTCGCCGGTACGGCGACCACAGTCGCCCACCCGAGCGAGCCCAACGCCGCCCGGCCCTCGACGATCTCGTGGACCGGCAGGACGAACCGCTCGCCGGCCTCGCCCGGCAGCGCCGCCACCATCGTCACGAACCCGGCGAGCGCGGCGAGCAGCGCGTACGGGAGCAGCGCCCGGCCCGTGCGCCCGTGGCTCCCGTCGACGGGCAGTGCCGCGGCGCCCAGTGGGCCGCCGAACAGCCCGGACACAGCGCCCGATGCCGACAGGTACGCACCCTCGGTGGTCGTCAGCGTCAGCAGCCGCGCCATCCGCTGGCCAAGTCCGGCGGCCAGGGCGATGAGCGGCGCTTCGGGGCCGAGCGAGGCGCCGAAGCCCAACGACACGACACCCAGCAGGGCCGAGCGAACCAACCACGAGACCTTGGGCGGCCCGGTCGGCTCCGGGTCCTCGATCACGACGTCGAGTCCGTTCAGCACGTCGCCGAGGTCGTGGGGGCTGTCGGCGTCGTGACGACGTCGGACCATCCCGACGACGACACCGCCGGCCACGGTGGTCACCGGGATCGCCACCGCCGCCGGCAGGCCGAGCCGCGGCTCGCCGTGGTCCCACACCAGACGCTCCAGCAGCTGGACCAAGCCGAGGTACGCCGCCGATGCCAGACCGGCGGTGGCGCCGAGCACGACGGCGATCAGCGCGGTACGCGCCCGCGATCGCAACACGACGGTGTCCACGACCGCGCATCATCCCATCCGGTGTGCGATCCCGGGCGGACCGGGGGCGGCTGCTAGTCAGGGCGCCATGCGATACGGCGCCGTGCTCCCCCATCACGAGATCGGGACCGACCCGGGTGCGCTGCGGGACTACCTGCAGGGCCTGGAAGGTCTCGGCATCACCCACCTCCTCGTCTACGACCACGTGCTGGGTGCGGACCCCGATCGTCCGGGCGGTTTCCGAGGCGCCTACGACAAGGACGTCGCCTTCCACGAACCGTTCACGGTCCTCGCCTTCGCCGCCGCGGTGACCCGCTCGATCGAGCTCACGCCGACGGTGCTGATCCTCCCCCAGCGTCAGACCGCCCTGGTGGCCAAGCAGGCCGCCGAGGTCTCCCTGCTGTCGGAGGGTCGGTTGCGGCTTGGCGTCGGCGTCGGCTGGAACACCGTGGAGTACGAGGCCCTCGGGGTCGACTTCGCCCGTCGGGGCGTCCGCCAGGCCGAGCAGGTCGAGCTGCTGCGTCGGTTGTGGACCTCGGACAGCCTCGACTACCAGGGCGAGTTCCACACGGTGCCCAAGGCGAGCATCCTGCCGCGCCCGGCGGCCCCGATCCCGATCTGGTTCGGCGGCTCGGCGCCGGCGCTGTTGGAGCGCTGCGCCCGGCTCGGCGACGGCTGGATCCCGCTCGGCAGCCCCAACGAGCAGTCGGCGGAGCGTCTGGCGACCATCCGCCGCCACCGCGAGGCGGCGGGGTTGAGCATGGACGGGTTTGCCGTCCAGGCCCAGGCCCAATATCGAGGCGGCGACCCCGACCGCTGGCGTGGCCACGCCGAGCGCTGGCAGGCCCTCGGCGCCACCCACCTCGCCGTGGCCACCCACAACGCCGGTGACACCGACGTCGACGGTCACCTCGCCCGGGTGCGCGAGTACCTGGCGGCAGTCGGCTGACGCGATCCGACGCACACTCGACGGCGAGGTCCTAACCTGCCGTCGGTGGCCGCCGGCAAGGACGACGCCCTCAGCGCCGACATCCGCCGGCTCGGCCGGATCCTCGGTGACGTGCTGCGCGACCAGGCCGGCGACGAGGTGTACGAGCTGGTCGAACGGGTCCGTCGGCGCGCCGTCGACGCCCGGCGCGATGGGCGCAGCTCGCTCGGGGAACTGGCCGAGCTGACCGAGCGCGCGATCGACGAGCAGCTGCACATGATCCGGGCGTTCGGCTTCCTCTCGCTGCTCGCCAACGTCGCCGAGGACGTCCACCACGAACGCCGGCGCCACCACCACCGTCAGCACCGCTCGGCGCCCCAGGTCGGATCGCTGGCGGCGACGGTCGATCGGCTCGTCGACGCCGGCGTCGACGCCGATCGGTTGCGCGGTCTGATCACGTCGCTGCGGGTGGTGCCGGTGCTGACCGCCCACCCCACCGAGGTCCGCCGTCAGACGGTGCTCGACCTGCTGGGCGACGTCGCCGAACGGCTGGACCGGGCCCGTCCCGGCGCGGACGCCGAACTCGACGAACCGCTGCGGCTCGACGTGTTGCGGCTGTGGCAGACCGCGGTGCTGCGGCTGTCCAAACTGCGGGTGGTCGACGAGATCAACGAGGCCCTGCGCTACTACCGGGCCAGCCTGTTCGAGGTCATCCCGTCGATCGCCCGCGACATCGAAACGCTGGCCGCCGGCCATGGCGCCGCCGGCGTCGACACGACCGGCATCGTGCGGATGGGGAGTTGGATCGGCGGCGATCGCGACGGCAACCCGTTCGTCACCGCCGAGGTGCTGCGCGAGGCGGTGTCGCGCCATGCCGCCACGGCGCTCGACCACCACCTCGGAGCGCTGCGCCGGCTGGGCCGCCAGCTGTCGTTCTCCGACCGGCTGATCGAGCCGACCACAGCACTGCGCGCCCTCGCCGCCGCCTCCGGTGACGAGTCGCCGTTTCGGCTCGACGAGCCCTACCGCCGTGCCCTGCGCGGGATCTATGCCCGCACCTACGCCTTCGCCGACATGGTGCTGGCAGGCACCGGCCAGACGGTGGGCGAGCCGCCACCGGTCGTGGCCCGAGCGCCGTACCGGGCGCTGAGCGAGCTGATCGAGGACCTGAGGGTCGTCGAGCGCTCGCTCGGCGGTCACGGCGCGGGGCCGCTGGCCGAGCACCTCGTGGCGCCGGTGCGGCGCGCGGTCGCCATCTTCGGCGCCACGCTGTGTGGTCTCGACCTCCGGCAGAACGCGACCGTTCACGCCGACGTGGTCGCCGAGCTGCTCGCCGTCGCCGGGGTCCACGACCGCTACGGCGAGCTCGACGAGGCGGCGCGGGTGGCCGTATTGACCGCCGAGCTGCGCTGGCCGCGGCCGCTGCGCAGCCCGTTCGCCGACTACTCGGAGCGCACCCGGTGCGAGCTCGAGGTGCTGTCCGTCGCCGCCGACAGCGTGGCCCGGCTGGGCCCCGGGACACTGCCCCACTACGTCATCTCGGGGGCCGGGTCGCTCAGCGACGTGCTCGAGGTCGCCGTGCTGCTGCGCGAGGTCGGGCTGGTGCGGGTCGGGGACACGGCGACCGCGTCGATCGACATCGTCCCGCTGTTCGAGACCATCGAGGATCTCGAACGAGCCGATGACGTCGTTGCCGAGATGTTGGCCAACCCGCGCTATCGCCAGCTCCTCGCCAGCCGCGGTGACCGCCAGGAGGTGATGGTCGGCTACTCGGACTCCAACAAGGACGGCGGCTATCTCACCTCGAACTGGTCGCTGTCGCGGGCGCAGACTCGCCTCGTGGCGACGGCGCGGGCGGCCGGGGTCCGACTCCGGCTGTTCCATGGCCGTGGCGGCACGGTCGGGCGGGGCGGCGGCCCGGCCTACGAGGCGATCCTCGCCCAGCCGGCGGGTTCGGTCGACGGCCAGCTGCGGATCACCGAGCAGGGCGAGATGGTGGCGGCCAAGTACTCGCAGCCGGCGGCCGCCCGCCGCAACCTCGAGATCCTCGTCGCCTCCACCCTGGAGGCCTCGGCCGGCATCGACGACAACGTCGACCCCGACACCGAGGGCTTCTCGTCGCTGATGGACGACGTGTCGGCGGCGTCGCTGCACTCGTATCGAGGGCTCGTGGAGGATCCGGGGTTTCTCGATTTCTTCCGGGCGATCACCCCGATCGGGGAGATCTCGACCCTCAACGTCGGCAGCCGGCCGGCGTCGCGAAGCGGGTCAGGCCGGATCCAGGATCTTCGAGCGATCCCCTGGGTGTTCGGTTGGACCCAGTGCCGGCTGATGATCCCCGGCTGGTTCGGTGCCGGCAGCGCGTTCGACACCGTGACCGCGGCGCGGCCGGGCGCCGAGCTGACGCTGATCGAGATGTACCGGCGCTGGCCGTTCTTCAAGACGGTGCTGGCCAACCTCGGCATGGTCTTGGCCAAGGCCGACGTCGACATCGGCCGGCGCTACGCCGAGCGGCTGGTGGCCGACGAGACGGCGCGGGAGCGGATCATGCAGCGCATCGTCAACGAGCACGCCCGCACCACCGCCTGGCATGCCCGCATCACCGGTTCCGCCGACCCGCTGGCCGACAACCCGATGCTCGCCCGCAGCATCCGCAACCGTTATCCCTACCTTGACCCGTTGCACGTGATGCAGATCGAGCTGCTCCGACGTCACCGATCGGGTGAGGACAACGAGCTGGTCGAGCGGGGGATCCAGCTCAGCCTGAACGCGCTTGCCACCGGTCTACGCAACAGCGGATGAGACCCCGCGCCGGTGGGGTCGCGCCGGCGGGGTCGTGCTACTCAGCTCGTGCTGCGGTCGCCCTCGCGGGCGGGCCCGGGCGAGGAGGGCGGCGGCAGGTCGCCACCGCTGACCGGGGCGGTGTCGCCGAGAACCTCGCGCACCCGGGCGATGCCGTCCAGTGGAAGATCCCCGGCGACGTATTTCGCGCCCTCGAAGCGGTGCAGCTCGGTGAGCACCGCCTCGTTGTCGAGCACGTCGGCGAGAATGGCCAGCGTCGTGGTGCCGGGCCGCACCTGTTCACGCAGCTGGGCGACGAACTCGTCGGTGACGCCGACGTCCATGACCTTGGCGGTCAAGGCGCCGGCGCCGGCACCGATCCCACCGGCGACCAACATCCCCACCGGGCCCCCGAGGAGCAGGCCGAACAGCCCGCTCCACATGCCGGTGCCGAGTGCGGCCTGACCGGGCTGCAGATCGGTCGTCTCACGGACATACGTGCGACCCTGATCGTTCTTGACCACGAACACGGCATCGTGGAGTCGCAGCGCCTTGTCGCGACCCAACCGGGTCATCGCCGTCATGAACTCGGCGGCGCGCAGGTCGTCGCCGAAGGAGAAGGCGGCGAGCCGGGGCGGGACCGGCGGCAGGTCAGCGGTCATGCACATGACGGTACCGCGCCCCGGCGGCGGGGCCGGCTGCGAGTGTCGGGGACCCGCCCCGCCCATCTTTGTGACCCAAGTCACGGCGAGATCTTCTTGGTGGGCTCAACCTTGGGACGCCCTGGCGCGTCTGAGTTATCGACTGGCGGGAGCCAGTGGTCCACGGCGGTGGCTGCCGTGCGACCCACCCCATCACCCCGACCACACCGAACTGGTCGGGTGGCCCAATGGCCGATGTGGGCCGAGTTGTCGGCCCGGCACCCACCGTAGGCGCCGGGCCGGCAGCTCGGCGATCGGCGGTGCTGTACGTCGGTCCGTGAGGCGCACCACGATCCGCACGGACTCGGCCTTCTCCCTCGCGACCTCACGGCCGACGGGTTGTCGGCCGCACCGGTCCTCGACTCACTCGACGACCTCCTCCTCCTCGATCTGACAGACGCTGAGGACGACGCCTTCGCCGCGGCACTCGCCTCGTGAGACTGGTCGTCGACACGGACATCTTCAGCGCTGCGCTCAGCCGACGGCGCCGTCCGACCTTCGACCGTCGACCGTCGGGTCAACTCGCTGCGTGGTCACCAACTGTTCCTCGCAGTCGTCACCGTTGCCCAGCTTCGGTACGGCGCGATCGTGGCGGACGAGGGCGAACCGTGGCGCCGGCAACTCGAGGCGGCGATCTCGGCGACGACCGTCGTTCCGGTCAGTGATCTACTGCTCACCACCGTCGTCCAGACCCGCGCCATGTGTAGACGCCTGGGCCACCCGTTGCACGACCAGGTGCACACCAGTGACCTGTGACTCGCCTCGAACGCTCTGCACATCGGCGCGCCGCTCGTCACGGCGGACCGAGTCTTCGAGGGTGTTCCCGGACTGGTCTTGCACCCAGGTTCATCCGGGTGCCGCGACGGCCGTTGTGGAATCGACAGCGGACCGGTGGACCTTCAGGGACGGCTTTCGAACCCCAGCCGGTCCACAGCCGACCGAGCGAGCGCCAGCGAGCCGGGCGGCGACGGGGCGCGAGCGCAGCGAGCGGGGGCGCCAGCCATCGGGGTGATGGTGGGCGCAGAGGGACTCGAACCCCCGACATCTTCCTTGTAAGGGAAGCGCTCTGGCCAACTGAGCTATACGCCCGCAACGAGCGAGCGATTGTACCGTTGGGGCCGATGGGCGGCCTCGCGGCCCACGTGCGGCCCGAGCGCAACCGCTTCACCGTGATCTGGGACGGACCCGCCGCCACGGCAGCCGTCGATGCCGCCGATGCGGTGGTCACCGGCCGGACGCTGGGGCCGCTCCACGGAGTGCCGGTGGCGGTCGAGGACACCACGCACCGGACACGACCGCGGCCGCCCGGCCCCATCGAGGGTTGAGGGCACCACTGGGGTGCGCTCAACCCTCGTCTGCATTCCAACCCTCGATGGGGTCTAGGGGGACTGGCGGCGGGTGACGAGGAGGGCCTCGAGCAACGTGGCGGTCGCGGCCGCGACGGGGGTGCGGCGGGCGAGGTGGTCGTCGACGACCAGTTCACGGCCGTGGGCGTCGACGACGGTGGCGCCGGCCTCGCGGGCGATCAGGGTCCCCGCCAGGTAGTCCCAAGGGCCGTGGGCGCTCGGGCTCATGTCGACGAAGGCGTCGAGCGTGCCCGACGCCACCAGACACAGGTCGAGCGCCGAGGCGCCGAGCGCCCGGAACTGCGCCCAGCCGTACTCCCCCGTCGGCCGACCCGAGATGCCGACGATGGCGTCGGCGGCGACGTCGCAGCCCGATGCCCGCAGCGACCTCGGCCCGTCGGCGCCGGGACCCCACGCCCCCTCACCGCGCACCGCCCACCAGCGATCACCCGACGCCTGGTTGGCGACCAGCCCGACTACCGGCCCGGTGTCGTCGACCAGACACAGCGCCGTGGCGAACCACGGCACACCGCGGCTGGCGTTGGTGGAGCCGTCGAGCGGGTCGACCACCACATAAGGCGGCCCGGCCGGCCCGGTGCGGCCGCTCTCCTCGGACAGCACGCCGACACCCAGCGCCGACAGTCGGGCCACCGCCACATCGTCGGCGTGCAGATCGGCCAGGTATTGACCCCGACGCACCCCCGACTCGCCCCAGTCGGTCACCGCGCCGAGCGCGACGGCGACATCGTCGGCGACGGCGTGGAACACCCTCAGCACATCCTCGTTCGAGGGGTTCCCCTGGACCGGCACGACGGTGACGGTAGTGTCCCCCGTGTGCCCGCCGGAGTGCGCCAGTAGTGGCCGTCATCGACGTCGCAGGCTTCGTCGCCGATCTGAAGAGCCAGGCGATCGACCACGGATTCCACGTCCACGACGAACGTCACTTCGTGGAGACGTACTCGTTGCGACAACTGTGGGAGGTCGATCTGCACCCCGAGGAGGCGTGCAACGGCCCGATCGACCTGCACCTGTCGCTCGACGTGGACCCCCGAGCGATGCTCGGGTTCGAGGACGAGGTGATGAAGCTCGACGATCTCGAGGACGCCCCGCCGCAGGGCTTTGCCTTCCCGTTGGTCTTCACGTGGACGCTCCCCCCGCTCCCCGACCCGCCCAACCTGCTCGAACTGGCCACCGACCTGGCCGGCATCGGCGGGCTCGAGCTGCCCGTCGAGGTGTCGGCGATCGATTCGTACCCCAGCGTGACCGACGCCTCGGAGCGCTCCCTCACCATCCTCGCCCGCACGTCGGTCGACCTCGGCGACGTGTACCTCAACAACGACGACTCCGTCGCGCAACATCTCGATCGCTGCAAGGACGTCAGCCTGTACCTGCTCGAACGGGCCGGCAGCTGGCTGGGCGAGACATGATCCGCACCGGAAGGGGAGCACGTCCATGAACGTCCGTGAGCTGATCGACATCCTGCGCGACCAACCCCCCGAGGCCGACGTCGAGCTGGCCGTGATCGCCCCGGTGAGCGACGACTCCGAGGAGATCACCGTCGATCGCTACCCCGTCGACGGCGTGCTGCCCTGGGACGATGACGACGACGAGGGCATCGTCATCTGGCTGATCGGGGGCGAGGACGCCGACGTCGACGCCTTCCTCGACGCCGTCGAGCAGACCGCCACCGACGAGCCCTGACGCGACTGCGGTCCGCGTCCCGGTCATCTCACGACCGAAGATCGGACCACACGACCGGCTCCCGCCGGCGGCAGGTAGAAGAAGACCGGCGTCAGCACCGTCCACGAGCGGAAGGTGCGCAACGGCTGGGCGTCGCCGGTGCCCGAAGGGCGGCGCGCTCCGGTGCCCGACCGGCCCCACTTGGCGTGGTCTGATGAACCGATGCCCGCCGTGCCGACCACCGACGCCGAGGCGTGTGGCATCGGCCTCCGTACCCCACGACACCTCACGTGACAACCGCACAGCTCGACGACACGTCGGTCACGGCGGTGGATGGACGGCGGGGGTGGATCGTCGTCGGCGCGACGTTCCTGTCGACCTTCACCGTCTTCGGGGTGGCCTACAGCTTTGGTGCGTTCTTTGGTTCGATGACCGACGAGTTCGGGTCCGGCAAGGGCGCCACCGCGCTGATGTTCTCGATCACCACGTGCTGGTACTTCGTGTTCGGTCTGGTCTCGGGAAAGGCCGCCGACCGTTGGGGGCCGCGCCCGGTGCTGCTCGTCGGCGCCGTCTGCCTGGGCACCGGGCTACTGCTGACCGCCCGGGTCGAGTCGATCTGGGCGGGCTACGTCACCTACGGCACGCTGGTGGGGACCGCCGTCGCCTGCGCCTACGTGCCGATGGTGGCGACCGTCGGCGGCTGGTTCATGCGCCAACGAACCACCGCGCTCGGCGTCGCCGTCGCCGGCATCGGCGTCGGCACCCTCGTCGCCGCGCCACTGGCCGAGCGGCTGATCGACCGCTACGGCTGGCGCGACGCGTACATGATCATGGGCGTGGTCGGCGCGGCGCTGCTGCTGATCGCCAGCCTCGGGGCGTTTCGACCGCCGATCGACATCGACCAGCCTCCGGCGCCACTGGCCCGGCTGGCGCGCGACCGCGGCTTTCTCATCATGTACGCCGGCACCTTCCTGTGCTCGCTGGCGCTGTTCGTCCCCTTCGTGTTCATCGCCGACTACGCCACCGACCGCGGCATCGACGCCGGCCCGGCTGCCACGTTGGTCGCGATCATCGGGGCCGCCAGCGTCGCCGGACGGCTCGGCCTCGGTGGGCTCGGGGCCCGGTTCGGGGCCACCCGGCTGATGCAGGCCAGCTTCGCCATGCTGAGCGCCAGCTTCGGGCTGTGGCTCGCGGCCGGCGACCGCTACTGGGTGCTCGTGCTGTTCGCGCTGGTGATGGGGGTGGGCTACGGCGGCTTCATCGCCTTGGCCCCGGCCGTCGCCGCCGGTCTCTTCGGCACCACCGGGCTCGGGGGCATCCTCGGCGCGCTGTACACCGCCGCCGGCTTCGGTGGGCTGATCGGACCGCCGCTCGCCGGTGCCGTCATCGACGCCGTGTCCTACGGCGCGGCGATCGTGATGGCGATGCTGCTCAGCGCGGCGGCCGCCGCCGTCATGATGGCGCTCCCCGGCGAGCAGCGCTGACGGGCGGCTCATCGTTCCGGAGCGGAGCCGATGGCCGAGGCGACCGATCATGACGGCCTCCTCATCGCCTTTGGATGCAGACGATGAAGACCGGGCGTGGGACGAACGGTCGACCTGCTCGCTCGAGCCCCAAACGGCGGGCGACACGTCCATCCATCGGCCGCCGCCGGTTCGGCCGCCGCCGGTTCGGTCGCCGCCGGTTCGGGCCCCGGCGGTTTAGGCACCGAAGGCGACGAACGCCCCGGCGGTCGCCCGCCCACCGTCGCCGGTGATCGCTGCCAGCGCAGCCGCCGGTGCGTCCCCGGCCTGCATCCGGTCGTGGAGCGCCGCCATCGCGCTCACCGATGCCTCGTCGAGCACGGGTGTCAGCGGGGCGATCACGCTGGACGCGCCAAACGTCGTCAAGGCGGCGGCAAGACCGAGCAGCGAGCCACCACGCAACGCCTGGGCGTTGGCCATCCCGCAGGCCGACATCACGACGACATCGGGCACGCGGGCCAGCCGTTCGACGTCGTGCACGACCAGCGGCCCATCGA
>JBKEAH010000222.1:0-10171 GCA_047972065.1 Desertimonas sp.
CCGACCACCAGCGCCCGCACCCCGTCGTCGAGCAGCTCCTTGATCGTCACCACCTCACCGGTGGCCTCGGGCGAGCGGGCGAGCACCACGTTGAAGCTCTCGTTGAGGACGACCTCGGCGCCGAGGTCGAGTGCATCGAGATCGATGTCGGGATGGGCCGACACCCGCATCTTGCGACCGCTCGTGAGGATGTCGATCGTGTCGTCCTCGTTGCGGCCGACGACCACCCCGTAGGCCGACGGCGGCTGGGTCAGCTTGTCGACCTCCTCACGCAGCGTGGCGATGTGCTCGCGCGCCTCACGCAGGGTGTAGCTGAGCTTCTCGTTCTGGGCCACGGCCTGCGCCAGCTGGCCCTTGGTCTCCAAGAGGCGCTCCTCGAGCGCCCGAACACGCCGCGGGGCGTCGGCGAGCCGGCTGCGCAGGTGGCTCACCTCGTCGGTCAGCGCCAGCAACTGCTCGGGCGTCGGCCCGTCGTTCGACGCGTGAGATGCGTCGATGGCGTCGGATGGATCGGGGGTTCGCTCGGTCACGACGCTCCCTTCGGTCTCGGTGCCCGTACGAGCGGGCCGTGATCGGACGCTACACGTCGCTCCCGGCGCGGTCGCGGCACTTCGCCGCACCGCAACACGATCGCCCGCACCGCGCGATCGCGTTTCCACGACTAGGGCCGTGTAAACTCACAGCCATCCGTTCCCACGAAGGAGCTTGCCCACGATGAAGGTCTGGATCGATCAGGATCTGTGCACCGGCGATGGCCTCTGCGAGGAGATCGCCCCCGATGTCTTCACCCTGCTCGACGATGGTCTCGCCTATGTGAAGGAAGGCGACACCGTCTACGCCACCGCCAAGGGCAACCCGCAGGGTGCCGAGGGCCTCGCCAACATCCCCGACGGCCAACTCGATGCGGTCATCGAGTCCGCCGAGGAGTGCCCCGGCGAGTGCATCTACATCGAGCCCTGAGCCGACCCGGCCGCTGAGCGGCGCCGACCCTTCCCGAGGAAGCGAGCGACGGTCAGGAACCCGGTGTGGGCCACCATCCGGTGGTCCGGTCGCACCGCCTGGCCGTCGATGTGCCACGTGCGGTGGAGCACCTCCAGCGTGCGGGCATCGATCCAGCGACCCTTGAGTTGCTCGCGCGCCTGCGCCGCCTGGGTGATCGAGGGCGTGTAGGCGACGAGGATCCCACCCGGTGACAGCACCTGCTCGCTGTGGGGGATCACCTGCCACGGCTCGGGGAGATCCAACACGATGCGATCGAAGGGACCATCGTCGGGGTCGATCCCCTGGTAGCTGTCGCGGGACTCGACCCGGTACCGGCCGAGCGCGTCGGCGCCGAGGAACTCGCGCACGTTGGTGCGGGCCCGGGCGGCAAAGTCGTCGCGCAGCTCGTAGCCGACGATGTCGGCCCCGTAGCGCAGCATCGTCATCGACAGCGCGCCCGACCCGACCCCGGACTCGAACACCCGGACCCCGGGGCCGATGTCGGCGAGCATGCAGATCGGCGCGAGATCCTTGGGGTAGATGACCTGGGCGCCGCGGGGCATCTCGATGACGAAGTCCTCGAGGGTCGGGCGAACCACCGTGTACTCGGCGCCTCGTGTCGAGGACACCACCGTGCCCTCGGGCCGGCCGACGATCTCGTCGTGGGAGACGAAGCCGGCGTGGCTGTGGAACTCACCGCCATCGCTCAGCACGACGAGGTACCGACGGCGCTTCTGATCCAACAGCAGCACCCGCTCCCCCAACCGAAACGCCGTGCTCATCGTCGTCGTCCGACCAACTCGACGGGGACCGGCTCATGGGCGGACGCCGTCTCGACCAACCGGCAGAACGCGCAGATCTCGCCGGTGGTCGGTGCGCCGCAGCGCTGGCAGGCGCCCAGCCCATCCTGGGCCGCCTGCGACTGGCCGGCCAGTAGCGGGGCCATTCGGTCGAGGAACTGCAGATAAAACGACGCCTTGGAGCCGGGCGAACGCGCCTCCAGGGCGTTGAGCGTCTCCTTGTAGCCGAGATGGCGGTTGCCGGCGGCCATCGGGCACTCCTCCACCTGGTAGTCGATACCCCGCACGATGCACCACGCCGCCATCTCCCGCTCGGTGAGCCGCACGAGCGGCTTGACCTTCTTCGGGAAGCCGTTGCCCGCCGGCAGCACGGGGAGCTGGCGGGCGAGGTAGTCGATGTCCCAGCGCAGCGTGTTGCCGAGCAGGACGGCCGCCTCGTCGTCGAGGTTGTGCCCGGTGACGACCACGTCATAGCCCCCGTCCCGGGCGGCGTCATCGAACAGCCGACGCTTCGACAGCCCGCACGCCGAGCACGGCACCCGGCGGGTCGCCCGCGCCGCGGTCGGCACGTCGTAACCGAAGTCCTCGCGCAGATCGATGGTCCGCAGGTTGAGGTCCCGTTCGGCGGCGAACGCCCGGACGTACTGACCGCTGACGTCGCTGTAGGAGCCGATGCCCAGCCCGATGTACAGCCCGTCGGCCTGGTAGCCCAGCTCGGTCAGCAGGTCCCACACCGCCAAGGAGTCCTTGCCGCCGCTGACCGCCACCAGCACCTGATCGCCGGGTGACAGCATCTGGAAGTCGTCGATCGCCTTGGCCACCTGGCGACGACACAGCTGCTGCAGGTGCTCGGCACAGAAGTGGGCGTTGTGGCGCGGCAGATCGATGATCGCCGGCTCCCGACACACCCGACACTTGCTGTTCATGGCATCGCCCGGCCACGCGGGCCCTTGTCGGCCGCTCGCTCGCACCCGGCGACCCGTTCCGGCGCGGTCATGCGGAGCCACCCGAGATGACCGGACGGACCTCGAGCTCGTCGGTGTCGGCGAGACGGGCGTCGCCGGGAACCAGCGTGCCGTTGCGAATCACCAGATGCGCCTCCCGGGTCAGTTCCAACCGGGCCAGCAGATCGTTGACGGTCTTCGGGCCGGTGAGCTCCAACTCGCGCCGCGGGTTGCGGAGCACGACCTTCATCGCGATCGTCGTGCTCGCTTAGCTGCCTTGCGTTCGGCGTTGGTCGGCGCCGCGATGGCCTTGATCACCATCGTCTCGCCCGGTTGGAGCGGTTCGTCGATCAACAGCTCCGGGTGACGGCCGAAGGACCGCTTGAGGACCTGACGGCCGATCAACAGCGCCCAGACGGCCCGCCACATCGGGTCGCCACCGAACAGACCCTTGGAGGTCGCCCGCCGTCGAACGAACAGACCCGGCGACAACCTTCGGCGCGATCGCGATGCCATCGCTCAGAACCGGCGAATCTCGACGAGCGTGGTCTTCTTCTTCCCGCTGCGCTTGCCGAGGAAGAAGATGAGCAACGCCAACACGAGACCGATGCCTCCGCCGATCGCCAGCAGCGAGGGCTTCTTGTCGTCCACGCGGCCCTGCACGCCCTGTTGCAACGAGCGGAAGTTCCGCTCCAGGTCGTCGCGCGTGATCGGGGTGGTAGAGCTGGTGGCCATGGTCGCGGACGCCGTCACTTTCGGGGCTTGTCGAGCGTGTCGCTCTTGATGCGGCTGAGGACGAGTGCGATCGCGCCACCGGCGACGACCAGCACGATGACGTAGGCCAACCACGACAACGACCCGCGTGCGGTGCGGTCGAGCTCGGTCTGGACGAGCCGCAACAGCCCGAGCAGCACGAGGATCCCGCCGATCCCGAGGGCCAGCGCACCGGCGGCACCGAACGCGAGGAACCGGCCGGCGTTGCGCAGCGGGCCGACGGTCTCCTGTTTGGCGTACGTCTTGACGAGGTCGACGACGTCGCCGACGGACGTGGGTTCCGTGGGCGTCGGTGGGTCGTGTCGATCGGTCGTCACGGCGAACGTTCTAGCAGGTGATCGATGTCGATCACCGGGGGTCACCGCCACCGGTGGCGTCACGGAAGTCGGCGACGGCAGTGAGATCGTCGACCACCGCAGCGAGCACCGCCAATCGCTCGACCGGACCCGACGCGCACAGCGCGCGGTGGGCGTCGGCCGGGCCGGCGGGGGTCCATGCCGCCAACCGATAGCTCCCCACGACCGGCCCGGCGTCACGGATCGAATCGTCGGCGAGCGCCGGTGGCGTCACGGCGTCGAGACCGACCCGCGCCCGCAGTGTGGCGACGTCGTCGCGAAGTCGTCTCGTCTCGGCGACGACGGCGCTCGGGTCATCGGCGGCCGCGTCCGGCCAGTCCTGCACCATCGCCTGGGGATACGGGTCGTCCGCCAACCACTCGATCACACGGATCCGGCGGTGGCCACCCGCCATCAGCGCGTACCGCCCGTCGCCGGTGACACGTGCATCGATGATCCGCGCCACCGTGGCAACATCGGCGCGTTCGTCGCCGCCGCCGACCTCGGTACCCCGCACGATCAGGACGACACCGAACTCGGCCGGCCCGTCGGCTGCCAGCACATCCTTGACCATCTGGCGATACCGGGGCTCGAAGACGTGGAGGGGCAACCCGGCACCGGGCAGCAGCACCGTGCCGAGTGGGAACATCGCCATCCGGCTCGCCGTCGTCATGTCACGGTCATGTCACGGTCATGTCACTGCGGGGCCAGCTCGGCCGGGCTCGGTCCCGACGGATACGTGGCCAGCGCCTCGGCGAGGGCGTTCCAGATCGGACGGTAGATGCTCTGGTCACTCAGCGGGCCGTCGCCGTTGAGGATCAAGGAGAACGAGATCGTGCCCCCACCGTCGACAGGAAGGTAGCCCGACAGCGACTTGACCGCCGGCGGGTCCTGGTCGAACGGCGCGTTCCCCAACGTGCCGGTCTTGGCGCGCAGCTCGCCGGTGACCGCCATGTTGGTGAAGACGTCGGTCATCGTGCCGCTCTCACCGGCCACCGGAAGACCGACACCGAGTGGTTCGTTCGGTCCCGACTGTTTCAGCAACCCGAGCAGGGTGTTGCACGTGGTGCGGTTGTCGTTGGAGAGCCCGGACCCGTCGGCCAGCACGTTGCCGGTGAATCCCCACTCGACGAGCCGGGCGTCCATCACGGCCAGCCCGGCGACCAGCGTCCCGCCATCGCCGCCGACGACACCCATCTCCTTGACCAGCATCTCCGCCGTGTTGTTGTCGCTGGCCGACATCATCTCGGCCACGACGGTGCTGAGCGGCGCCGACGTCACCGCGCCCAACACCCCGACCTCGGCCGGGGCGGTGCCGGTGCCCGGCCCACCGGCCACGGTGATGCCGCGAGCCTGGAGGAGCTGGATCAGCTCGCGCGCCGCCCCGTGGTTCGGGTCGCCGACGCGTTGGTCGTCGCCGACCACACGGCCGTCGTTGACCAGGAGCGCGTCGTAGGGCCCGGCCTCGATGCCCCGGATGTCGTCGCTCCAGCTCGGGACGAAGAACTCGTCGTCGTAGCGTGACCCGTCGCCGACGACCGCCCCGTCGATTCGCGTCACCCCGGCGTTCACCAGGGCGTCGGCGAGACCGTCGAGCACGGTCGGCGCGGCCAGCGGGTAGGTGTCGTCCTGGTAGTTGGCGCTGGTCAGCAACGGGTCGCCGCCACCGACGAGATAGACGTCGCCGGCGATCACGCCGCCCGAGGGTGCCGCGCCACGCAACTCGGTCGTGAACGTGTAGTCCGCCCCGAGCACCGCCAGCGCCGTCGCCCCGGTGATGATCTTCTGGTTGCTGGCCGGGATCAGCGCGACGTCGCCGTTGGCGGCGCCCACGGTGATGCCGTCGAGATCCACGGCAACACACGAGGTGGCGTTGAGATCGGTGGCGAAGTCGGCAACCTCCTGCTGGAACGCGGTGAGGTTGACCGAGCGCGCCAGCACACCCGGGGTGCGCCGATACGACAGCAGCGGCGTGTTGAGCGCCGGGTCGGGCGGCGGCGGGGCCGTCGTGTCGGGCGAAGCCGGCTCGGCCCCCCCACCCTCCTGCCCGGATGCCCACCGCCACACCAGGCCCAGAGCCAACACCGGCACGAGCGCGATGACCACCAGCATCCACCCGGGCGCGGCGTCCGAGCTCCGCCGGGCCGGGCGCACGCCAGGTGTCATGTGGTCGACGAGCGCCGTCGGCGATGTCGGGCGTCTCGGTAGAGGTGGCCGAGCGCCGTCACGGCGCGGTTGCCGCTCGGATAGCACAGCCGACCGCTGGCCCGCACGGCCGCCGGGCCCGCGTTGTCGGGGTCGGCGACGGCGAGCTCGGTGGCGACGAGGATCGGCTTGCCGGTGGTGCGGATCAGCTCGTCGGCGGCCTCGGCGAAACGGGCGTCCTGACGTTCGTGATAGGCGACGATGCGCTCCAACCCGTGGCCGGGATAGAACCGGCCATCACGCATCATCCTGGCCTGGTTCGACTGGATGCCGATCCCGAGGTAGATGATCGCGTCGACATCGTCGTGCTCGGCGATCAACCGCATCACCTCGGGGATCGTGTCACGGGTCTCCCCGCCGGCGCAGTCGACCGGGTTGTTCCGGCTCCACCGTGGCGGAAGCAAGCCATCGATGGCGTCGCGCAGATCGTCGGGCAGCGCCACCAGGCGGAGGTCACCGTCGCCCGCGATCGCGTCGGAGGTGACCACGCCCCACCCGCCGGCCGTTGTCAACACCACCACGTTGGGGCCCCTCGGCGCGGGCTGGGTGGCAAAGGTGGCGGCCGCCTCGAATGCCTCCTCGACGGTTGCGGCGCGGGTGATCCCGGCCGCTCGACACTCGCCGTCGAACACCTTGTCGTTGGCCGCGAGCGCCCCGGTGTGACTGGCGGCGGCCCGCGCCCCGCCCTCGGTCGCCCCGCCCTTCACCAACACGAGCGGTTTGCGTGTCGCCGCCACGGCGAGCTGGTCCATCAGCGCCCGGCCGTCGGTGATGCCCTCGACGTAGGCCAGCCCGACCGCGGTGTCGGGATCGTCGGCGTAGAAGTCCAGGTAGTCGGCCACGGTGACCGCCGAGGCGTTGCCCGCCGACACCGCCCGGCTGATGCCGACCCCGGTCGCCCGGGCGTAGTTCAGGAAGCTCGACACGAAGTTGCCACTCTGGCTGGCGACACCGATCCGACCGGCGGGCGGGTACGGCGCCACGATCTGGGCGCACAACTTCGCCGGGGTCGACACGACACCCTGGCCGTTGGGCCCGGCCAGCAGGATGCCCAACTCGTCGGCCAGCGCCACCAACTCGTCCTCGGCGCGCTTGCCCTCCGGCCCGGCTTCGCCGTAGCCCGCCGATGTCAGGAAGGCGGCGCGGATGCCCTTGGCCGCACAGGCCCGCAACAGGTCGGGGTTGGCGCCGGCCGGGGTGCACACGAACACGAGGTCGATCTCGCCGTCAGGCAACTCGGCGACGTCGGCGACGGTCGTGACCCCGAGCACGGTCTCACCGCTGAGGTTGGTGCCGAAGACGGCGCCCTCGTACCCGCTGGCCAGCAGGTTGTGCAGCGAGACGAAACCGAACTTGCCCGGGTGGGTCGAGGCGCCGGTGACCAGCACCCCCTTGGGGGCGAACAAGGCGCCGAACTGCTCGGCGCTCGGTGCGGGCCGACGGATGATGGGCGTGGTCGCGCTCGGGGCCTCGCGTCGCTCGACCAGGGCGTCGACGGCGACGGCGTGACCGGCGGCATCGATGATCACCGGGTTGATGTCGATGCTGTCGATGTCGTCGCGCTCGGTCACCAGCTGCCCGAGCCCGACCAACAGCGCGACCAACGCCCGCCGGTCGACCGCCGCCTCGCCCCGAAAGGCACCCAGCAGCTTCTGAGTCGCCAACCCGTCGATCATCTCCTCGGCCGTCGTGGCGTCGAGCGGCGCCGGACGGAACACGACATCGGCCACCGCCTCGGCGAGGATGCCCCCCACGCCAAGCATCACCGTCGGCCCGAACTGCGGATCACGCAGCACCCCGGCGATCAGCTCGCGGTTGCCGCGGATCATCGGCGCGACCAGCACCGTGACCTCGCCATCGTCGACGGTGGCGGCGTCGAGCAGTTCGTGCGCCGCCCGCCGCACGGCGTCGGCGTCACCGAGGCCGAGACGTACCAGGCCGCGCTCGGTCTTGTGGGCGATGCGGTCGCCGTTGAGCTTGGCGACGACGGGATAGCCAAGCTCCTCGGCGACCGCCACGGCCTGGTCGGGCGTCGCCACGATCCGTTCCGGCGCGATCGGGACGCCGGTGCCGGCGAGCAGTTCCTTGGAGGCGGACTCGGACAGTGTTCGGCCAGACATCAGCGTGCCACCGTAGTGACGCGCCCGGCCGCGATGGTGGTTCGTCAGGCGACGAGTGCGGTGGCCGCGGTGCGGGCGTAGGCCCGGCGGCGGGTGCGGTACACGAGTCGCGCCGGTCCGGGCACCGCCGCCATCACCTCGGCTTCGACGTCGTCGCCGAGGGTCTCGCACAACCAGGCGAGCGCGAAGGGCACCCGCCGCACGACGAGGTCGCGACGACGCTCCTTGTCCAACTCGACCAGCTCGGCGGCACTCAGATGGGCACGGGCCATCGGAACCAGCGTCCGCTGCTCGCGGGAGATCACCCCGGCCAGGACGAGATCGAGCTCGTCGGCGATGCTGCGGGCGCGCTCGACCCACTGTGCGGCGTCGCCGAGGTCGAACCCGAGCACGCCGATCGCGTCGCCGAGCTCGCTGAGCAGGTGATCGACCCAGGCATGATCGGCCGCCAGCGCTTCCAGCCCGCGCTCGTCGAGGACCTCGCGGGCGCCGAGACGTGGCAACAGACCCGATTGGACCAGTTCGAGGTGGCCACGGACCTCGGCCGCGAACCCGGCGAACCAGCGATCGAGCGCCCCGAACGAGCGCTCGCTCGGCGGCCGGCCGGACGACAGGGTGAGGCGGAGACGGGCGCTGGAGCGCACGATCGCCCGTCGCACCAGCCGATCGAAGCCGAACGTGCGAACGTCATCGGCGTGACCGCGGTCGGTGATCGCACGGTGCGCGGTGTGGTTGACGGTGTGGTGGTGGGAAGCAGCGAGATCGGTCATGGCGTCGTCGGGGGTCGGCAGGGGCACCAACCCGTCACGACCCGTGTAGACGCCGTCAGATACGTGCCGGTTCCCCTATCCCGGAGACACGTGGTACGTGAGCACCGCGGTGGCGATCGGCTCGCCGCTCGAGGCGGCCCGCGCCTCGGCCTGACCGAAGACGATCCGTCGGCCCCGCTTCACGACACCGGCGGCTTGGTGCCGTCAGGGCTCGAGCGCGGCGCGGAAGAACGCGATGACGTGTTCGCGGCGAGCCTCCAGCGCCCGCGGGTCGAGCGGGTCGATGTCGAGCAGGCCGCCGAGGAAGGGGGCATCGGAGAAGTAGCTGAGTAGGGCGCCGTAGCCGGTGATGAGGAGTTGCTCGGCGTCCTGGGATCGGAACGTCCCGGCGTCCATCTCGCGCCGGAAGTACGCCACGGCATGGTCGAACATCGGTTTCAGCACCGCCGCCAGGTCGATGCCGAGGTGGGCACCCCCGTCGATGGCCTCGCGTCGCACGATGCGGACGTAGGCCGGGTTGTCGGCGAAGTAGTCGAAGCCGGCGCGCAGCACCAGTTCGACCTTCGACCAGCCCAGGGCGTCGGCGGCGATGGCCACGTCGAGACGCGAGAACCAATCCGACAGCAGCCGCTCGAACACCTCCCCGTACAGCGCCTCCTTGGATGGGAAGTGGTGCAGCAGGCTGGGGCGGCGGATACCGACACCTGCCGCGATGTCGTTGAGCGAGGTGCCCTCGTAGCCGGTGGTGGCGAAGCAGGCGACCGCTTCGTCGAGGATCGCGTCGCGCGTCGAACGGGGGGCCGCCGCGACGACGTCGGAGGCGGCGGCGTCGGTCACACGCTGCACTGTATCTCACCCGCCCCTACCTACCGGTAGGTAGTGGCTGGTACAGTCCCTCGCCGATGCGTACGGTGCTGCTCGCCCTCCTGCTCGGCTTTGGGATCACGACCCTGGCCAACCTGGCCACGACGATCTACCTGCACCGGGCCTTGGCCCACCGGGCGCTGACGCTCAGCGGCCCCGTCAACCAGGCGTTTCGGTTCGTCCTCTGGGTCTCCACGGGCATCCGGCCGCGCCAGTGGGTGGCGGTGCACCGCAAGCACCATGCCTTCACGGACGTGGAGGGCGACCCCCACTCCCCCGTGCTCGAGGGATGGATCAAGGTGCAGCTGTGCAACGTGGCGATGTACCGGCGTGTGGCCAACAACCCCGACACGATCGCCCGCTACGCCAAAGACATCC
>JBKEAH010000200.1:0-43825 GCA_047972065.1 Desertimonas sp.
CCCCGCCCGATGTCGCGTCGGCGCGCCCCCGAGCGCACCGGTACAGTCGACACATGGTGCCGCTCGAGCTCGTCGGGGTCCGGGTCGAGGTTCCGGCCAACACGCCGATGGTGTTGCTCCGTGAACAACACGACCGTCACCGGTTGCTGCCGATCTACATCGGCACCCCCGAGGCGTCGTCGATCCACTATGCCCTCGAAGGTGTCGTCCCGCCCCGGCCGCTCACCCACGACCTGTTCCTCCAGACGCTGAGCGACCTCGGCGTCACCCTGCACCAGGTAGTGGTGACCGAGGTCCGTGAGCACACCTACTTCGCCGAGCTCCACCTGCGCCGCGCCGACGAGACGGTGTTGGTGGTCTCGAGCCGGCCCTCGGATGCGATCGCGCTGGCCGTGCGATGCTCGGCACCGTTGTTCGCCGCCGAGGAGTTACTCGACGAGGTCGGTCAGGATCCACCGGCCGAGCCCGAAGAGGAGTCCGAGGAGATCATCGACGAGTTCCGCGATTTCATCGAGCACGTCAACCCCGAGGACTTCGCCGGCTGAGGGCTTGGCCCGCGGGTTGACGTGGCCAGACGGCAGCCTTAAGGTTCCCGGGTCACATCGACGTAACTACGCGCCTGTCCTCGGGCGCCATACGAAGGGTGTTGGGCCGTGACGGAGCAGGGATTCAGCGGCACGAAGGCCGCCAAGATCGTGGGCATCAGCTATCGCCAGCTGGACTACTGGACGCGCACCGGGCTGATCGAGCCGTCGCTGGCGGTCGCCGACGGCAGCGGGAGCCGGCGCAGCTACTCCTACGAGGACCTGCTCCAGTTGCGGATGGTCAAGACGCTGCTCGACGCCGGTATCGGTCTGCCCAGCGTGCGCAAGGTGTTCTCCTATCTGCGCGAGAACGTGTCGAGCGACATCACCGCTGCCCACGTGGTCATCTCTGGCGACACCGTCGAGGTGTGCGACGGCGAGCAGCTCATCGACGTGCTGCGCCGTCCCGGCCAGGGCGTGCTCAACGTGCTGGCGGTCGCCCAGGTGAAAGACGACGTCGACCAGCAGCTGGTGCCCTTTGGTGGTGGCAGCGCCGGCACCGACGCCGAGCGTCAAGCCATCTGACCTCCGTGCATCGCTCGCCGCTCGACGCCGTCCACCGGGGCGCCTCGGCGCGGATGGTGCCGTTTGGCGGCTGGGAGATGCCGCTGGAGTACCCGTCGGGCACGATCGCCGAGCACCTCGCCGGTCGTCACGGCGCGGTCGTGTTCGACGTGTCGCACCTCGGCACGGTGCGGGTCGAAGGGCCCGACGCGCCCGGTCGGCTGCAATCGACGCTGACCAACGATCTCGGCAAGATCGGACCCGGTCGGGCCCAATACACCCACCTGCTCGACGACGCCGACGCCTCGGTGCTCGACGACATCATCGTCTGGTGGCATCCGGGCGACGGCGGTGCCCGCGACGTGTTCGACGTCATGCCCAACGCCTCGAACACCGATCGAGTGCGCGACGCGATCGGTGGGACCGATACCACGGCCACCCGTGCGGTGCTGGCGGTGCAGGGCCCCGAGGCTCGTGCCCGGCTCCGGGGGGTGTTCCCCGCGGCCGCCGAGGTCGGACGTTTCCGGGTGGCGACCGTCCGTTGGGGGGCGATCGACTGCGTCGTGGCCGGCACCGGCTACACCGGCGAGCCGGGGGTGGAGATCGCGGTACCGGCCGCGGCGGCGCCGGAGCTGTGGGCGGCGATCGTCGGTGCGGACATCACGCCGGCGGGTCTGGGTGCCCGCGACACCCTGCGGCTGGAGGCCGCGCTTCCGCTCCACGGACACGAGTTGGGGGCGGGCATCACCCCCTTGCAGGTGGGTCTGGGCTGGGTGGTCGGCTGGGACAAGCCGGCGTTTCGCGGCAAGCACGCGCTGGTGGCCGAGCGTGAACGCGGCGTCGCCCGTCACCTGGTCGGGATCGCGACTGCCGGCCGCCGTCCGCCACGGGCCGAATGCCCGGTGCTGATGGATGATCGGACGGTCGGGGTGGTGACCAGCGGCAACTTCTCGCCGGTGCTCGGCCATGGCATCGCCCTCGCGTTCGTGCCTCCCGAGGTCACCGAGGGCACCGAGGTCACCATCGACGTCCGGGGCACCGCGCTCCCGGGCCGAGTCGTGGCCACCCCCTTCGTTGGCCGTTGACCCTCGCCACCCGAGTGCCGGGCGCACGGAGTCACGGTTGTGGTGACCGTCCAACCGCCGCCGTGACAACGTGGGGCAGATACTCGGGTGCTCAGGCGGTGGACCGTTTGGCGGCGGTCTTCTTGGCCGCCGTCTTCTTGGCCGCCGGCTGCTTGGCGGCACGCTTCTTGGTCGCCGGCTTCTTCGCCGGTGCCGCCTTCTTGGGGGCACCGGTGCGGCGGGCCGGGGTCGCCCGCGACGCCGCTGCCGTGGCGCCAACGCCCGGCGTCGACGTCGGCCTCGCCGGCTCGGGAGCGGCCGGCGTCGCAGGTGGCGCTGGGGCGGCGGGGGTGGGCGTCGGGGTGCTGGCCCGCCCCGGGAAGCCGGGAAGCCGCAGACCGAACATGCCACCGGCCTGCTCGGCCAGCTGGGCGAGGGGCATCATCCGCCGACCCAGCTCGTTGATGACGTTCATGAACTCGCCGAGATCGGTCGGGATCGACGTCATCATCGGCGAGTTGAGCGTGTCGGCCAACCGGGTGAGACCCGGCGCCACCTGATCGACCGGACCGGCCAACCGGTTGGAGAGGTCCTCGGCCATCTTCACGGTCCGTGTGATCTGCGGCATGATCGCCTTCAACGGCTCCTCGAACTCGTTGAGGATCCGGTTGACCCGAGCGATCGTGTCGTTCAGGTTCTCCATCGTCGTGTTGAAGTTCTCGACGCCACGCAACAGCTCGTCGCTGCCCTTGCGCAACTGTTCGAACGATCGGATCCCCGCCGCGATCGGCGACGCGACGAGCGAGATCATCCCATCGAAGGGATCCAGACGACCGGAATCAGCCATACCCGGACGCTAGTGCTCGGCCTCGGCCGGGCCAGGGACCAGCGAGCCCGCGTAGGCCTCGAGGGGCTCACACGAGCACACCAGGTTGCGGTCACCGCCGGCGGCGTCGATGCGCGAGACCGGCGGGAAGTACTTGTCGGCGCGCAGCGCCGGGAGCGGGTAGGCCCCTGCGGTCCGCGGGTACGGTCGATCCCAGTCGCCGAGCAGGTCCTCGGCGGTGTGGGGGGCGTGCCGCAACGGACTGCCGGCCACCTCCCACTCGCCCTGCGCGATCCGGTCGATCTCGGAGCGAATGGCGATCATCGCATCACAGAACCGATCGAGCTCGCTCAGCGTCTCGCTCTCGGTGGGCTCGACCATCAGGGTGCCCGCCACCGGGAAGCTCATCGTCGGGGCGTGGAATCCGAAGTCCATCAGCCGTTTGGCGACATCGTCGACGGTGACGCCGGTCTGCTTGGTGATCCCCCGCAGATCGAGGATGCACTCGTGGGCCACCCGGCCGTCGACACCCGCGTAGAGCACGGGGTAGTGGGGGGCCAGACGGGTGGCCAGGTAGTTGGCCGCCGCGATGGCGACCGTCGTCGCGCGACGGAGCCCACCGGGACCCATCAGCATGAGATACGCCCAGGGGATCGCCAGGATGCCCGCCGAGCCGTATGGGGCGGCCGACACCGGCCCGACGGAGCGGGCGGCATCGAGCGGGTCACCGGGCAGGAACCCGGCGAGATGCGAGCGGACACCGATCGGTCCCACGCCCGGGCCACCGCCGCCGTGGGGGATGCAGAACGTCTTGTGCAGGTTGAGGTGGCTGACGTCGGCACCGAAGTGTCCCGGTCGGGCGACGCCGACCAGCGCGTTGAGGTTGGCGCCGTCCACGTACACCTGGCCTCCGGCCGCGTGAACGAGATCGCACAACTCGGTGATCGAGGCCTCGAACACGCCGTGGGTCGACGGGTAGGTGACCATGATCGCCGCCAACCGGTCGCCGGCCAGGGCCAGCTTGGTTCGCAGGTCGTCCAGATCGACGTTGCCGCGATCGTCGGTGGCGACGATCGCGACGTCCATCCCGGCCATCACCGCGCTGGCGGCGTTGGTGCCGTGGGCACTGGAAGGGATGAGGCACACGGTGCGCTGATCATCCCCTCGGGAACGGTGGTAGGCGCCGATCGCCAGGAGTCCGGCCAGCTCGCCCTGGCTGCCGGCGTTGGGTTGCACGCTGACGGCGTCGTAGCCGGTGATCTCGGCCAGCGCACCTTCGAGCTCGGCGATCAGCTGGCGGATCCCGACGGACTGGTCGGCCGGGGCGAACGGGTGCAGCCGTGCGAACTCGGGCCACGTGATCGGTGCCATCTCGGTGGTGGCGTTGAGCTTCATCGTGCACGAGCCGAGCGGGATCATCGTGCGGTCGAGCGCCAGGTCGCGGTCGGCCAGACGCCGGAGATCGCGGAGCATCTCGTGCTCGGCGTGGTAGCGGTGGAAGACCTGCTGGGGGAGGATGGCCGTGCTCCGCCGCAGGTCCCCGGGCAGACCGCTGGGTGCCGTGTCGGCGAGCCGATCGAGGCCATCGTCGTCGACGTCGAACGCGCCGAGCACGGCGCGCACGACGTCGAGATCCGACGTCTCGTCGAAGGTGACCCCGACGCTGTCGTCGCCGAGCGGGCGCAGATCGAAGCCGGCGTCGCGGGCTGCCGCGAGCACCGCGGCGGCGTCGACGCCGGTGACGGTGAGCGTGTCGAACCAGGTGTCGTGGCGCAGTACGTACCCTGCCACCCGGAGGGCGGCGGCGGTGATCGACGCCAGTCGGTGCACCCGCTCGGCGATCCGACCCAAGCCGACCGGCCCGTGGTAGGCGGCGTAGAGGCCGGCGATGTTGGCCAGCAGCACCTGGGCGGTGCAGATGTTGGAGGTGGCCTTCTCGCGGCGGATGTGTTGCTCGCGGGTTTGGAGGGCCAGCCGCAGCGCCGGGCGTCCGGCGGTGTCGGTACTCACCCCGACGAGACGTCCGGGCAGCGTGCGCGCCGCCCGCTCGGGCACGGCGATGAACGCGGCGTGCGGTCCGCCGAAGGCCATCGGCACCCCGAACCGCTGGGCCGATCCGACGACGATGTCGGCCCCGAGGTCGCCGGGCGCCATCGTCGCCACGCACGCCAAGGGGTCGGTGGTGACGACCGCGATCCCGCCGGCGTCGCGAACCTGAGCGATCGCCGCCCGCCAGTCGGTCACCGCCCCGGTCGAGGTCGGGAAGCTGAACAGCGCCCCGAAGCACCCGGCCGCCAGCTCGTCGAGGTCGCCGACGACGAGCTCGATGCCGACGGGCTCGGCACGCGTCGCCAACACGGCGATCGTCTGGGGGTGGGTGTCGTGGTGGACGACGAACCGGTTCGAGTCGGCCTTGCTCATCCGCCGGGCCATCGCCATCGCCTCGGCGGCGGCCGTACCCTCGTCGAGCAGCGAGGCGTTGGCTACCGGGAGGCCGGTCAGCTCGCTGACGAGCGTCTGGAAGTTGAGCAGCGCCTCGAGTCGGCCCTGGCTGATCTCGGGCTGGTACGGGGTGTAGGCGGTGTACCAGGCCGGGTCCTCGAGCACGTTGCGCTGGATCACTCCCGGCGTGATCGTGTCGTGGTAGCCCATGCCGATCAGACTCCGCCGGGCGCCGTTACGTCCGGCCAGCTCGCGCAGCGCGGCGAGCACCGCAGCCTCGGATCGCGCCGGTGGCAGCGCCAACGGCGTGTCGTCACGGATCGACGCCGGGACGGTTTGTCCGAGGAGCTCGTCGAGATCGGCGACCCCCAACGTCGCCAGCATCCGCGCCAGGTCGTTGTCGTCCGGGCCGATGTGTCGTGCGGGGAACTCGTCGTCGGGGGACAGGTCGGCGAGAGGTGTGGGCGGGTTCATCTCGGATCCGATCGCGCGTGGGTGTGGGCACCCCCGCTGTCATCGGGACCTGAGAGATTCACCCTGCGAACCGGGCTTTCCCCGTCGGTGAGCTTCGGGAGCGGTTGCTCCGCCGGCTGCTTTCCAGCGTTGCCTCACCCGCCCGGTCCCGTGGCCTGAGAGTTTCCGGGGCGGTTGCTCCTTCGGCGTCGGCGACCGTCCCCGAGGGTCCGGACCGCCGACTCTCCCGAGCGGGTTCGTCAGCGGTGACGACGCTAACCGCTCCGACCCGCCGGCCCCCACCTCCCCATCGACGCACTCGATGCGGCACACTCCGGGTCATGCTGTTGTCGGTCGAGTTCCCAAGTGTCGTCAGTCGAGAAGGGCCCGAGCAGGTGGCGGCGCTGGCGCGCGGCATCGAGGACGCCGGCTACGACGACCTCGCCGTGTTCGACCACGTCGTGATGGGATACGAGACCCCGTCGCGCCCGGCGCCGATGTACCCGACCAAGATGCCGATCCTCGAAGCGCTGATCACCCTCGGGTTCGTGGCCGCCGTCACCGACCGTGTGACCCTGTCGACCGAGGTGCTGATCCTCCCGCAGCGCCAGGCGGTGCTGGTGGCCAAGCAGGTCAGCTCGCTCGACACGCTGTCGAACGGTCGGATGCGCCTCGGCGTGGGGGTCGGCTGGCAGGAAGCCGAGTACACCGCGTTGGGACACGAGTACGCCCGACGGGGCGCGGCGATGGACGACGCCATCGATCTGCTGCGGGCCTGCTGGCGTGACGAGCAGATCGACCACGACGGCGTGGGGTTCCACGCCGACGCGATCGCCATGGAGCCCAAGCCGCCGCAGGGGACCGGTCTGCCGATCTGGGTCGGTGGCGGCAGCGCCGCCGCGCTCGGTCGGGTCGGCCGGCGCGGCGACGGATGGATGGGCATGCTCGGTGGTGACGACGACGCCACGGCGGCCGACATCGCGGCGATCCGTCGGCACGCCGAGGAGGCCGGTCGTGACCCCGCCGCCATCGGGCTCCAGGCGATGCTGGCGCCACCGCCCAGCGACGCCGGCGGTCGGACGTTCTACCAGGACCACGATCGGGTGGCGGCGCGCGCCGAGCGGATCGCCGCGCTCGGGTTCGGCTGGCTGTCGATCAACGCCACGGCGATGTTCCAGGCCGGCGCCCGCACCGTCGACGCGCTCGTCGACCAGCTCGGCACGCTGCACGGGCGTCTCCGAACCGCCGTCGGCTGACGATCGATCCGGGCTCGCGCGCCGGCGGTCAGCAGCGGGCGCGCACGGCGTACGGGTAGGGGTTGACGGCGGCCCCACCACCGGGGTGCACCTCCCAGTGCAGGTGCGGGGCACCGGCGTTCCCGGTCATGCCGACGTAGCCGATCACGTCGCCGGCCCGGACCCGGCGGGGGAAGCCGGCGATCCGCGACAGGTGGGCGTAGTAGTGCCGGGTGCCGTCGTCGGCGTGCACCCAGGCCACCCGGCCGCCAAGACGGTTGAAGCCAAAGCTGACCCGTCCGGACGCGACGGCGACAAGCGGCGTGCCCATCGGCGCCATCAGATCGACCCCCTCGTGCCGGCGACCGTCGGGGCGAGGCGCGCCCCACGAGTTGGTGTACCAGACCGGACCCCGCACCGGGCAGACCAGGCCACCCGGTGGGGGCGTGGCCTCCACGCCACCCCCTGGTGACAGTGCGCCGGCGAGGATCATCGCCGCGACGAGGCTGCGGACGAGGCGCTTGCAACACAACATCTCGGGTGTCATCGGACCTTCCCCGTGGCGAGTCGACGCGCTCATCGTAGGCGCCCGTACCGTGTCCGGTCATGCGCCGCAGCGAGAAGGCCGACCAGATCGGCGAGATCCTCGACGACCTCTATCCGGAGCCACCGATCCCGCTCGACCACCGCGACCCCTACACGCTGCTGGTGGCGGTCGCCCTGTCGGCGCAGACCACCGACAAGAAGGTCAACCAGGTGACACCGGCGCTGTTCGACCGGGCCCCGACCCCGGCGGCGATGGCCACGCTCGACCCCGACGACATCCTCGGCTACATCCGTGAGGTCGGCCTGGCCCCGACCAAGGCCAAGAACCTGTGGACGGCCGCCAACCAGATCGTCGACGCCGGGGGGGAGGTGCTCCCCGAGTGGGACTTCCTCGAGGGCCTGGCCGGGGTCGGGCACAAGACGGCGAGCGTCGTGATGGCCCAGGCCTACGGCGTGCCGGCCTTCCCGGTCGACACCCACATCCACCGGCTGGCGATGCGCTGGGGGCTGTCGAAGGGCGCCAACGTGGCCCAGGTCGAGCACGACCTGAAGCGGGTGTTCCCGATCGAGCGCTGGAACGACCGGCACCTACAGATCATCTACTTCGGACGCGAGCACTGCCCGGCGCTGCGTCACGACTTCGCCGCCTGTCCGATCTGCTCGTTCGCCGCCAGCAAGGCCGCCATCGCCCGCGAGGGTCGCGCCGGTCCCAAGCGTCGCCCCCAACCGGCCTGACCGATCGGAGACCTCGCCGCCGACGACGGCGCGGCACCCGTCAGCGGGTGAAGCCGTCGGGGATGATCAGGTCGTCGGGGGACAGCTCGGCGATCGACGCCTTGCCGAGACCGAGCAGGTTGGAGTCGATGCCGCTGCGCAGGATGTCGAGGACGTTCTCGACGCCGGCCTGCCCGTTGGCGGCGAGGCCCCACAGATAGGCCCGGCCGATCAGCACGGCCTTGGCGCCGAGCGCGAGCGCCTTGACCACGTCGCTGCCGCGTCGGATCCCGCCGTCCATCAGGACCTCGACCTGGCCGCCGACGGCCTCGGCGATGCCGGGGAGCACCCGGATCGGCGAGGGGGTGCCGTCGAGGTTGTTGCCGCCGTGGTTGGACACCGAGATCGCGGTGGCGCCGGCGTCGACCGCCCGCTTCGCCTCGTCGGCGCGTCCGACGCCCTTGACCATGAACGGGCCACCCCACTGCTCGCGCATCCAGGCGACGTCGTCCCAGGTCGGCGGGGGCGTGCCCATCCACGTTCCGTACGCCTCGAAGAACCCCGGCACCCGCTCGCCCGGCGGCACGAAGTTGGGCACCCCGAGGGCGGGGAGGCTCCCTGAGCGCAGCCACGTCCACAGCCAACGGGGGCGGACGGCGGCCTCGGGGGCGTGCTCGATCATCGTGCGCAGACCCATGTTCTGCGGGATCGACGCGCTGCCCCAGTCGCGGCTGTGGACGAAGGACCAGTCCAGCGTGACGATCAGCCCGACGGCCCCGGCCCGCTTGGCCCGCTCCATACGGGCCACGATCGAGTCACGATCACCCGCCCAGTAGAGCTGGAAGAGGGTTTGCGGGTTGGCCTCGATGACGTCTTCGAGGGCCCGGCTGGCGAACGACGACAGCCCCATGATCACCCCGCGCGCCGCCGCCGCCCGAGCGACGGCGACCTCGCCGTCGGGGTGGACGGCCTGGACCCCGGTCGGTGAGATCAGCACCGGCATCGACGTCGGCTGGCCCATGATCTCGGTCGCCATGTCGCGGGTGGCCGACTGGCCGGCGGTCACCGGTTGGACGCCGAGCTCGGCGAAGGCGGCCTCGTTGTCGTCGGTTGTCTGGCCACGCTCGGTCCCGGCGATCAGCGCGTTGAACACCGAGCCCGGCAGGCGCCGCTTGGCCCGGGCCTTGGCGACGGCGACGGACTCGAACCACGGGTTGGACATGGCGGGCCACACTACGACACCGACCTCGGCGCACCGATCCGTGGCGGCGGTCTCGAGTTCCCGACCACGGCCAGATCGGGACCATGGTCCCGAACGTGGCAACCCGGGCGTGGCCGTCACGCCGAGGGCTACGGTGGTCGCCGTGAGCGCGCTCGACCTGTCTCGCTGGCAGTTCGGTATCACGACGATCTACCACTTCTTCATGGTCCCGCTGACCATCGGTCTGTCCGTGTTGGTGGCGTGGTTCCACACCCGCTGGTACCGGCACGGTGACGACGCCGACCTGCGTCTCACCAAGTTCTTCGGCAAGCTCTTCATGATCAACTTCGCCCTCGGTGTGGCCACCGGCATCGTCGAGGAGTTCCAGTTCGGGATGAACTGGGCGGGCTACAGCCGCTTCGTCGGCGATGTCTTCGGCGCCCCGCTGGCGATGGAGGGGCTGGTGGCCTTCTTCCTCGAATCGACCTTCATCGGCTTGTGGTACTTCGGCTGGGACCGTCTGCGCCCCGGCGTGCATCTCGCCACCATCTGGATCGCCGCCCTCGGCACCTGGGCGTCGGCGTACTTCATCATCGCCGCCAACTCGTTCATGCAGCACCCGGTCGGGGTGCGCTACAACGCCGAGCGGGGCCGCGCCGAGATGACCAGCATCTGGAAGATCCTCACCAACCCGACCACGCTCGCCGCCTATCCGCACGTCATCTCGGCATCGCTGCTGACCGGTGCGGTGTTCGTCGGTGCGGTGTCGGCCTGGTACCTCGCCCGTCATCGTCAGCCGACCGACGTGGAGCGTCGTGGCTTCCAGCGGGCGTTGCGGACCGGGATCGTGGTGACGCTGGCGGCCGGGGCCGTGGTGCTCGTGTCGGGTGATGCGCAGGCCCGCATGATGTTCGAGCAGCAGCCGATGAAGATGGCGGCCGCCGAAGCGCTGTGTGAGACCGAGGAGGCGGCCGGGTTCTCGGTGTTCGCCGTCGGCGACCCGTCCAAGAGCTGCGACGTGCGCTCGATGGTGATCCCCGGTCTGCTGGGGTTCCTCGCCACCGGCAGCTTCGACGGCACCGTCAACGGGGTCAACGAGCTCCAGGAGACCTACAGCGAGCGCTACGGCGAGGGCAACTACCGACCGCCGATCTTCATCACCTATTGGGCCTTCCGCGGGATGATCGGGTTCGGGATCATCGGCATGCTGGCGTCGCTGTGGGTGGTGTGGCGGACCCGCCGGCACGTGTCGCTGGGCCCGGCGCGGTGGAGGGCGCGACTCAGCTTGGCGGTGATCGTCACCCCGTTCCTGGCCAACGCCTGCGGGTGGATCCTCACCGAGATGGGCCGACAACCCTGGGTGGTGGCGCCCAACCCGACCGGCGAGTTGGAGGTCCGCCTCCTCACCAGCGAGGCGGTGTCGGTCAACGTGGGCGCGGCCTCGGTGTGGGTGTCGATGATCGGCTTCACGGTGCTCTACGGAGCGCTCGCGGTCGTCGAGCTGTTCCTCCTGCTGCGCTACATCGGACGGGGGCTCGACGATGATCTGGTCGCCCCACCGCCCACCGACGACGGCGGGACAGCCGCCCTGGTCTACTGAGGCGACGGGCACCACGATGCAGCTCAACGAGTTCTGGTTCGGTCTGATCGCCGTGTTGTGGACCGGCTACTTCTTCCTCGAGGGTTTCGACTTCGGGGTCGGGATGCTGCTGCCGGTCATCGGGCGCACCGAGCGCGACCGGTCGGTGGTGCTGTCGACGATCGCCCCGGTCTGGGACGGCAACGAGGTGTGGCTGATCACCGCTGGGGCCAGCATGTTCGCGGCCTTTCCGGAGTGGTACGCCACGTTGTTCTCGGGGTTCTACCTCCCGCTGTTCCTGATCCTGGTGGCGCTGATCGGGCGGGCGATCGCCCTCGAGTACCGAGGGAAGGTCGACGACGACCGGTGGCGCTCACGCTGGGACATCGCCATCGTCGTCGGCTCGTGGGTCCCGGCGGTCCTGTGGGGTGTCGCCTTCGCCAACATCGTCGCCGGGGTGCCCATCGACGCCGATCGGAACTTCACCGGCGATCTCCTCACATTGCTCAACCCGTTCGGGTTGCTGGGCGGGGTGACGTTCGCCGCGGTGTTCGCCCTCCACGGCGCCAACTTCCTGACGCTCAAGACCTTCGGCGAGATCCACGACCGGGCCCGCGCCGTGGTCCGCCCGATCGGCGTGGTGGCGATCGCCCTGGGCGCGGTGTTCCTCGTCGTCAACCAGGTGGCGCGGGGCAAGGGCTGGACCTGGGTGCCGGTGCTGGTCGCCGCGGTCGGGCTCGTCGGCTCGGTCGTCGTCCAGCGGGTCGGACGCGACGGTTGGGCGTTCGTGCTCACCGGCATCTCGATCGCCGCGGTGGTCGTCGCGCTGTTCGGTTCGTTGTATCCCAACGTCATGCCCTCGACGACCGACGCCGCCTATGACCTGACGATCGACAACGCGTCGTCGACCTCCTACACCCTGACCGTGATGACGTGGGTGGCCGGGCTGATGACCCCGCTGGTGGTCGGCTACCAGGCGTGGAGCTACTGGGTCTTCCGCAAGCGGGTCGGACGGCCACCGGTCGCGGCCACCGCCGCACCGTCGACCTGATGGCGGTCGGGTCCTCCCGGAGGACTCGGACCCGCGCCCCGCTCGATCCGCGACTGCTGCGGCGGTTCCCGGCGCTGCGCGCGCACCTGGTCGTGTGCGCCGTCGCCGCGCTGGTGCTCGGCGTCGTCATCGTCGCGCAGGCCGAGGTGCTCGCCCGCGGGATCGCTCGAATGGTCGGTGCCAGCGACCGCGGACCGACCGTCGGCGCGCTGGCGGTGGCGTTGTTGGTGATCGGGGTGGTGCGGGCGACGACCGGCGCGGTGATCGAGCGTTCCGCGGCGCGGACGATGGCTCGGCTGCGCACGGACATGGTCGGCCTCGTCGTCGACGCCGCGATCGAACGCTCGGCGCCACCCGAGCCGCACGCCGCCGGGCTGATCGCCGCCGACGGTCCGCGGCTGCTCGAGCCGTACGTGCGCTCGTACCTGCCGGCGCTCGCCCAGGCGGTGGTGATCCCGCTGGCCGCCGGCGGGCGGATCCTCACGCTCGATCTGCTGTCGGCGGTGGTGATCGCGATCACCGTTCCCTTGATCCCGGTGTTCATGGTCCTCATCGGTGAGATGACCGAACGACGTGAGCGCCGCTCGTGGGCGACGATGCGGCGACTCGGCCAGCACTTCGACGACGTCCTCACCGGGCTCCCGACGCTGCGCCTGTTCGGGCGGGCGCGGCGCCAGGCCGAGTCGGTCCGGGCGGTGGCCGAGGACTACCGGCGCTCGACGATGTCGATGCTCAAGGTGGCCTTTTTGTCGGCCCTCACCCTCGAGCTGTGTGCGACGTTGTCGGTGGCGTTGGTCGCCGTCGAGGTCGGGTTGCGGATGGCGGCGGGTGGCGTCGCGCTGACGACCGGCTTGATCATCCTGTTGCTCGTTCCGGACTGTTACGTGCCGCTGCGACGCATCGGCGCCGGCTTCCACGCCGCTCAGAACGGGATGGACGCGGCCGATGACGCCCGCGCCGCGGAAGAGCCGCCACCGTTCCCGGTCGGCACCGCCACCCCGGACCGCGACGCCAACGCACTGGTGCTGCGGGGGCTCTCGCTGCGAGTTGGCGATCGGGTGCTCGACTACGACGACCGTGTGTTCACATCCGGGGCGATCTCGGCGATCACCGGCCCCAGCGGGTCGGGGAAGACCACGTTGCTCCATGCCTTGCGCGGCCGCGCCCTGGTCGCGGGTGGGGCGGTCAGCTGGGGCGGCGTCGATCTCGCCGAGTTGGACCCGATGTCATGGGCCGAGCTGGTGACCTGGCTGCCGCAGCGGCCGTTCGGGGCCAGCGGCACGGTCGCCGACGAGGTGCGGGGTGGTCGCGAGCTGCCCGACGCTGTGGTCGCCGATGTGCTGGCCCGGGTCGGTCTGGTCGGTGTCGAGGAGCGCTCGCTGGCCAGCCTGTCCGGTGGCGAGCGTCGACGCGCCCTGCTGGCGCACTGTGCGGCGGCGGTGATCGCCGGGCCGGCCCGGGTGGTGATCCTGGACGAGCCGACGGCCCAGCTCGACGCCGATGCCGCGGCCTTGGTGGTGACGTTGTTGCGCGACGTCGCGGCGTGCGGCGCGGTGGTCGTCGTCGCCACCCACGACCCCATGTTGGCGGCCGTCGCCGACGCCGCCGGACCGCGCCGGCCATCGGTCGAGGACCCGTCGCCGGGGGAGGGACGGCCCGACGTCGGGCGCTCCGACGTGGCCGCGTCGGACGTCGTGCCGGCGGCCGACCCCCCGGTCGGGATGCGTGATGCCTGGCGGGCGCTGCGCCGCCGGGTCGAGGTGTCACCGAGCCGGGTCGGCCTCGCCATCGGGCTGGGGCTGGTGGCGGAGGCCTCGACGTTGGGTCTGGCCGGGGTGGCGGCGTGGCTGCTGCTGCGCGCCAGCGAGCAGCCGTCGCTGGGCACGCTCGGGGTGGCCGTGGTCGCCGTCCGGGCGTTCGGGGTGGGGAAGGGGGCCGGGCGCTACGCCGAGCGGCTCGCCTCCCACGATGCCGGGCTGCGGGCGCTGGCCAGGCTGCGGGGACGGCTGATCGGGCGTCTGGCGATGGTCGAGCCGACCCGGACCAGCACGCTGGCCACGCCCGAGCTGGTGCGGCGCACCGTCGACGACGTCGATGCCCTGCTCGATCTGTTGGTGCGCACGTTGATCCCGTGGGTGACCACCGCGCTGGCAGTCGGTGGCGTGGTGGCGTTCACCTGCTGGTTGGACCCGGCGGCGGCTCTGGTGTCGGGCGGATTGGGTGTCGTGGTCGTCGTGGTGGTGCCATGGTGGGTCGCCCGCGGTGAGCTGATGATTGTCGGCCCGCTCCGGCACGCTCGTGGCGAGTTGGCCGGCGCCGTTGCGACGACCGTCGCCGAGATCGAGCTGTTGATCGACCGTGGCCGGACCGCCGAGGCGCGGCGGGTCGTGGACGGGTTGGTGGACACCCAGACCCGGCTCGACGAGGTCCGTGCCCGACACCGCGTCGTCGTCGCCGTCGTCGGCGCGCTGGCGCCGCCGATGTGCGTGGCAATCACCGCGTGGGTGATCCCGGCCTCGCTCGGCCGCCCGATCCTCGGCGTCTTGATGTTGTGGCCGCTGGCGGTGTTCGAGCTGGCGGCCACCGCCGGAGACGCCGCCGAGGGCCTGGCCGAGGGAGCGGTGGCGGCGCGGCGCATCGACGAGCTGTTCGCGCTGCCCGGCGAGCCCGAGCCCGCGTCCCATGCCGAGTCCCGGCCCGGCCCCGCCGTCCCGGCGGCGCCGGTGCTCGCCGTCGACGCACTACGGGCCCAGTGGCGACCGCAGGCCCCGCTGATCGGGCCAATCTCACTGGGCGGCGATCGTGGCGAGCGGGTGGCGGTGCGCGGGCCGAGCGGGGCGGGCAAGTCGACGATCGCCGCTGCGCTGGTCGACTATTGCCCGAACCGCGCCGAGCGCTTCGAGGTCGGCGGACGGGGCCGGGTCGAGCTCGGTGGGCCCGGTTTGCGATCGATGGTCACGTGGGTCGACCAGCAGCCGTGGATCGCCGACACCTCGGTCGCCAACAACCTGCGCATCGCCGACCCCACCGCCACCGACGACCGGTTGCTCGCCGCCCTGGCCGTGGTGTCGCTCGACACCTGGGTCGCCCGACGGCCCGACGGACTCGAGGCATTGGTCGGCCGCAACGGCGCCCGGCTCTCGGGTGGCGAGGCGCACCGCCTGGCCCTGGCCCGGGTCGTCCTGGCTGCTCACGCCGTCGTCGTGTTGGACGAGCCCTGCTCACATCTCGACGTCCCCACCGCGACGGTGGTGGCGCGCCGACTGGACGTTGCCCTCGGCGACCGGCTGGTGATCGAGTTGGGCCACCACGCCGGCGTCGGGTTGGTCGAACGACCCCGCACCGTGATCACGGTCGATCACGGTGCGGGGCCCGCTCAGACGGAGGGTTGATCTGGCCCGGCGCGGACCCGATCAACCCTCCGTCGCGTCCCGCTTCGTCAGATGTTGGCGAAGCGATATTCGTTCGGGATCCCGGCGTTGACGGTGTTCTCTTCGTCGTAGCTGAGGATCGCGAAGCTGGCCTCGGTGGGCTCGCCGGCCTCACCAAAGGTCATCGGACCGGCCGGGCCGTCGTAGTCGATGTCCGTGGCCCCACCCTCGATGAGCGCCTTGCAGTCGGCGAACGTCTCGCACACCTCGCCGTCACGGGTGACGCCGTTGATGTGGGCGGCCACCTGCGCCGGGTCGTCGGTGCCGGCCAGCTCGGCGGCCAGCGCGGTGATGACGATCGAGTCGTAGGTCTCGGGGCCGTAGCTGTAGTCGATCAGCTCGGGATCGACCTCGAGCAGGCGCTCCTCGAAGTCGGCGCTCAGCTCGGCCTGGGGCAGGGTGCCCTTGACGCCGACCATCGAGCCGGCCGGCAGCTGCTCACCGAGGGCGTTGCCGACGTTGCCGTCCACCAGGTAGATCGGGTGGTCGGCGGCGGTGTAGCCGCCCTCGAACAGCGCCGTCAACACCTGGGCCGACTCCTCGAAGCCGATCAGCACCAACGCCTCGGGGTCACCGGAGATGACCCGCTCGGCCTCGGCGCCGTAGTTATCGGCGTTGGGGTCGTAGGTGAACGAGTCGATGATCGTGCCGCCCTGATCCTCGAACGGACCGCTCGAGTACTCGAGCAGCCCCTCGCCGTAGGGGTCCTGCAGCGCCATGAAGGTGGCGTTGGTGACGCCATCGGCGATCATCAGGTCGGCGAGCACCCGGCCCTGCAGCACGTCGGACGGGGCGGTCCGGAAGTACAGCCCGTCGTCGGCGTAGGTGGTGAAGTCCGGGGCGGTGTTGGCCGGGCTGAAGTGGATCTTGCAGTTCTCGACCAGCTTGTCGATGAAGCTGAAGGACACGCTCGACGACGCCGCACCGATGAAGGCGTCGGCGCCGGCGGCGAGCTGACGATCGACGGTCTGGTTGGCGATGTCGGTCGAGGTGTCGCCCGAGTCGCCCTGATCGAGGGTGACGTCGGCGCCGAGCACGCCGCCGGCCTCGTTGATCTCGTTGACGGCGAGCTGGGCCGCCGCGAACTCGGGTGGTCCGAGGAAGGCCAGGCTGCCCGTCTCGGGGAGCACGGTGGCGAAGTTCAAGACGCCATCGGACGCACCGCTGCAGGCAGGCGCCGCTTCGACGGTGCCCATGTCCTCACCGGTGCCCTCCGTGGCGGTGCCCTCGGCGGCGGTGCCCTCGGTGTCGTCCGCCATCGTCTCGTCGCTGGCCGCGGTGTCGTCGCTGGCCTCGGTGGTGTCCGTGCTGGCCGACGCCGTCCCGGCGGCGGCGGCGCCGGCGACGAGCGTCACACCCGCGACGAACGCCCCGAAGCGGCGTGCGCGTGATCGTTGCATGTAGTTGTTTCCTCCCCCGGCTCGACCGGGGCGGAGTGCCCCAGTCCTGTGGGTGCGACCAGGGTAGTTCCTCGCTGGGGAGCGTGTGCGCGCCACTGGCTACCTTGCCCCCACATGAGCGAAACCGTTCCATCCGGAGCCGCCAACGCCGACGAGGTGCGCTACGAGGTCGCCGACCGCGTCGCCACGATCACCCTCAACGCACCCGGGCGGATGAACACCATCTCGGGTCCGATGCTGCAGGCGATCTCGGCCCGGCTGCTCGATGCCGATCGCGACCCCGACGTCCGATGCGTGGTGCTGACCGGAGCCGGGCGGGCGTTCTGCGCCGGGCTCGACATGGCCGCCCAGGCGCAGTCCAAGGATGGGTCGCTCGGGAACCTCGGGTCGGCGACGGCGGGTGCGGGGGAGTTCGAGCTGCGTGACGCGCCACCGATCGTGCTCCACCAGCTCGACACACCCACGGTGTGCGTGCTCAACGGCGGTGCTGCCGGCTACGGCCTGGACATGGCGCTGGGCTGTGACCTGCGCATCGCTGCCCGTTCGGCCAAGCTCAACCCCGGGTTCGCCAAGCGCGGCATCCTCCCCGAGAGCGGCGGCACATGGCTGCTGCCACGCATCGTGGGCTACGCCCGGGCCGCCGAGATCGCCTTCCGTGGTCGCACCCTCACCGCCGACGAGTCGCTCGAGCTCGGCCTGGTCAACCATGTCGTCGACGACGAGCACCTCGGCGAGTTCTCGGCCGAGATCGCCGCCGAGATCGCCGCCAACGCCCCGCTGGCCGTGCGGGCGATCAAGCGGATGATGCGCGCCGCCGAGAGCGAGACCTTCGAACAGAACGTGCACCACGTGTTCCTGCAGCTGCTGCCGCTGCTCGGCACCAAGGACTTCCGCGAGGGCGTGACCGCGTTCCTCGAGAAGCGCACCCCCGACTTCCAGGGGCACTAGTGATGGTGTTGCCCGGCCACGTCGCCCGAGTCTGGCCGCTCGCTCGCCGGCGTTCGCTCGCTCGCCAGACCCGACGCCCATGAGCGGCGCCGAGCTCTCGTTGCGCGAGGCGTTGGCCACCACCCGGGCCATTCGCCGCTACACCCCCGACCCGATCCCCGACGCCGACCTGGCCGAGATCCTGTGGTTCGCCGGGCGGGCCCCATCGGGTACGAACCGGCAACGGTTCCGCTTCATCGTGCTCCGCCGCGACGACCCGGTGGCCGAGACCGCCCGCTCGCTGCTGGGCGACGCCTTCCGGACGGCGTGGGTGGGCAAGCAGGCCGACCTGGGTGTGCGGGTCGGCACCGGAGCCGCCCAAGACGGGCCCAAGGAGCGGATGGCCGCATCGATGCAGCACTACGTCGACCACGTCGAGGAGATCCCCGTCATCGTGCTCGTCGGGCTGGAGCGCTACCGGGCGCCGAACCCCTACGAGGGGGCATCGGTCTACCCGGCCTGCCAGAACCTGCTGCTGGCGGCGCGCGCCCTCGGCTACGGCGGGGCGTTGACCGGCTTCCACCACGCCGTCGAAGACGAGCTGCGCGCCGAGCTCGGCATCCCCGAGACGGTGGCGCTGTCGGCGTGCATCACGCTCGGGGTGCCCGCCGGGCGCCACGGCCCGCTGCGACGCAAGCCGATCGCCGGCCTGGTTCACGACGCCCGATGGGGGCGGCACCCGACCTGGATCCCCGACACCGACCCGTGGCCCTAGCCTCGCCCCGGTGACTCGCGACCCCTTCGCCGTGCTCGGCATCAGCCCCGGCGCCGGCGAGGAGGAGGTACGCGCCGCCCGGCGCCGCCTGGCCAAACAGCTGCACCCCGACCGTGCCGGTGGCGACGCCGACCGGATGCGCGAGCTCAACGTCGCGTTCGAGGCGGCCTTGGCGGTCATCCAGGCCGTCGACGGCGTCGACCAGATGAACGACGGGGATCGCGGGTCCGCCGGGGACGACCCGCCGGCCCAGTCGGCACCCGTCCCCGACCCGGCCCCCCGACGCACCGGCGTCCATCAGGCCCACGACGTCGCGTCGTTCACGATCGAGGCGCTGCCGGCGGAGGCCTTCGAGGCGTTGCTGGTGGCGGCGACCTGGCTGGGCGAATCGATCGACGACGACCCGCCCTACCGGCTCGACGTCGACCTCGCCGAGCCATTCGATTGCTGGTGCCGGTTGGAGCTGGTGCCCGATGCCGGCGCGAGCACGATCTCGCTCGGCCTTGCCAGTCGCGACGGACGGCCGGTCCCCGATCTCGATCGGGTCCGCGACACCTGGGTCGCCACCCTCAACACCCTCGGACGCCCGTCGCCCTGACGCGATCGGGGCGTCATGGTCGGTGGCTCGGCTCCTCAGCGTGGCGCGGCGGCTTTGGTGAGACGGTCACGGAGGGCGTGGCCGAGCCCGTCGGCCGGTGGGAGCACGGCGACGATCACGTCGGCACCCTCGTCGTCGGCGGCCCGCAGCCGGGTGTAGAGATCGCGGGCATCCACCACCAGGTCACCGGTGCCGGCGATCACGGTGGAGACCCGCCCGGCGCGTCGATGGGCATCGACCAAACGCTCGGCGTCGGCCCGGTCCGAAGCCAGCTCGACGGCGGCGCCGGGGGCGTAGTGCGAGGCCAGCATGCCCGCCGCCCGGATCGGGCCACTGGCCCCGTCGAGCGGCCGCCCCAGGAGCCGCTCGATGTCTTCGCCCGCGATGCCGCCGGGCCGCAGGAGTTGCGGGGGATCGACGCTGCAGTCGACGATCGTGCTCTCGACGCCGACCGGGCACGGTCCGCCGTCGAGAATCAGGTCACGAGCCGGGTCGAGGCGCGCACCGAGGTCGGTCGCCACATGGTCGGCGGTGGTCGGGCTCACGCGACCGAACCGGTTGGCCGACGGCGCCGCGATCGCCCGCCCGCTCCGGCGCAGCAAGCGTTGGGTCAGGGGGTGGGCCGGCACCCGCAGACCAACCGTGTCACGCCCACCGGTGACGTCGTCGAGCACCCGGGGGCCCCGCCGCAGCAGGAGCGTCAACGGCCCGGGCCAGCACGCCGTCGCCAGCACGCTCGCGGCGTCGGGGACGCCCGCCGCCCACCCGTCGTCGAGGGCGGCGGCGTCGGGCAGATGAACGATCAGCGGATGCCCCAGCGGCCGCCCCTTGACGGCGAAGACCCGCGCCAGGGCGGCGGGGTTCTCGGCGTCGGCGCCGAGGCCGTAGACGGTCTCGGTCGGGATGACGACGAGGCCCCCGGCCTGCAGCCGGGCGACGGCGAGATCGACGTCACGGCTGATCGGCCATCGCTCAGCCAGGGACGGCTCCCAGGAACTCGAGCGTGGCGTCGATGAAGCCGAACGCCTCGGGGGTGGCGAAGTGATCGACGTTGCGCAACACCGCGGCCTGCGCGTTCGGCAACGCCTCGACGAGCGGGTCGGCGGGCCCGGCGAAATCACGGTCACCGATCACCACCAGCACCGGCATCGTGACCGCCGCCAGGTCATCGGCCGACAACAGGTGCTGACCGGGTCGTCGCAGGACCGCCGCCAGCGCCCGCCGATCGTTGCCGTGGGCGGTGGCGTACTGCCCGAAGAGCCGACCGATGTTGTCATCGTCGCCGCCGGTGCCCTCGACCCCGGCGAGGATGGCCCGCTGGCGATCGTCGTCACGCTCGAACAGGTTCCGTCCGACCCCGCTGACGACGAGCCGCCGGAAACGCTCGGGCCGGGCGGCGGCCAGCCGCAGCAACGTCATCGCGCCAAGCGAGAACCCGACGGCGTCGACCGGTTCGTCGGGCAGCGACTCGGTGATCCGGGCGGTCAGGTCGGCGTACTCGGCGGGATCGTGCGGTTTGGGAGCCTCGCCGTGGCCGAGCAGATCGACCCCGATCACCGGGCGTCGGGCATCGGCCAACAGATCGGTGAACCCGCTGGCCTGCCACGTCGTCGCGAACGAGCCTCCCCATCCGTGGACCAGCACCACCGGTGTCGCGTCAGCCATGGATGTCGAGGGTAGAGCCCGGCTCGGATGTCGGCGGCGTCGCGGCCGCGTCGCCGGTCTCCCGGCCCCGGGCGGACCGCCCGGTAGCCTGTGCCGGCCGTTGCCGAACCACGGACTCACCACCATGCGCCTTTTGCACTCCGACCCCGGTCACGACCTCACCTACAGCGACGTCTTCATGGTCCCCAGCCTCTCCGAGGTGGGGTCGCGTCTCGACGTCGACCTGGCGACACCCGACGGCGTCGGTACGACGTTGCCGGTGGCGGTGGCCAACATGACTGCCGTCGCCGGGCGCCGGATGGCCGAGACCGTCGCCCGCCGCGGTGGGATCACGGTGCTGCCCCAGGACATCCCGCTCGAGGTCGTCGCCGATGTGGTGAGCACGGTCAAGCGGTGCCATCCCGTCTTCGAGACCCCGATCACTCTCACCGCTCAACACACCGTCGGCGACGCGCTCGGGCTGGTGCACAAACGCGCCCATGGGGCCGTGATCGTCGTCGACGACGATCACCGCCCGCGCGGGGTGTTCACCGAGGCCGACGCCGCCGGTTTCGACCGCTTCACCCAGCTCAAACATGTGATGAGCTGCGACCTGCTCACCGTGGCGAGCACGATCGAACCGCGCGAGGCGTTCGACACCCTCAGCGCTGGTCGTCACTCGATGGCACCCGTGCTCGACGACGACGGCCGGCTGCTCGGCGTGGTCACCCGCCGCGGTGCGTTGCGCTCGACCACGTACCGGCCGGCCCTCGACCGCGACGGCAACCTGATGATCGCCGTCGCCGTCGGCATCAACGGCGAGCCCGAGGCGAAAGCCAAGGCGTTGGTGGCGATGGGGGTCGACGTTCTCGTGGTCGACACCGCCCACGGTCACCAGGCGCGGATGCTGCGAGCCCTCGAGAGCGTTCGCCGCGTCGCCGGTGAGGTCCCGGTGGTGGCCGGAAACGTCGTCACCGCCGAGGGCACCCGCCAGCTGATCGAAGCCGGCGCCGACGTGGTCAAGGTCGGCGTCGGGCCGGGGGCGATGTGCACCACCCGGATGATGACCGGTGTCGGTCGGCCACAGTTCTCCGCCGTGGTCGAGTGTGCCAGCGAGGCACGGCGCCTCGGCGGGCACGTGTGGGCCGATGGCGGGGTGCGGTTCCCACGAGATGTCGCCCTCGCGTTGGCGGCGGGTGCCGCCAACGTGATGTTCGGCTCGTGGCTGGCCGGCACCTACGAGTCCGCCGCCGACACCCTCCGCGACCCCGACGGCCGGCTCTACAAGGAGAGCTTCGGCATGGCCTCGAACCGTGCGGTGAAGGCACGGACCGCGCTGGACGAAGCCTTCGAGCGGGCCCGCAAGGAGCTCTTCGAGGAGGGCATCTCGACCTCCCGGATGTACCTCGATCCCGAGCGCCCGGGCGTCGAGGACATCCTCGATCAGATCGTGGCCGGGGTTCGTTCGGCGTGCACGTACGCCGGGGCCGGTGATCTCGTCGCCTTCCACGAGCGGGCGGTGGTCGGGGTGCAGAGCAACGCCGGCTACGACGAGGGCCGCCCGGTCGGCACGTCATGGTGAGCCCGGTCGCCGAGCCGCCCCCGTCGAGCCCCGGGATCGTCATCGCCATCGACGGCCCGGCCGGGGCCGGCAAGAGCACCGTCGGTCGTGCCGCCGCCCAGCGTCTCGGGTTGCAGTATCTCGACACCGGGGCGATGTATCGGGCGGTGGCGTTCGCCGCGCTCGCCGAGGGGATCCCCGTTGGTGCGACCGAAGAGGTCGCCACCCTGGCGGCGGCGATGGAGCTGGTCGTCGGCAACGACGGTCGGGTGACCGTCAACGGTCGCGACGCCACCGCCGACATCCGCGGCCGCGAGGTGACCGAAGCCGTCAGCACCGTCGCCGCCAACACCGCGGTGCGCACCGAGCTGCGGCGGCGTCAGCGCCACTGGGCCGCCGAACGAGGCGGCGGTGTGATCGAAGGCCGTGACATCGGCACCGTCGTGTTCCCCGATGCGGCCCTGAAGCTCTATGTGACCGCCTCGGCTCGGACGCGCGCCGAGCGCCGAGTGGGCGAGATCGGTGGTGACGTCGACGAGGTCGAGTCCTCGATCAACGAGCGCGACCGCCGCGACATGGAGCGCCACGACGGTCCGCTGCGCGCCGATGAGCACGCCGTGGTGGTCGACACCACCGGGCTGAGCGTCGAGGCCGTCGTCGACGAGATCGTCGCGCTGCTGACCGCCGCGGCTCGACCCCTTTCCGACGACATCGCCGAGCGAGGAACCGCATGACACGCGTCGACACCTTCATGGCCGGCCAGGGTCTGGCCAGCCGCGCCACCTACCTGGTCGCCCGGAGCGTGGTGGTCGGCTTCACCCGTCTGTGGACCCGCCTTCGAATCGAGGGACGCGAGCACATCCCGGCGACCGGGGCATTCGTCCTCGCGCCGGTTCACCGATCGAACATGGACACTCCGATCTCGGCCTGCGTCACCCGACGCCGGTTGCGGTTCATGGGAAAGGACTCGCTGTGGAAGGTCGCCCCGGCGGCCTGGCTGCTGTCGTCGCTCGGGGGCTTCCCGGTGTCGCGGGGCACGGCCGATCGCGAGGCGATCTCACGCTGCCTCGCCGTGCTCGACGCCGGCGAGCCGCTGGTGTTGTTCCCCGAAGGGGAGCGCAAGAGCGGCGACGTCGTGCAACCGTTGTTCGACGGTGCCGCCTACACCGCGCTCAAGGCGGGCGTCCCGATCGTTCCCGTCGGCATCGCCGGGAGCGAGGCCGTGATGCCCAAGGGCGCCCGGTTCATCCACCCGGCCCAGGTCCGGGTGGTGGTGGGCGCACCGATCACCCATGACGCGGTCACCAGCAGCGGCGCACGGGTGCCCCGCTCCGTGGTGCGGGAGGTCACCGCCGGGCTGCACACCACCCTGCAGGAGCTCTACGATCGGGCCCGAGCTCAGCTCTGACGGCTGAGGTAGACGCGCAGCGCCGTCTCGAGATGACCCGGATCGGTGACGCCGCACAGCTCGCGCGCCGAGTGCATCGACAGCTGCGGCACGCCGACGTCGACGGTGGCGATGCCAAGCCTGGTCGCCGTGAGCGGACCGATCGTCGACCCGCACGGCATGTTGTTGCGTGAGACGAACGTCTGCACCGGGACCCCCGCCTCGTCGCAGCAGCGCCGGAACTGCGCCGCGGTGTCGGCCGAGGTGGCGTAGCGCTGGTTGGCGTTGAGCTTGATCGCCGGGCCGCGGTTGATCAGCGGTGCGTGGGCCGGGTCGTGTCGCTCGGGAGAGTTGGGGTGGACGGCGTGGGCGTTGTCGGCCGACACGCAGCTCGACCGGGCGAGCAGTCGATGACGATCGTCGCCCCCGACACCGGCGGCTCCGAACCGTCGATCGATCACGGTGCTGAGGAACGGGCCGGCGGCCCCGGTGGTGCTGGCCGAGCCCACCTCCTCGTGGTCGAAGAGCGCGATCATCGCCGTCACCCCGTCGGGCTCGACGGCGCTGATGGCCGACACGGCCGCCCAGCACGACAACTGGTTGTCGAGCCGGCCCGACGCCAGCAGCGAGCGGTCGGCGCCGAGCACGGCGGCGGGTTGCACGTCGTACAGGCACAGCTCCCAGCCGAACGGGTCGTCGATACCCGAGCGCTCGGCCAGCCAGCGGGGGAACGGCTCGAAATCGCCCGTCGCCCAGACCGGCACGGTGTGGGCGTGACGGTCGAGCAGGACGCCCCGCTCGTTGACCTCGCGGTCGAGGTGGATGGCCAGTTGCGGCACCCGGGCGACCGGCTCGCCGATGTCGACCAACACCGCGGTGCCGTCCGCCGCGAGCACCCGACCGGCGATGCCGAGATCGCGGTCGAGCCAGCTGTTGAGCAGCACGCCGCCGTAGATCTGCACCCCGAGCTGCGACCAGCCGTAGCGCCCGATGTCGGGATGGGGCGTGATGCGCAGGCCGGGGGAGTCGGTGTGCGCACCGACCAGGTGGATCGGTGCATCGCCGACGCCGGACCACGCGATCAGCGCCCCGTCGCGCACCACGAACCCGCGAGCGGGCGGCTCGATCCAGGTGTCGCTCTCGGCGATCTCGCTGAACCCGGCGGCGCGCAGCCGGTCACCGGCGGTCGCCACGACATGCCACGGCGACGGTGACGCGTCGAGGAACGCTCGCAGTTCGGTGGTCGAGTCGGGCAGCACGACAGACATCGACCGACTAGATAAGCACCTGTGACCCGCCGCACGAAGATCGTCGCCACCATCGGACCGGCGACCAGCGAACCCGCCGCGATCGAGCGGCTGCTCCGCGCCGGGGTCGACGTCGTACGGCTCAACCTCAGCCACGGCAACCCCGAGGACCATCTGCGGCGTTTGGGCGAGCTGCGCGAGCTGGCCCAACGGCTCGGGCGGCCGGTCGGCGTCCTGGCCGATCTGCCCGGTCCCAAGGTCCGCGCCGGGCCGTTTCCGCCCGACGGCGCCGAACTGCTGCCCGGAGAGCCATGCCGACTGATCGCCGGTGACGGGCCGAGCAGTGCGGCGGTCATCGCCGTCGACTACCCGTCGCTGCTGCACGATGTCGACCCCGGCACCCGGGTTGTGATCGGCGACGGGGCGATCTCGCTGCGGGTCACCGGGGTGACCGAGGACCACGTCGACGCGGTGGTCGAGTCCGGCGGCCGGACCCAGGGCCGTCCAGGCGTCCATCTCGCCTGCGAGCGGTTCCAGATGTTCGCGCCGACCGCCCACGACCTCGAACTGGCCCGCCGGTTCGCCGACGCCGGCGTCGATTTCCTGGCGCTGTCGTTCGTTCGCCGTCCCGACGACATCGCGGCGCTGCGCGCCGTGGTCGGCCACGAGGTGCAGATCGTGGCCAAGATCGAGACCTCGACGGCGCTCGAGCGGCTCGATGAGATCGTGGCCCGTGCCGATGCGGTGATGGTGGCGCGCGGCGATCTCGGTATCGACTGCCCGATGGAGGACGTGCCACACCTCCAGAAGCGGATCATTCGTCACTGCGTCGAGGTCGGGTGTCCGGTGATCACCGCCACCCAGATGCTGGAGTCGATGATCGACGCCTCGCTGCCGACGCGCGCCGAGGTCAGCGATGTCGCCAACGCCGTGTTCGACGGTACCGACGCCGTGATGCTCTCGGCCGAGACGGCGGTCGGCCGAGACCCGGCCGGGGTGGTGGCGACGATGTCGCGGATCGCCGAGCGGGCCGAGACCGAGGCCAGCTACCGTCAGTGGGCCGAGCGGCTCGGGCGGGCCCAACGTACCCGTGACCTCGAGATCGTCGATCGCATCACCGATGCGATCACCCACGCCGCCTGGCAGGCCGCCCGCGACGCCGGCGCCAGCGCCATCCTGTGTTGCACCCGCAGCGGGCGCACCGCCCGGGCGATGGCCCGCTTCCGTCCCGCCGCCCGGCTGATCGGGGTGTCACCCGACCCGCGGACGGTGGCGATGCTGACCCTGTCGTGGGGCGTCGAATCGTTGCCGGTCGAGGAGTACGCGACGCTCGACGAGACGGTGTGGTTCGCCGTCGAGGGGGCCGTCGACCACGGCATGGTCGACCATGGGGACATCGTGGCCGTGCTCGCCGGGGCGCCCGAACACGGCAGCGGCGCCGCCACCGACGTCTTGCGGATCGTGCGTGTCGCATGAGCCCGCCAGGGTTGTGGTCCCAGCACAGCGGCCGACCCGCCGGACCGCTGGTCGGGTTGATCCATGGGTCGCTCGACCGCTCGGCCGGGCTCTTGCGTCTCGCCCGGCGCCTCGACGGGCAGGCGTGCGTCCTGCGCTACGACCGGCGGGGGTATGGCCGCTCCACGCCCCACGCCGGCCCCTTCGACATGGACGCTCAGGTGGCCGACCTGGTGACGTTGCTCGCCGGTCGCCCGGCGGTGCTGGTCGGGCACAGCTTCGGTGGCGACGTGGCGTTGGCCACCGCGGTCCGCCACCCCGAGTTGGTCCGTGGTGTCGTCGTCTACGAGCCGCCGCTGTCGTGGCTGCCGTGGTGGCCGACGACGACCGCCGGGTCACAGGCCCTCGACAAGAACGGCGACGGCGACGGCGACGATCATGCCGAGGCCGCCGAACGGTTCATGCGTCGCCTCATCGGCGACCATCGTTGGGAGCGGCTGCCCGCCCGCACCCGCCAGGCCCGCCGCGATGAGGGCGCGGCGATGATCGGCGAACTGGCCGACCTGCGGGATCGGGCGCCCTGGGAACCTGCCGCCGTCGGCGTCCCGGTGGTCGCGCTCGCCGGCGAGCTCGGCGCCGATCACCACCGACGTGGCGTCGCCCACCTCGGCGAGGTGCTGGCCGACGTGCGGACCGTCGAGATCGCCGGCGCCAAGCACTTCGGACCCAACACCCACCCCGACGCCGTCGCCGCCGAGGTCCTCGGCGTCCTCGATCGCCTGCCGGCGTGACCGAGCCGGGCTCAGCGCTGGCGCGGGGCGCGGATCGTCACGTCGCGCCCGAAGAACGTGCACGTCGTGTCGTCCACCGCGCCGGCGCGCAGCGTGGTCATCACCTCGTCGGCGCAGTCGTCGAGCGACGCTCGTTGCGACCACACCACCAGCGCCAACCCGCCGAGCAGGGCGATGGTCAACAGCTTCGAGACCAGCTGCTTGATCAGCCATGCCGACAGCACGGCAAACAGCGCCAGCCCGACCGCCACGACGATGCCGGCATGGCGTGCACCGCCTAACGACATCGCCCAGAGCACGCCACGACCGTAGAGCCTCCGAGGCGGCAACGGCACGTATGGTCGCTGTCGTGACCGAGCAACGACCCATCGCGATGTCCAGCGGGCTCCCCGAGACAATCCTCCCGGAGGCCCCGGCCGGTGATCGCCACGAGCTGGCCCAGGCGCTCGCCCGACCCGATGACGAGCGCCGCGCCGCCATCGCCGCCGTCGTCGCCGCCCGCCCACGCTTCCTCGACGCCTGGGCGGCTCTGGGCGACCACGGGCGCGACGTGGTCGAACGGTATGCCGCGTACCGGGTCGGATATCACCGCGGTCTCGATGCGCTCCGGGCCAACGGTTGGCGGGGTTCGGGCTTCGTGCGCTCGGTCCACCCGACCAATCAGGGTTTCCTCCGCTGTCTGCGCGGGCTGGGCGCGATGGCCACCGCGATCGGCGAACACGATGAGGCCGATCGGGTCACCGTCTTCGTCCAACAGCTTGATCCGTGAGCACCGACGGGCCGCTCGGCGCCGTCCTGTGTGGTGGCGGCAGTCGCCGGATGGGCCAAGACAAGGCCCTGCTGCGCCTCGATCGCGTCCCGATGGCGGAACGGGTCGCGTTGGCGCTCGAGGCCGGTGGGTGCGCCGAGGTGGTGATGATCGGTGGTGACGAAGCCGGTCTACGGGCGGCCATCGGGCGCCGCTGGGCGCCTGACCGCTGGCCCGGCGAAGGGCCGCTCGGCGGTCTCATCACCGCGCTGGAGGCCGCCGAGGGCCGAGGGGCGGTGGTGTCGGCCTGCGATCTGCCCGATCTCGACGGGCCGACGGTCCGGGCGCTGCTCGACGCCGCCGACGCCGCCCCGTCCGATGTCGACGCCGTGGTCGCGGCGACCGAGCATCCGCACCTGCTGGCCTGGTGGCGGCCCGGCGCCCAGGCGCGGCTGACCGAACTGTTCGTCGCCGGCGAGCGGGGGATCCGACGGGCCCAGCGTCGGGTGCGGGTGATCGAGGTGGCGGTCGAGCCGCACACGATGCGCAACGTCAACGAACCCGCCGATCTCGCCCCCGGCGAGTGATGCCGAGCGGCCGAGCGGGCGAGCGGGCGGCGGGCGGCTACCTTGAGCGTTCATGGGCGTCGTCGAGATCGACATCGAGGAATTTGCTCGCCGTCACGCGCTGGGCGTGCGTCTCGTGGATGTCCGCGAGCCCGACGAGTACACCGGGGGACATGTGTCCGGGGCGGTGTCGGTCCCGCTGGCGACGGTGGCGGACCGGGCCGGCGACATCGGCCCCGGCGACGGCCCGCTCTATCTGATCTGCCAGGCCGGGGGGCGTAGCCGCCGCGCCGCCGAACACCTCGCCAGCGCCGGGTTCGACGTCGTCAACGTCGACGGGGGCACCGGCGGGTGGATCGCGTCGGGACGTGACGTCGTGATCGGCGACGAACCCGCGTGACGCCACGATGGATCGACCAGCAGGGCGTCTTCGAGGAGCTGGTCGTCACGCTGCGTGGCGAGGTGCGCTACGCCATCGACACCGAGTTTCACCGCGAGCGGACCTACTTCCCGCGACTCGCCCTCGTCCAGTTCGCCTGGCCCGGGGGCGTGGCGCTGGTCGACCCGTTGGCGCTCGACATCACCGCCTTGCGCGAGCTGTTCGACTCGGCGGCGGTCGCCGTCGCCCACGCCGCCCAGCAGGATCTCGACGTGCTCACCCACGCCGTCGGGGCCATCCCCCGGCACCTGTTCGACACCCAGGTCGCCGCCGGCTTCGTCGGCTACGGCACGCCCTCGCTGACCTCGCTGGTGCAGGGCGAACTGGGGTTCGCACCGGCCAAGGGTGATCGGCTGACCGACTGGCTGCGCCGCCCGTTGACCGACGCCCAGCGCAGCTACGCCGCCGCCGATGTCACCTCGCTGCTCGCGCTACAGGACCGGCTCACGGCGCAGCTGAGCGAACGGGGCCGTCTGCCGTGGGCCACCGAGGCGTGCGAGGAGTTGCGCACCCGGCCGGTGGGTGCCACCGAACCCGATCGCGCCTGGCTCAAGCTCAAGGATGTCCGCAGCCTGCGCCCGCGGGCCCGGGCGGTCGCCCAGGCGGTCGCCGCGTGGCGCGAGCGGGAGGCGGCGCGTGCCGACGTGCCCGTTCGTCAGGTCCTGCCCGACCTGGCCATCCTCGGCATCGCCCAGCGCCAGCCGATGACGGTGGAGGACCTCGTACAGGCCCGTGGCGTCGACGACCGCCACGCCCGCGGGCGCCTCGGTCGCGAGATCGTCGCCGCCGTCGCCCACGGCCAGGAGACCGAGCCCCCGACCGCACCGGGCGGCCAGGACGATCTCGACCGCTCGAAGCGCCCCGCGATCACGCTGATCTCGGCCTGGGTCAGCCAGGTGGCGCGCGACGAGCGGATCGACACCGCCCTGCTCGCCACCCGCGCCGACCTGGTGTCGTTCCTCGCCGATGCGCCCGAGGCACGGCTCCGCCATGGCTGGCGGGCCGAGTTGTTGGGCGACGGGATCGACCGCCTGATGAACGGGCACAGTGCGCTGACCTTCGACGGTCGTGGCAGCCTGCGTCTGGTCGACGTCGGCTGACCGCCGGGATCAGGCCCGCACGGTGCGCCGCAGCTTGCCCCACAGGCTGTCGAACGCCTCGGTGACACCACGGGCCCGACTGCCGTAGCTGTGGATCGGGCGCCGCTCGCCGAGTGCCTGGTTGACGATCACCCGCTGCGGAACCGGCGGACGCCAGATCGTCGATTTGCCGACGATGCGGCCCAGCTCGTCGAGCCGGCGCTCGGCCTCCTGGGACACCGCCGGCATGCGGTTGACGACGACACCACACAGGTCGAGCTCGGGGTTGGCATCCTGCCAGGCGTCATCGACGGCATCGGCGACGGCGCCGATGCCCCGCAGGCCCAGCGCCGACGGGTCGACCACGATGAGGGCGTGGCGCGCCGCGGTCAACGCACCGATCGTGGGGCCACCCAGGGTCGGGGGGCAGTCGAGCAGCAGGGCGTCGTAGCGAGACGGATCGAGCGCGGCGAGCGAGTCACGCAACCGGCGGGCACCGGTGGGCTTGATCGGCGCCGCGCCCCCGGGGACGAGGTCGATCCGCTCGTCCCAGGCGCTGGCGACGATCGCCCGCTCGAGGCTGCCCCCGGCCATGACGTCGGTCACAGTCGACCCGTCGCCGTCGTGGCCGAGCACCCACGTCGACGAGGCCTGCGGGTCGAGATCGACGACCAGCACCCGTCGCCCCGCCGCGGCGGCCGCCGACGCCAACCCCAGCGTGACGGTGGTCTTGCCGACCCCACCCTTCTGGTTGAGCACAGCGACGCCATGATGGGCGGGACCGGTCGTGGCGTTCGATGACGACGGGGTCGCGGCCATCACCCGATCCTGACACACCGTCCCCACGACCAGGCCATGCCGAGTCAGCGAGGGTGCGAGCGATAGGGTGGCGGTCAATGTCACTTCTCTAGTTTGTGGGAGCCCTGCGTGAAGAAGGGTCGTCATCGCCGCTTCGAAGAAGCGCGAAAGCTGAAGCAGTCGGGGCCCGGGGCCTTCGACCTCGGTCTCGGGGATCGGTCACCGCGCGCTGGTGACGATGACGAGGACGGGTACGCCGCCTTGGCGGCCAAGTACGGCGTCGAGTTCGACGACGAAGACGACGAGGCCTAGCGCAATCGGTGCCCGGTCGGTACCTCAGCCCGCCTGCGGCCTGAGCGTCGGGTGGGGCAGCGGCGTCCAGTCCGGCCGCTCCAACAGCCTCACCAGCGTGTCGTAGGGTCCTCGACCGACCAGCTCGACGATCTCATCGCGCGCCGTCAGGTAGACGGGATCGGGTGCGCTGAACGCCTCGGGGGCCTCGGTGCACCACCAGTGGAACTCGGCCCCCCCGTCGCCCCAGTCGCGCCGCTTCCACTCGCGTAGGCGCGAGGTGACATGCCCGTTCTCGTCGGTCGAGTGCTCGAGGCGGATCGGCACCTGCCAGCACACGTTCGGCTTCCAATCGAGCGGGCGTTCGCCGGCGTCGAGCGCGGCGACGTGCAAGGCACAGCCGGGCCCCCGCCCGAACCCGGGTCGGTTGAGGAAGATGCAGGCGTCGTCGACGAGACGGGTCACGGTGACGTGGCTGCCATCGTCGCCGGGTTCGCCGGGTTCGAGGAAGCCGGCGGAGGTCGCCTCGCCGTGGAACTGCATCTGCTCGGGTCGCAGCCGGACGAAGTGGGCCACCACGTTGGCCACGTCGTCCTCGTCGACGAAGTGGGCGCCGTAGCTACAGCATCCCTGCGCCTGGTCCTCGGCAGGACCGTCGAGCACGCCCTGGCAGCCCTGCCCGTAGATGCACTGGTACGACGAACGCAAGAACGTGGCGTCGAAGACCCACGTGCGCTGCTCCACGGCGTCCTCGAAGCTGATCCACTCGTGCAGGTCCTCGGGCTGGGGCGTCACCGGGACACCGTAGCGACGCACGCCCCGATCGTCTCGGGGCCCGGCCTCGCCCCGTCAGTACACTGACCTGCACCTATGTCCGATCGACGCGTCCCCCGCACCGCCGATGAGTTGCGACAGTCGTTCCTCGACTTCTTCGCGGCCCGCGATCACACGGTCGTGCCGTCGGCGAGCCTGATCCCACACGATCCGACGCTGCTGTTCAACGTCGCGGGCATGGTGCCGTTCAAGCCGTACTTCGTCGGTGACGAGGTACCTCCCTACGCCAACGCCGTCACCTCGCAGAAGTGCGTCCGGGCGGGCGGGAAGCACAACGACCTCGACGACGTCGGGCGGACCAAGCGCCACCTGGTGTTCTTCGAGATGCTGGGCAACTTCAGCTTCGGGCAGTACTTCAAGGAGACCGCCATCCCGCTGAGCTGGGCGTTGGTCACCGAGGTGTGGGGGTTCGATCCCGAGCGGATCTGGGTGACCGTCCACGACAGCGACGACGAGGCCGAGAAGATCTGGCACGACGTCGTCGGCGTCCCGATGGAGCGCATCCAGCGGCTCGGCGACGCCGACAACTTCTGGCAGATGGGCGACACCGGGCCCTGCGGGCCGTGCAGCGAGCTGCACTACGACCGCGGGCCCGACTACGGGCCCGACGGCGGACCGCTGACCGACCCCGCCGGTGACCGGTTCATGGAGTTCTGGAACCTGGTTTTCATGCAGTACGACCAAGCGTCCGACGGGACCCGGACGCCGCTGCCCACGCCACAGATCGACACCGGGGCCGGCTTCGAGCGGATCCTCTGCCTGCTCCAGGACGTCGACTCGGTCTGGGAGACCGATCTGATGCAGCCGCTGATCCGCCGGGCCGGCGCGATCACCGGCCGCACGTACCGGCCCGGCGACTACGACCACCGCGACAGCTTCGCCCTCCGGGTGCTCGCCGAGCACGCCCGTTCCGCCACCATGTTGGTGGCCGACGGGGTGTTCCCCAGCAACGAGGCCCGTGGGTTCGTGCTGCGCCGGATCATCCGCCGGGCCGTGCGCTACGCCTACCTCCTGGGCACCACCGACTTCGTGATGCCCCAGCTGGCCGAGGTGGCGATCGACGTGATGGGCGCCGCGTATCCCGACGTCGCCCGTCAGCGCGACTTCATCGTCGGCGTGCTCGGCAAGGAGGAGGAGCGGTTTCGCCAGACGTTGCGCAACGGTTTGGCGATGCTCGAGCAGGAGCTCGACGGCAACGAACGGTCCGAACTGTCGGGCACGACGGCGTTTGTGCTCCACGACACGTACGGCTTCCCGCTGGAGCTCACCCAAGAGATCGCCGGTGAACGAGGCGTCACCGTCGACGTCGCCGGCTTCGAGACCGAGATGGCGGCCCAGCGACGCCGGGCCAAGGAGGCACGCCGTAGCGGCACCGACGATGCCAACATCGACACCTACCGCGAGGTGATCGAGCAGTTCGGCACCACCGAGTTCGTCGGGTACACCGCGGAGGAGGCCGAAGGCCGAGTGCTGGCGGTCGTGCCGGTGTCGGTTGGCGACGCCGATCTGGTCGACATCTTCCTCGACCGCACGCCGTTCTACGCCGAGAGCGGTGGACAGATCGGCGACCGGGGCACGATCCGCACCGACAGCGGGGTGGCCGAGGTGCTCGACACCACCTTCGCGCTGCCCAACCTGCGGCGTCACCGCGCCCGGGTCACCGGGGCGATCACCCCCGGCCAGATCGCCACGGTGACGATCGACGTCGCCCGGCGTGACGCCACTCGCCGCAACCACACCGCCACCCACCTGTTGCATCACGCGCTGCGCAGCGTGCTCGGCGACCACGTCAAGCAGGCCGGTTCGCTGGTCGCACCCGACCGGCTGCGCTTCGACTTCTCCCACTACGAGCCGTTGACCGCCGAGCAGATCACCGAGATCGAGCGGATGGTCAACCGGGAGACGCTGGCCAACGACGCGGTCATCGTGTCGGAGATGTCCAAGGTCGACGCCGAGGAAAAGGGGGCGATCGCCTTCTTCGGCGACAAGTACGGCGATGTCGTGCGGGTCCTCGAGGCCGGACCGTCGATCGAGCTGTGCGGCGGCACCCACGTCGCCTCCACCGGCGACATCGGCGCGGTGAAGATCGTCAGCGAGGGCTCGATCGGATCCAACCTGCGCCGTATCGAAGCGATCACGGGCGAGGCGACGGTCGCCTTGCTCCAGCGTGACGAGCAGGCGGTGGCCGACGCCGCCCGACTGGTCGGCGTCCCGGCCGAGGATCTGGTTGGCGGCGTCCAGCGCAAGCTCGACGAGATCCGCTCGCTGCACGACGAGATCAAGGGGCTCCGTTCGAAGCTGGCCGGCAGCCAGGCCGGCGATCTCGCCGCCGCCGCCCGAGACGGTGCGCTGGTCGCACGTGTCGACGGGCTGGCGCCCAACGAGCTGCGCGAGCTGGCCGTCGTCGTGCGCAACCAGCCCGATGTCGATGTCGTCGTGTTGATCGGTGCGACCAGCACCGGCGGGGTCGCGCTCAGCGCGGCGGTCACGCCGGGCACGTCGTACCCGGCGTCATCGTTGATCCAGCAGGCGGCCAAGGCCGTCGGTGGGGGCGGCGGCGGCAAGGGCGATGTCGCCACGGCCGGGGGGAAGGAACCCTCGGGCATCGACGAGGCGCTGCGAATCGCCACCGAGGCGGTCGCCGCCGCTCGCGCGACGGCCTGATCCGGGCATGCGCGCCCTCGGGTTGGACCTCGGCAGCAAGCGCATCGGGGTCGCCGTCAGCGATGTCGGCGGGACCATCGCGTCTCCCCTCACGGTGCTCGCCCGGTCGCGATCGCGCCGCCACGATCACGACGAGATCGCCCGCCTGGTGCGGGTGGAGGAGGCGGGCATCGTCGTGGTCGGCCTCCCACGCAGCCTGTCGGGTGATCTCGGTCCGGCCGCCCGGGGTGTCCTGGCTGAGATCAAGACGCTGGCTACGGTCGTGGGGGTGCCGGTCGAGACCTACGACGAGCGCCTGACCACGGTGGCGGCCGAGTCGGCCTTGCGCGACGCCGGGGTACGGGGCCCGGCGCGACGACAACGGGTGGACAAGGTCGCGGCGGCCGTGATTCTCCAGGGCTGGTTGGAAGCCCGTCGGGGAGCCCGCCGGTGACGATCGCCGAACAACTCCGTCGCGAGCGCGAGGCAGCCCGCGAGGAGGCTCGCGGCGCCGACGTCCGTGACCGGCGTGGGATCGATCAGCTCGACTCGCTCGATCAGCTCGACGTGCTGGGCTGGGAGGCCGATTCGTGGGACGACGCCGGTTACGCCGGTCAGGTCGAGCGGCTGCGGACGCAGACCCGGCCGGTCAAGTGGATTGCCTACACCGCGATGACGGTCGTGATGGCGCTGACATTGTTCGCCGGTGCGATCGGATGGTGGTACATCGGGCGCATCAACCCCCAGGGTGATCCCTCGGCACCGGTCAGCTTCACGGTCGAGGAGGCCGACACGTTGCAGACGGTCAGCGAACGTTTGGAGGAGGGCGGTTTCGTCACCGACGCCGCCGTGTTCCGCTTCTACGTCGAACACCACGGCGGTCTGCAGCTCACCCCGGGCTACTACGAGATCTCCCAGGGCGATCACATGGGCAACGTGCTGGCCCGACTGCGGACACCGCCGCACCAGACCTACACGAAGGTCACGTTCCCCGAGGGTTACACGCTCGCCGAGATGGCGGTGCGGCTCGACAACACGATTCTGCCGCTGACCGTGGGCGGCTTTGACACCGCCCTGGTCAACCCGGCACTGGTCGCCCGTCTCCGACCGGCCGGCGAGACGTCGTTGGAGGGGTTGTTGTTCCCCGACACCTACGAGGTCTCGAACGCCGAGAACGAGGGGCAGGTGATCCAACGGATGATCGAGCAGATGGAGCGTGTCGCCAACCAGACCGATCTGGACAACCGTGCCGCGCAGCTCGGCCTGACGCCCTACGAGGTGTTGATCGTCGCGTCGTTGATCGAGGAAGAGGCCAAGACCAGCGGCGACCGCCCGAAGATCGCCCGGGTGATCTACAACCGTCTGGAGAAGGGCATCAACCTGGAGATCGACGCCGCGGTGCGCTACGGCACCGTGCAGGCCGGCGGGGATCCCGACGAGATCCCGTTCGCGCAGCAGCGCGAGACGCCGGGGCGGTGGAACGTGTATCAGAACCCGGGGCTGCCACCGACGCCGATCACCAACCCGGGCCGGGCGTCGATCGAAGCGGCTCTCAACCCGGCGCCCAACCCTGGTCGCGGCGACCCCATCTGCGAAGGGCTGTCGGCCGACGACTGCCGCTATGTCTTCTACGTGTTGGCCGATGAAGAGGGCAACCACGTCTTCGCCGCCACCGGCGAGCAGCACCAGGCCAACGTCGATGCGGCCGCCGCCGCCGGTCTGCTGGACTGACGATCGTGCCCCCGCCCACGATCTGGGGAAGCTCCGTGCCACCTGGCGATCTGGCTTCCCCAGATCGTGGTGGTGGCCGGCGGTACCGGCGGCGGACGTGATGCGCCGCGTCGCCGCCGTCATCGGATCACCGGTGGCGCACTCGTTGTCGCCGGCGCTGCACAACGCCGCCTTCGCCGCCGCCGGGATCGACGCCGTGTACGTGGCCTTCGACGTCGCGCCCGGTCGAGCCGGCGCCGCCCTCGACGCGATGCGCACGCTCGGCCTGCTGGGTCTGTCGGTGACGACACCCCACAAGGTCGATGTCGCCGACGCCGTCGACGAACTGGCGCCGGCGGCGGCCGCGTTGCACTCGGTGAACACCGTCGCCGTCGGCGGTTCGGGCCAGCTGGTCGGTCACAGCACCGATGGCGACGGGTTCGTCGCGTCGTTGGCCGCCGCGGGTGTCGGGGTTGGAGGTGCCCGGGTGGCGATGCTCGGCGCCGGGGCGGCGGCGCGCAGCCTGGTCGATGCACTGGGGCGCGCCGGTGTCGCCGACCTCGCCGTGATCAACCGCAGCGCGGATCGTGCCGAACGAGCCGCCGCCCTCGCGACGAACGCCCGGGTCGGAGGCTTTGACGATGTCGCCGACGCCGACATCGTCGTCAACGCCACCACGGTGGGGATGGCGAGCGACGAACTGCCGCTGGACCCGACGCTGCTGCGCGCCGGCCAGATCGTGGCCGACCTCGTGTATCACCCGCTCGACACAGCGCTGTTGCGCGCCGGCGCCGAGCGGGGCTGTCGCACTTTCGACGGGCTCGGCATGCTCGTCCATCAGGCCATCCTCCAGCAGGAGCTGTGGACCGGCGTCCGGCCCGACCCCGTCGCGATGCGCACCGCCGGCGACGCCGAACTGACCCGTCGCGCCGACACCGCCACCTGAGCCGGCGCACCCACGTGTCATGATCGGGGGGCATCGTCTGGCCCCCGGGGAGTGAGGTCGATTCGTGACGACGGTTCGCAGCTTCGACCCGAGCGGGTCATCGGTGACCACGGGACCGTACGGGCAACTGCTCCACCCCCAGCAGCTGGACCAACTGCGGGTGATCGCGCCCCAGATGGCGTCGGTGCGCCCGGGTGTGTGGTGCGTGGTCGGCAACGGGCTCTCGAACCAGACCTTCATCGAGGGCCCCGACGGCATCATCGCCGTCGACACCGGTGAGTCCGTGGAGGAGATGACCGCCGCGCTCGCCCTGCTGCGCAAGCACACCGACCGTCCGGTGGTGGCGGTGATCTATACGCATTTCCACTATGTCGCCGGCACCGCCGCCATCGACGGAGCCGGCGACGGGCACCTCGATGTCGTGGGCCACGAACGGATCGTCGCCAACATCGCCCGGACCGGCGGCGAGATCGCACCGGCGTATGGCCGCGGCCTCGTCCACCAGTTCGGCATCCGCCTCCCCGAGTCCGGCCCCGACGCCCTGGTCCACGTCGGGCTGGGCGCCGCCTTCCGCAATCCCGAGCACGCACCGTTCACCAACGGGTTCGTCCCACCCACGGTGACGGTCGCCGAACCGACGACGCTGACGATCGCCGGGCTCACCGTCGAGATCACCCCGGCACCCTCGGACGCCGACGACTCGGTGACGCTGTGGCTCCCCGAGCTCGACACCGCCGTCCACAACCTGGTCTGGCCGGCGCTGTTCAACGTGTTCGCGATCCGCGGCGAGGAGTACCGCGACCCGCGGGTGCTGCTCAGCGGGATGGATCATCTGCTCGCGCTCGGCGCCGGGCACCTCGTCGGGACGCACGGCCCGCCGTTGCGCGGCACCGACGACATCCGACGACGGGTCACCGCGGCGCGCGACGCGATCCAGTTCCTTTGGGACCAGACGGTGCGTGGGCTCAACCGTGGCTGGACGAGCGACGAGCTGGCGGCCCGGGTGCGGCTGCCCGACCACTATGACGACGACTACCTGACCAGCGAGCGCTACGGCGTCGCCGAACACCACGTGCGTCAGATCCACAACGGGATCCAGGGATGGTTCGACGGCGACGAAGCCAAGCTGTTCCCGCTGCCCCCCGCCGAGCGCGCCGAGCGGTTGATCGACGGGTTCGGCGGCCGCGACACCGTGCGCCAGCGGTGCCGTCGCGCTCTCGCAGCCGACGATCTGCGCTGGGCGGCCGAGCTGGGGAGCTGGCTGGTTCGAAGCGACGACGCCAGCGACGACGACCGCCGGTTGCTCGCCGACGTCCTACGGGCGATCGGCTATCGCAGCCCGGCGGCCAACATCCGCAACTGGTGCCTCACCCGGGCGCTCGATCTCGATGGAACCGTGCCGCTCGACCGTCACCGGATGCATCGGTTGCGCGCCCCGTCGGTCGCCGCCGATCCGGCCGCCGCGCTGAGGGTGCTGCGCGTCATGCTCGACCCCGATCGCGCCGCCGGCATCGACCACCACGTCGCCGTCGTCGTCGACGGCGAACCGCTGGGCGGGCTCCACGTTCGCAACGAGGTCGCCTGCCCGACCGACGGGGTCGGCGCGACCGCGACACTGATCACCACCAGCAACGGGTGGGTCGAGGTCGCCACGCTCCGACGAACGGTCGCCGACCTGATCGCCACCGGCGACGCCGAGGTCGAAGGCGATCGCGATGCGCTCGGTGTCGTCTTCGCCTGCTTCGCTCCGTGACGGTCAGACGCGGTGGCCGCCCCGCCAGTCTTCGCGCACCGCTCGATTGTCGGGATCGCCGAGGATCGTCAGCTGCGGCACCTCGCGCAGGCTGCGCTTGAGCTCGGCGAAGCCGGGGAAGGCGGCGAGGGTGGTCACCGCATCCCACAGCGGCACCGCCTCGGCCGGGTCGGGCACCCGTGAGATCACGGGCCCGAAGAACGACAGCCCCTCGGGTGGGCGGAACGTGATGATCGGCGTGCCGACGTCCCGGCCGGTGCGTGACAGCGCCAGCTCGGTCTCGGTGTCCAGCTCGGCGTCCCACGACGTGTCATCGAGCGCGGCGGCGTAGCTCGCGGGCAACCCGGCGGCCTCCAACACCTCGATGGCGTGGGCCGGGGTGCTGAGGCGTTCGCGCATCCCCGATCCGCGGGGTCGATCCCAATAGCTCTCGCCGTACGCCGTCACCAGCGCACCGAGCGGACCCGGCCCCCGGTCGGCACGAACGGCCGCCGCGACGCGCAGCATCCGCAGTCCTGCCGTGTGGCCCTGCTCGTATCCGGCGGGGAAGTCGGTGGCGTAGTCCTTGTCCTTGTTCAACAGACGCAGCGAGATAAAGCGCCACTCGACCGACATCGCGGTCTGGGCGGCGACCTCGACGATCCAGCGCGAGGTGATCCAGGCGAACGGGCACACCGGGTCCCAGAAAAACTCGATGTCGGCGGTGTTCGAACCGGTGGTGGCGGCCATCACCTCATCATCGGCGATCGCCGGGGGCCATGTAGAACCAGATCGGCGTCTTGACCCCGGCGTCGGCCATCGTCTGGCGGGCCGCCAGCAGCACGGCGCCGGTCTCGGTCCGCTCGAAGAACCAGCGCGCCCCCGACCAGGCCGCCGGGACGTGATCGGACAGCCCCAGCGCGGCGGTCTCGTAGTAGCCGCGCACGTCCTGGGCCACCCGGGCCGGGATGCCCGGCAGCCCCGCCTCCTTCCACGCCACCCCGTCGGCGATCCGTGCCAGCGCCTCGACCGCCGCCTCGACGCCGTCGGCGTCGATCACCCGTCCGGTGCCCGATCGATTGCCATAGCGCTCGACCGCCCGGTCGTAGGCGTGACGCAGACCGCGCACCTCGTCGACCGCGGGATGCAGATCGGGGTCGTGGCGGGGTGGGAGCGGGCACGACATCACCTCGTGCCCGTCATCGACGATCGACTCGGCGAACACCTCGAACACCGGCGGGGGGCCGGGTCGTTCGAGCAGGTCGAAGGCGTGGCGCAACACCCGGTGCTGGAACTCGGGGTCGGCGGGACGACCGAGCGGGCGGCCGAGCGGGAAGTCGCAGAACAGCCCGCGTGGTGGCGCCGTGTGCTCGATCTGGCGGCGCTGCGAGCCAAGGGCGACGGTGGCCAGGCCGACGGCCTCGAAGACATGGGCGAGCACACTCACGGTGCGCGTGCACAACGGTCAAACGGGTGTCAGCACCACGACGTCGACGCCGTCGGCCCGGAGCAGCTCGGCGCCGGCGGGGCCGCTGTCATGACGAACGGCGCTGAGGTCGAACTGGTTGCCGGCGTAGGACAGATGCCGATCGGCGACCCGTCCGATCGCGCCCCGTGCCGCCAGCTCGTCGAGCCGGTCGAGCGGGAACACGACGTTCATGTCGACGGCGAACCCGATGGCGTCGAAGTTCGGGCTCCAGTGACCCGTCACGACGTCGCGCCGCGACCCGTCGAGCACCCGGAAGCCGGTATCGGACGGCGCGAAATCCGCCTGGTCGGGGTGGTGCAGCGATGACGTCGTCACCACCGCGACCGTCGCCCGATCGAGCGGCGGCGGCGTGGTGAACGCGACGGTTTCGAACGTCGGCGTGTCGATATCGGCGGTCATCGCCTTGACGTCGCGGTCGGCCATGCGGGCACCGTAACGACAACCGCTGGGTCGCCGGGCGGCCCCGGCCGTAGCCTCGCTGACCATGTTGCGGTACCTGACGGCCGGTGAGTCCCACGGTCAGGCCCTGGTCGTGATCGTCGAAGGGCTCCCCGCCGGCCTGGCGGTGACCGTCGAGGACATCCAGGCCGAGCTGGCCCGCCGCCGTCTCGGCTACGGGCGTGGCCCGCGCCAGCGTTTCGAGGTCGACGAGCTGACGCTGCTCGGCGGCGTCCGCCACGGCCGCACCCTCGGGTCGCCGGTGGCGATCGAGATCAAGAACACCGAGTGGTTCCGCAGCGACAAGTGGCACGAAGAGATGTCCCCGGCGCCGGGAGCCACCAAGACACCGCTCACCCAGGTGCGACCCGGTCACGCCGATCTCGCCGGTATGCAAAAGTACGGCTTCAGCGACGCGCGCGACGTGCTCGAGCGGGCCAGCGCCCGCGAGACCGCGGCCCGGGTGGCGGCCGGCGCGCTGGCCAAGCTGCTGTTGCGCACGCTGGGCGCCGAGGTGATCAGCCACGTCGTCCAGATGGGCGCCGTGCGCAGCGACGGCCCCCGGCCCGCCGTGGCCGACCTGGCCGCCGTCGACGCCTCCGAGGTGCGCTGCTTCGACCCCGGCACGACCGAGACGATGATCACCGAGATCAAGGCGGCGGCCAAGGACGGCGACAGCCTCGGCGGCGTCGTCGAGGTGCTCGGCTATGGCGTCCCCGTCGGGCTCGGCAGCCACGTGCACTGGGACCGCAAGCTCGACGCCGCGTTGGCGCAGGCGGTGATGAGCATCCAGGCGGTCAAGGGTGTCGAGGTCGGTGACGGCTTCGAGGTCGCCGGCCGCCGGGGGAGCGTCGCCCACGACCCGATCCGATGGGACGCCACCGCCGGTGACTACCGCCGTGGCTCCAGCCTGGCCGGCGGTGTCGAAGGGGGGATGTCGACCGGCGAGCTGTTGGTGGTGCGGGCGGCGATGAAGCCTCTCGCCACCCTCAACGTGCCGACGCTCGAGACCGTCGACACCGTCACCAAGGAGTCCACCGTCTCGTTCAAGGAACGCACCGACGTGACGGCGGTGCCGGCGATGGGCGTGGTCGCCGAGACGATGGTCGCCCTGGTGCTGGCGGCCGAGGCGCAACGAAAGTTCGGCGGCGACTCGGTCACCGAGTTCGTCGCCAACGCCGACACGTTCCGCGCCACGCTGCCGTGATCGACGACCGACACCTCGTGCTGGTCGGGCTCATGGGCACCGGCAAGACGACCACCGCCCGGCTGCTGGCGCACAAGCTCGACCGCCAACTGGTGGACTCCGATCAGCTGATCGAGAGCCAGACCGGCCGCACCGTGCGCGAGATCTTCCTCGACGACGGGGAGGCAGCCTTCCGGGCCCTCGAGACCAGCGCCCTGCGCGACGCGCTGGCGCAGCAGACCCCGTTGGTGATCGCCGCCGCTGGTGGCGTGGTGAAGTCCGCCGACAACCGGGCGGCGCTCGTGGCGTCGGGGGCCGTGGTGGTCTGGCTGGACGCCTCGCTGGACATCCTGACGGCGCGCACGGCGTCGGCCGGTCACCGACCGTTGCTCGACGACGACCCGGCCGCCGCGTTGGCGGGCATGGCGACCGAGCGTCGCGACTGGTACGACGAGGTCTCCACGATGCGCATCGACACCACCGATCTCACCCCTGAACAGGTCAGCGAGACGATCATCGCCGGGGCGTCGACATGAGCGGACGGCGCCGGCTCACGGTGCGTCTCGGCGAACGCTCCTATGACGTCGTCGTCGGATCGGGAGCGATCGCCGACCTGCCGACCCTGCTCCCATCGGGCACACGTCGGGCGGCCCTGGTCACTCAGGCCGGCATTCCCGTCGCCGTCGACCTCGGTGAGGCGATCGCCGTCGAACGATTTGAGATCGGTCGCGGCGAGCAGCACAAGAGCCTGGCGACGATCGAGCAGCTCACCCGTGGCTTCGCCCGGATGGGTCTGACCCGTCATGACGTGGTCATCGGCGTCGGCGGCGGCATGGTCACCGACGTTGCCGGGTTCGCAGCCGCCACGTGGCACCGCGGCGTCGCCGTCGTCCACGTTGCCACGACGCTGCTCGGCATGGTCGACGCCGCGATCGGCGGCAAGACCGGGGTGAACCTCCCGGAGGGAAAGAACCTGGTGGGCGCGTTCTGGCAGCCCAGCGGCGTCGTCTGCGACGTCGACACGTTGGGCTCGCTGCCGGCGCGCGAGCGTCGCTCGGGCGACGGGGAGATGGCCAAGTACCACTTCTTGTCCGGTGACGATCTCAACGCGCTCGACCTCACCGACCGGGTCGCCCGCTGCGTGCAGCTGAAGGCCGATGTCGTCGCCGCCGACGAGCGTGAGGGCGGTCGACGGGCGCTGCTCAACTACGGCCACACGTTGGCCCATGCCCTCGAGATCGCCACCGACCACACGCTGACCCACGGTGAGGCGGTGGGGATCGGCCTGGTCTACGCCGCCGAGCTGGCCCGGCTGCTGGGGCGCGTCGACGACGACCGGGTTGCCGCTCATCGTCGGGTGGTGGGGGCGGAGTACGCCCTCGACACGGCCATCCCCCCCGGCATCGATCCCGAACGTCTGATCGAGCTGATGGGGCGGGACAAGAAGGCGTTGGGCGACGGTCTGACCTTCGTGCTCGACGGCGCCGCTGGGGTCGAGGTGGTTACCGGTG